>JBOGDL010000380.1:0-3482 GCA_050701815.1 Micromonosporaceae bacterium | reverse complement strand
GTGTGCGTGATCACCGTCCCATGGATGCCTGGTTGAGATCGTCACCCCGCCACAATGGGCCCATGGGAAAGAGCTACGAGCGGATAGACGGTCGGCTGCGCGCGTTCATCGAGGCGCAGCACATCTTCTTCACCGCCACCGCGCCACTGGACGCCGAGGGCACGATCAACCTTTCACCCAAGGGTCTGGACGGCTCGTTCGCGGTGCTCGACGAGCGCACCGTGGCGTACCTCGATTTCGCCGGAAGCAACGCCGAGACGATCGCCCACCTACGCGAGAACGGCCGCATCACCCTGATGTGGTGCGCCTTCGACGGCCCACCCAACATCGTGCGCGTGCATGGCCGGGGAGAGCCGGTGTTCCGCGACGACGGTCGTTGGGCCGAGCTGATCAGCCACTTCCCCGACATCGACCCGGCCCCGCACGGACTCCGCGCGATCATCGTCGTGACCGCCGAGAACATCCGCGACACCTGCGGGTACGCCGTCCCGTTCATGACGTACGACGGGGACCGCCCGCTGCACGCCTCCCGCTTCGCGCGTGAGACCGATCAGTCGCTGGACGCGTACTTCCAGAAGAAAGAACACGTCGCCACCAGCATCGACGGCTTGGCCGGGCTGCCGCTGCCACTGCCGCCCCTTCCCAGCTGAGACCGATCGCCACTGACCGCGAACAGTCAGCGACGGGGAACGCTGAACCTGCCCTTGAACGTCCAGATGTCGGCGCTGTCTGGCGCCAGGCTCTTCGCCCAGTCGACCGCGTCGTCAAGCGTCGGTCGCAGTTTCTTGTACGCGTTGTCGAACGACCAGTACAGCTTCCGCTCCTGTGGCGGCTCCTCGGCCAGTTCGGCGAGAGCCAGTGACGCGGGCACCGCCTTGCGACGCCACAGCTCCTCCCACTGCGGACGCTGCAGCTTCAGGTATTGCAGCCTGGTCGCCTCCCCCAACACGGAGACATCTGCCGCGAGCGCGTCGGTCAGGTCGAGCCCGTGCAGCCGAGGGCAGGACAGCAACGGCCTCAGGTCAACCGGTTTCTCACTGTGCAGCACGACCCTCCGTACCGTCGGATGGTTCTCCAGGCCTGTCAGATCGATGGTGTCCATCGCCAGGTCGAGCACCTCGACCGGGGTGTCGCGCAGCGGTGAGAGGTCCGCGCCGGGGCAGTTGTGCACCGAGACCTGCCACAACGCAGGGGCGCCGCGCACCGGACCGAATCCCGCCCAGGGCGCGTTGCGCACTGTCAGCTCGCGGATCTCTGGACGCATCCCCCGAACCGGCGCCGCGTCCAGGCCAGTCACCTCGAGCGTGCAGGTTTCGCTGTAGTGCCGCTTGTGGTGCTCCAGGTCGCCGGCGTTGATCCACAGCCCGCCCTCGTCGCCGCGCTTGAAGGAGCCGGACGCCAGCGCGTCCACATGGCGGCGGAGCAGGCTGGTCACCGAGTCGGCGACGTACGTCGGCCCGTCGCCGTGGTTGCGCCCGATCAGGATCACCTGCCCGGGTCGGCCCCGCGGACCGGGCGCCATGTCGACGGCGAGGTAGTTGCCGAACGTGTCGGTCGCGAACGGGATCCATGCCGGACAGTCGCTCAGCCGCCGGACCGTCAGCGGCGGCCCGAACTCGTTGATGAACGCCGGGGACACGTGCCGCCGCCACCCCCGCGTGACCCACCAACGTTCCTCCGGATCACAGAACTCAGCCAGCATCTCCAAGCCGAACCAGCCGTGCCCGTGGAGCAGACCCCGCCCGCCGTCGCCGTCAACGGCCGCGTACAAGGCGTTGAGATCTTGCGGCAGCACGACACCCAGGTCAGCCATGATCTCCTGGCGCTCCAGCTCCGGGAGCGGAGGCGGCAGGTCCCGCTCCGAGCCCGGCCCGAGGATCTCGCCGAGCCGGCGCAGGTACTCGCCGAGCAGGGCTACCGCCTCGCCGGGGTCGCCCGCTTCCAGCGCGTCCGGGCTGGTCTGCAGCTCGCCGGGCTCAGGCGGCGCGGAGTCCGGGTCAAGCAGGTACCGGAACCCCCGACCGTGCGTCCGGTCAAGTCGCTCGCTCAGCATCGCGCGGTAGCGACCACGGGACTCCAGCTCCAACTCGATCGTGAGGTTGTCCGAGGCTTCCAGCAACGTGTGCAGCTCTCCCATGCCGTCGAACACGTCGATGTCGTTCGCGCCGTACTCGTTCAGCTCGTCCGGCTCGAACCTCAAGCCGCGGTGCCCGGCGGCGTCCGGGCCGGCCGCGTACCCGCGTAGCTCCGCGCGCTTCCAACCGCGCGGAGCTGCGGCGTCGATCTGCTCTGCCATCGCCGTGAACACGGCCTTGACAGCGTTCCCCTGGTACGTGCCCACGTGTGTGCTCGATTCAGCTGCGGTTGCTCAGCAGGGCAAGGGCGAGCTCGTGCTGCTCCTGGGTCGGCGGCCGGGTCCAGGTGCACCCCGACATTCCCTCGGCCAGCATCCGCGCCATCACCAGGGAGAGGACATCCTTGGGCGCGGCGTGCGGCATCTGCGGCCGGGCCTCTCGGTACTGCTCGGCCATTCGTTGGAAGCAGAACATCAACGTGTTGATGTGCTTGGCCTTCTCCGCCTCCGCCTTGTCGAAGGCGGCAAGGTACTCCGGGTTCTCCGGCGTCACCACGTCCTTGATGACGTCCAGCCGGTTGCGGTACGGCTTGTGCTCGCCCGACAGCTCGTGCGCGTCGTCGTACATCTGCTGGACGTGGTCGGGATACCTAAGGAGAACGCCCATCGCGGCGTAGCCGTAGTTCTCATCCGCATAGGTTCCGGCGGTCGCGTGGTCCACCCCCTGCGCGCTGGTCGCGTCCATCACGGCGCTGGTGAACTCGTACTTGTCCATGCCGTCGATCTTGGTCTCGTCTTCGCCCATCCACTCGTCATCGATGTAGAGGACGCCGTCCACCTCGCCCTCCGTGGCCTGATCCACCAACTCCTTGATGGCTCCCGCCGGATCCTGCAACGCAGCCGGCCCCATCGCGGCGAACTGCTCGGTCATGGAGAACAGCGAGATCAGCATCATCGGGTCGTACACCCGCAGGATGCCCTCTTCCCGCGCGGGGTAGCAGCCGCCTTCATCGTCGTCGAACGCCTCAAGCCCGGCCATGAACGCCTTCTCCTGCTCCGGCGTCAGCGTCAGCTCCCACGGCCATTTCTGCTCGACATGGAACTTGTAGAAGTCCGCGTCCGCGAGTGGGTCTTTGAACATCTTCAGGACATCGAAGAACGACACGGCGAATATCTCCCAACTAGGAACCTTCTGGGGCAGAGGGAACCGTAGTCGGGCGCGTCAATCCTGGTTGGCGGGATCCAGCGCGAACAGAGCCACCACACCCCGCATACGCAGCAGAAACGCGATCAGCGGGTGTGGTCGAGGACCAGCTTGCCGAAGACGTCGCCTGCGGCCATTTGGGCGAACGCTTCCCGCGCCTCAGAGAACGGGCGGACTGAGTCGATCACGGGCCGGACCCCGGTG
>JBOGDL010000379.1:0-5653 GCA_050701815.1 Micromonosporaceae bacterium | reverse complement strand
CGGACAGTCCGTTACGCACGGTGCACAGTGGATTGATCGAAATCCTGGATTTCCGTCAGCTTCGGTGGCAGCGTGTAGGTATGGCGGAATCCGGATTGAACGCGACTGCAGCCGCCCTACTAGGGCTGTTGCATGAAGGGCCGATGACGGGCGGTCAGTTGATGGGCGCTGCGAATCGCAGACTCGGCCCATTTTGGTCGATGACACGCAGTCAGGTTTATCGAGAGCTTCCAGCGCTTGCGGAGTCTGGATACGTCCGCCTCGGCAAACCTGGCCCACGTTCAAGTCAGCCGTACTCGATCACGGCAGCCGGCAAGCGCGCCTTCACCCGGTGGCTGAACGAGCCGCTTGGACGTGATCAATTGCGCAACCCGGTGAGCCTGCGGGCCGCGTTCGGAGATCTGCACACGGACAAGCAGCTTCGCGAGCTGCATGACGAGGCGCTCGAGTACCACACCAGCGCGTTGGCGGAGGCTCGTGACCACGTCAAGGAGGCCAGCAAAGAGGGCGACAACTACGGGGCCGCCGCGCTGGAGTTCGCGGTCTCGTACCACAAGGCTTCTCTGACCTGGCTGAAGCGGCTCCCGACCTGACCCGGCGGCCGAGCGCCGGCCGGGTGGTCACCGCGGCCGCGCCGGACGGCTCCCGAGCAGTGCCCTCGCTGGCCCCGGCGTACGCTTGACGGTCGTGACCAGCGGAGAATTGCACGACGAGCTGCGAGACCTGGACTCCACCCTGCGCAGCGTGGCGAAGGTGCTCGATGTGGACGCCTTGCAGAAGGAGCGCGCCGAGCTTGAGGAGGCGGTTGCCGCTCCCGACCTGTGGGACGACCAGGAACGTGCTCAGCAGGTGAATTCGCGGCTTTCCCACGTGCAAGGCGAGATCAACCGGTTGCAGTCCCTCCGGGACCGGCTCGATGACGCTGCCGTGCTGCTCGAGCTGGCCGAGTCCGAGAACGACGAGGCCTCGCGCCAGGAGGTGGCCACCGAGGCGACCGCGCTTCGCAAGGCGATCGACGAGCTTGAGGTGCGCACGCTGCTGTCCGGGGAGTACGACTCCCGCGAGGCGCTGGTCAACATCCGCGCCGGCGCCGGCGGGGTGGACGCGGCTGACTTCGCCGAGATGCTGCTCCGGATGTATCTGAGATGGGCTGAGCGTCATGGCTACCCGACTGAGGTGTACGACACCTCGTACGCTGAGGAGGCCGGGTTGAAGTCGGCCACTTTCGCGGTGAAGGCCCCATATGCGTACGGCACCCTGTCGGTGGAGCAGGGGGTGCACCGGCTGGTCCGGATCTCGCCCTTCGACAACCAGGGCAGGCGGCAGACCAGCTTCGCCGGGGTGGACGTGCTCCCGGTGGTGGAGCAGACCGACCACATCGAGATTCCGGAGAACGAGCTGAGGGTCGACGTCTACCGTTCGTCGGGTCCGGGTGGACAGAGCGTCAACACCACCGACTCCGCGGTGCGGATGACCCACATCCCGACCGGGATCGTGGTGACCTGCCAGAACGAGAAATCGCAGCTGCAGAACAAGGCCGCCGCGATGCGGGTGATGCAGGCTCGACTGCTGGAACGGCGCCGGCAGGAGGAGCAGGCCAAGATGGACGCTTTGCGAAGCGATGGTGACTCTTCGTGGGGCAACCAGATGCGCTCCTACGTGTTGCACCCGTACCAGATGGTCAAGGACCTTCGCACCGAACAGGAGACCGGCAACACGTCCAACGTGTTCGACGGCGATCTGGACGATTTCATTGAGGCGGGGATTCGCTGGCGCCGCCAGCGGGAGACGGTCCCTGGGTCCTAAGCCCACGTCGCTGGCGTTCTCGTCACTGTCGGCGACGAACCAGTGCCCCTCTGAACGTTTCCGGCTCTATCATTGCTACCTGGCTCACGTCTGGGCATTCGGCCGCTTGAGCACCGCGTACACTCGCTTCCCGTGATTCGGCTTGAGCACGTGACGAAGATGTACCCCAAGGCGGCGCGCCCTTCGCTGGACAATGTCAGCGTTGAGATTGAAAAGGGCGACTTCGTCTTCTTCATCGGGCCCAGTGGCGCCGGCAAGTCGACGATCATCAAGTTGCTGCTGCGGGAAGTCCAGCCGGACAAGGGCAAGGTGTTCGTCAACGGTCGTGACGTCGGCTCGCTGCGCCAGGGGCGGGTGCCGCACTTCCGCCGTTCCCTGGGCTGTGTGTTCCAGGACTTCAGGCTGTTGCCGACCCGCACCGCCGCCGAGAACGTGGCGTTCGCGCTTGAGGTGATCGGCAAGTCCAACGCGGTGGCGCGTCGGGTGGTGCCAGAGGTGCTGGAACTGGTCGGCCTGGGCGGCAAGGAGCACCGTTATCCGTCCGAGCTGTCCGGTGGTGAGCAGCAGCGGGTCGCGGTGGCTCGCGCGTTCGTCAACCGTCCCTTGGTGTTGTTGGCAGACGAGCCCACCGGGAACCTTGACCCCGACACCAGTGTGGAGATCATGCGGTTGCTCGACCGCATCAATCGCACCGGCACCACCGTGGTGATGGTGACCCACGACTCGAACATCGTGAACCAGATGCGGCGCCGGGTGATCGAAGTTGATCACGGGCGGCTGATTCGCGACCAGCAGCGAGGCGTGTACGGCTGACCAACGACCCCTCACGGCGCGCCCGGCGTGCGTCTGAGCGGATCCATAGCACCGCAGCTGGTCTGCTGAACCGGCTGCAACCGGCCTGCTGAGTCGGCCGATCGACGAATTGAATCCCAGCGGAGCAGGACACCGAGAGGAACCCGATGCGCGCGAAATACGTGCTGTCCGAAGTCGCCGTCGGACTGTGGCGCAACGTGACGATGACCGTTGCCATGATCATCGCGATGGCGGTGTCGCTCTCCCTGCTGGGCGCGAGTGCGCTGATGTTCCTGCAGGTGCAGGACATGAAGGAGTTCTACTACTCCGAGATCGAGGTCGCGATCTTCCTCAGCAAGGACGTGACCGACGGTCAGCGCGACGCCTTGAAGCAGGAATTGGGCTCTGACCCGCTGGTGAAGGACGTGGTGCACGAGACTCAGGACGCCGCGTACCAGCGGTTCCAGGAGCAGTTCAGGGACGCTCCCGACCTGGTGGACGCGACCAAACCGGAGTCGCTGCCGGAGTCGCTGCGGGTGCAGCTGAAGGATCCGGAGAAGTTCGACGCCATCCGCACCAAGTACCAGGAGTACGACGGCGTGGATGAGATCGTGGACCAGCGCGCTGTGCTGCAGAAGCTGTTCGACATCCTGGGCGCGCTGCAGACGTTGTCTCTGGTGATCGCCGTGGTCACCGGCTTGGCCGCGTTGTTGCTGGTGGCGAACACGATTCAAGTCGCGGCGTACAGCAAGCGACGAGAAGTGGCGATCATGAGGCTGGTGGGCGCCTCGAACTGGTTCATCCAGGCGCCGTTCGTGTTGGAGGCCGTGTTCGCGGGGCTGATCGGCGCCGTGTTCGCGTACGGCACCCTCATAGTCACCAAGCTGGTGTTGATCGACGGCTCGTTGAAGTCGCTCTTCCAAGGCGTGTTGACGCCGTTGAGTTGGAGCCAGGTGCACCTGATGCTGCCGGTGCTCGCCGTCACCGCGGCCATTGTGAGCGCCGTCACGGGCTGGATCACGCTGCGCTTCTACATCAAGGTCTGACGCCCCGCCTGACAGATTCCCCGACAAACCGCCCGGCCACGCCGGGCGGTTTGTCGTCACCTCGCCTTGGCGCAGCGGTCCTGAGCTTGAAGCTGGCCTCGTCACCCTAAGTTTGGCCCTTTGTGGAAATTGACCGCTTTTACCCTGATGGTACGGGTACGCTCACCCTCAACCAGAGGTCGAACCTCAGCTGATTGTTGGGGTGATTAGGTGTCGACTTGTGAGGTGACACCGTCGAGGGAACCCGGCGTAGCTCCTCGGCGGTCTACCGCCAGGGCTCCTGCCGGCCCGTTCTGGGCGGTGGTTCTCGTGCTCGGTCTGCTCGTCAGCGGCGCCGCATGGGGTGACGCGCACGACGACAAGAGCCGGATCGACAAAGAGCTTGCCCGGGCCAAGTCAACGCTTGAGGCCGCCACCAAGCGCGCCCGCGCCGCCGGCGCCGCGTACACGGACGCGAACCAAAAACTGCCCGAGGCGAAAGAGCAACTCGCGGTGGCGACAGGCGAGCAGGCCGCGGCTGAGGTGCGGGCCAAGCGGGCCGCCCGGAATGCCGCCCGCGCAGGGCGTGTCTTCAGCACGGCCACCAAGGCGTACCGGGCCGCGGAGCGTCGCGTGGCCGCGGCACGGGAACGCGCGGGAGCGTACTCGGCGGCGGCGTACAAGGGGCAAGGGGCGGTGGTGCTCGGGTCGCTGCTGGATGCGAAAACGCCCACCGACCTCGCGCAACGGATGGCCTACGTGAACCGCGTGGCCAAGGGCCATCAGAACGCGCTGCGCAGGGTGTCGAAGCTGCGTCACGAGAGCAAGCTGAAGCAGAACTCCGCGGAGCTGGCCAAACGCAAAGCCGTACGAGTGCAACGCCGTGCCGAAGAGGCGCTGGTCACCGCCCGGAACGCTCGTCGGGCCGCGGCAGGGGCGGCCGGGGAAGTTCGGGAGCTGATCGCCTCCCGCAAGGAGGGGTTACGCGCCGCCCGCGGCGAGCGGCACGCGAGCCTGGAGCGTTATCGCGAACTGGAGGCTGAAAGCGAGCGAATCGCGTCCCAGATCCGGGGCCTGGCCAAGCGGGATGCCGCGCGGAAGGCGGCTGCCACAAGCAGGGACGGGGCGCGGGAACGCGACGGGACGCGCACTGGCGGCGGGTACTTCATGATGCCCGTCCAGGGGTACAAGTCCAGCGACTTCGGTCGCCGTTTCGACCCGTACTACCAGGTGTGGCAGTTGCACGCCGGGGTGGACCTGGCGGCGGCCGGCGGCACGCCGGTGCGGGCCGCGGCGGCAGGCACGGTGTTCCGGGCCGGCTACTACGGCGGGTACGGCAACTACACCTGCGTCTACCACGGTGTCGAAACCGGGGAAGGCCTCGCCACCTGTTACGCCCACCAGTCCAGCCTCGCTGTCTCAGCGGGAGAACGGGTGGGGCGGGGCGAGGTGATCGGCAGGGTGGGGTCCACGGGCGCCTCCACCGGTGATCACCTGCACTTTGAAGTGCGGCTGGACGGCGATCCGGTGAATCCGCTCGGGTGGCTGCCTAGTTGTCTCTGCTAGGCGACGACCCCTCCGCTGGCGGGGCGGAAGCCGGATGCCCGCAGGGCGGGGCGGGAAATGGTTTGATCTGCGCGCCGGCGTCATGGAGCATCATGCGCCGGCGCCGCCGTGGGTAGGATTGCCGATCGCTGCCAGTGCCATCAGCAATCAGAAGGGAAGTGGCGTCAGATGCCGCGGGAAAAAGGGCGGAAGGTGGTCGCCTCCAACCGCAAGGCGCGGCACGACTACGCCATCCTGGACACGTACGAGGCTGGGCTTGTGCTCACCGGCACCGAGGTCAAGTCACTGCGGGCCGGTCGGGCGTCCTTGACCGACGCGTTCGCGGCGATCTCCCACGGGGAGCTCTACCTGCACAGCGTTCACATCCCCGAGTACGTCCAGGGCACCTGGACCAATCACACGCCGAGGCGGGTTCGGAAGCTGCTGCTGAAGCGTCAGGAACTCGACCGGATGATCGGAAAGCT
>JBOGDL010000378.1:0-5334 GCA_050701815.1 Micromonosporaceae bacterium | reverse complement strand
CGCGGCGTCCATACGATGTCCGGTGTGACTCGACCCCGTCTGTGGTCCGCCTCCCCCGGTCAGATCCGGGGCTTCGCGCTGGCTTCGCTGATCGCGAACGTGTTGATCGTGCTCACCGGCGGAGCGGTGCGGCTCACCGGGTCGGGCCTGGGCTGCCCCACCTGGCCCCGATGCACCGATGGGTCGTACGTCAACACCCATGAGATGGGCGTGCACGGGGTGATCGAGTTCGGCAACCGGGCGCTGAGCATCCTGGTCGGGCTGATCGCGGTGGGAACGCTGATCGCGGTGCTGTCTGGGCGGCCTCGCCGGCACGGGCTGACCCGGCTCGCCGTCACGGTTGTCGGCCTGGTCGGGGTTCAGGGCCTGATCGGCGGCCTCAGCGTGCGGGTGAACCTCAACCCCTGGGTGGTCGCGGGGCACTTCACCACGTCGATGGCGGTGATCGCGGTGGCGTACCTGCTGTGGCGGCGGTCAGGTGAGTCCGATCAGCCTGCCCACGCCACGGTTCCCGGGCCGCTGCGCTGGTTGGCTTGGCTGATCACCGCGACCGCGTTGGCGGTGCTCGGCATCGGCACGGTGGTCACCGGCAGCGGACCCCATGCGGGAGACCCCGGCTCACCACGTATCGACATCGACCCCGCCTTGATAGCCCAGGTGCACGCCGACGCGGTGTTCCTGCTGCTCGGGCTCTCGATCGCGGCCTGGCTCGGATTCCGGGCCACCGCCGCGCCACGGGCCGCCAAGGTGGCGCTGCTGTTACTCGGAGTGGAGCTGGCGCAAGGGCTGATCGGGTTTGTGCAGTACTTCACCGCGCTGCCGGTGCTGCTGGTCGGGCTGCACATGGCCGGCGCGTGCGCGGTGTGGCTGGCGGCCCTGCGCCTGCTGCTCGACACCCGGGCACGCCCGGTCCACGGCCGCCACCCGGCGCGCGACCGCGCCCCCGCCGCGGCCGCGGCGCGTTAGCAGCAGGACGCCGCGGGCAGCGGCCCCAGTAGCCTTTGGACGGCACCCGACACGACGGGTCGGCGCCACGGGGCGCGGCGTGAGCGCTGGTTACCGGAGAGCGGCGACCACGGCGGCCGCGAACCGCTCGCCGGCGGCGTCGTCGTGGCGGAGGAACACCGACGGCTCGGCCAATTCCAGCTCCACCAGCACCGGCTGCCCGTCCGGCCCGGGAATCAGGTCCACTCTGGCGTACAGCAGCGGGTCGGGTAGCGGGATGGCGGCCAGAGCCTTCTCCGCGACCTCGAGCTCTGCCGCCGAGGCTTCCCGAGGCCTGATGTCCTCCTGCTGGAAGAGACCGGCCACATCCTGGTACGGGCCGCTGAGCATCGGCCCCTTGCGGATGGCGTGGCTGTAAAGGCCGCCGAAGAACATCAGCGCTGTCTCACCGTGCTCGTCCACGGCGCTCAGGTACGGCTGGACCATCACGTGCCGGCCGCCGCCATGCAGCCGCGCGATCAGCGCATGCGCCAGCTCCCGTTCCGCCGCTTTGGACATGTCGTACCGGCCGGTGTCGATGCTCCCGGCGCCGACCGTCGGCTTGATCACCCACTGCCCGGCGTCGGGCGAGTCCCATGGTGTGCCCGGCACCAGCCATTCCGTGGGGGTGGTCGAGGCGCCGGCCCGGGAAAGCTCCTCGAGGTAGCGCTTGTCGGTGTTCCACTCGAGCACGGCGACCGGGTTGGCCAGACGTGGGGTGCGCGCCGCCCACGCCAGGAAGTCTTCCCGGCGCCGGGAGTAGTCCCACGTGGAGCGGATCACGGTGAGGTCGAACTGCGACCAGTCGACCGCCGGGTCATCCCAGACCGCTGGCGTGGCGGTGATGCCGCGCTTCGCCAGTGACGCGACGAGCGGGGCGTCGTCAGGATCGATGTCGGGAAGTTCTCCGCAGGTCGCCACCGCGACCCGTGAACTGATCAAGCGCTGGCCTGACGGATGTCAGCGAACATCTCCTGCTCCCACGTGTTCACGAGTTGGACGCCAGCTTGCCGGCAGGCGTCGCGAGCGATGTCGGTCGCGGGGGCGGCGCCTTGCACCGAGGCGCCGTCCTTGCCGGTGATCACGATACGGGCCCCACGCTTCGGCTCGTACTCCACCACAGCCTGGGCCCCTTGGTGGGCGGCGGCAAACTTCTTGATCGCATGAACAAGCCCTTCGGGCACATGCGAGTCGACGGTGTGGGAATCGACAACAATGTCAGTCATCCGGCCACCATCAGCCACTTTTCGAGGGCTCAGCAACCAGCTCACGCGGGGCTTGTGAGCACCGTTACCGCAGCATTGGCCGAACGTATGAGGTCCGCTCAGCCATTCGCTCGAAGCGGCTCACTGGAGGAACACATCGACGGCGACCGCGAGGAACAGCAAGGTCAGGTACGTGTTGGTCCAGTGGAACAGCCGCATCGGCTTCGGCGCCGCACCGCGCCGCACCCGAGCCCACAACTGGCCCGCCTCAGCCAGCAGCAGCGCGCCCAGCAGCAGCGCCGCCACCCCGTACAACGGAGTGGTCGTCAAGGGCCACAGCAGCAGTGAGCAGGCCACGGTCAGCACCGCGTAGAGCCAGGACTCGACAGCCACCCGGCGCAGCGACGCCACCACGGGAAGCATCGGGATGCCGGCCGCCGCGTAGTCGTCCTTGAACTTGATCGCGAGCGCCCAGAAATGGGTGGGCTGCCACAGGAACACCACGCCGAACAGCACCCAGGCCGGCCAGTCGAGCGAGCCCGTGACCACCGCCCAGCCGATCAGCACCGGCATCGCCCCGCAGACACCGCCTAACACGGTGTTGTGCACGGTGTTGCGCTTGAGCAACATGGTGTAGATCACCACGTAGTAGAAGATCGCCCCCGCGGTCAGCGCGGCGGCCAGCAGGTTCGCCGCTGCCACCATCAGCCCGATGGAGAGCGCGCCGATCACCAGACCAAAGATCAACGCTTGCCGGGGCGCCACCACGTGCCGGGGCAGCGGCCGGCGGGAGGTGCGACGCATCACCTGGTCGATGTCGCGGTCGAGGTAGCAGTTCAGCGCGTTCGCGCTGCCCGCTGACAGGCCCCCGGCCACGATCACCACGAGCACGTCGAGCAGCCCCGGAAACCCGCCCGCGGCCAGGAACATCGTGGGCACGGCGGTGATCAGCAGCAGCTCGATGATGCGGGGTTTGGTGAGCGCGACGTACGCCCGGATCACACCCAGCGGGGAGGGCTGCGTCAAAGCCTTGGAGTGCTCAAGAGGACCGGCGGGCACGGGCCCGACGGCTTCTGCCACGGGGCGTTCCTGCCCGGTCAGCGTGCTCATCACAGGTAGCGTAAAGCGGGCCAGGTTCGCGCCAGCCAGCAGGGTGAACCGGGTGCTCTGCGCCACTCTCCCACCCTGCCGAGCCAGCCGCTCCGCTCAGCCCGCCGTCATGCCGAACCCGTCGCGACGGCTCGACGCCCAGTGCGAGTTCTCCTGCCACCAACCCGGCTCCGGACGCGTGGCTAGGACAGAACGGATCGGGGCGGGCCCGCCGCCTCACGCCGGGTAGGGTCGACGCGGCGCGCACCCGCGCCTCATGACCCCCCGTGCAGATGGCCAGCGGTAACCCGCGATCACGGTGTTCCCGCTGGAGTCTCACCAACCGGCTGGGGCCGCGCTGCTCGGCGCCAGCCGGCAGTAGCCGCGCTTCTCCGCGAGAGATTGACACCAGATTGCCCAGGGATGGGAGTTGAGCAAGTGACCGAGACTGGCCCGCGCCTCACGTGGTCCGAACTAGACCAGCGCGCCGTCGACACAGCCCGGGTGTTGGCCGTGGACGCCGTCGAGAAGGCCGGAAACGGCCACCCCGGCACCGCCATGTCGCTGGCCCCGGCCGCGTACCTGCTTTTTCAGCAGGTGATGCGCCACGACCCGGCGCGCCCGCACTGGGCGGGTCGGGACCGGTTCGTGCTCTCCTGCGGGCACTCCAGCCTCACCCTCTACGTCCAGCTCTACCTGAGCGGGTACGGCCTGGAGCTTGATGACCTGGCCGCGTTGCGGCAGTGGGGCTCGCGCACCCCCGGCCACCCGGAGCACGGGCACACCAAGGGTGTGGAGACCACCACGGGCCCGCTCGGCCAGGGGTTGGCCAACGCGGTGGGAATGGCGATGGCGGCCCGGCGGGAACGGGGCCTGCTGGACCCGGCCGCGAAAGCCGGGGAGAGCCTGTTCGACCACCACGTGTACGTGTTCGCCTCCGACGGCGACGTCCAAGAGGGCATCACACACGAGGCGAGCGCGCTGGCCGGGCATCAGCAGCTCGGCAACCTGATCATGCTGTACGACGACAACCGCATCTCGATCGAGGACGACACCGCGGTGGCGCTCTCCGAGGACGTGGCGGCCCGCTACCGGGCGTACGGCTGGCACGTCCAGACCGTGGACTGGACCGCCCAGAGCGACGGCGAGTACCGGGAGGACGTCGGCGCGCTGCACTCGGCGTTGCAGGCCGCGAAGGCCGAGACCGGCCGGCCGTCGCTGATCTCGCTGCGGACTGTCATCGGGTGGCCGGCGCCGACCAAGCAGAACACCGGCAAGATCCACGGTTCCGCGTTGGGGGCCAAGGAAGCCGCTGCCACCAAGCTGGCCCTCGGCTTCGACCCGGAGGCCAGCTTCCAGGTGGATCCGCAGGTGCTGGCGCACGCGCGCGAGGTCGCCGAACGGGGCGCCAAGGCGCACGCCGAATGGCAGACTGGGTTCGAGGCGTGGGCCGCCGCGAATCCGCAGCGCAAGGAGCTGTGCGACCGGCTGGAGTCAGGTCAGCTACCCGCCGGCTGGCACGGGGCGCTGCCGAGCTTCCCCGCCGACGCCGGCAAGGGCATCGCCACCCGCGTAGCCTCCGGCGAGGTGCTGAACGCGCTGGCGGGTGTGCTTCCGGAGCTGTGGGGCGGGTCAGCCGACCTGGCTGGCAGCAACAACACCACCATGGCCGGCGAGCCGTCGTTCCTGCCGGCCGAGCACTCCACCAAGATGTTCCCCGGCGACCCGTACGGGCGCACGCTGCACTTCGGGGTGCGGGAGCACGCGATGGGCGCGATCTGCAACGGCATCGCCCTGCACGGTGGCACCCGCCCGTACGGCGGCACGTTCCTGGTGTTCAGCGACTACATGCGTCCCGCAGTGCGGCTGGCCGCCCTGATGAAACTTCCGGTGGTCTACGTCTGGACCCACGACTCGATCGGGTTGGGCGAGGACGGCCCCACCCACCAGCCGGTGGAGCACCTCGCCGCGTTGCGCGCGATCCCCGGGCTGGACGTGGTGCGTCCGGCCGACGCCAACGAGACCGCCGTCGCGTGGCGGCAGGCGCTGGAGCACA
>JBOGDL010000377.1:0-11390 GCA_050701815.1 Micromonosporaceae bacterium | reverse complement strand
GCGAAGGCGCTGTGGTGGCTGGTGGACCGCCCCAACCTCTACATCAAGATCCCCGCCACCGAGGCGGGGTTGCCGGCGATCACCCGCACCCTGGCGGAGGGGATCAGCGTCAACGTGACCCTGATCTTCAGCCTGGACCGGTACCAGGCGGTCATGGAGGCGTACCTGGCCGGCATGGAGCAGGCCAAAGCGAACGGCCATGACCTGTCCGTGATCGCGTCGGTGGGATCGTTCTTCATCTCCCGGGTGGACACCGAAGTGGACAAGCGGCTCGAGAAGCTGGGCTCGGCCGAGGCGAAAGCGCTGCTCGGCAAGGCTGCGATCGCGAACGCGCGGCTGGCGTACCAGCGGTACGAGAAGGTGTTCTCCTCCGACCGCTGGAAGGCGCTCGCGGACGCCGGCGCCACGCCGCAGCGCCCGCTGTGGGCCTCCACCAGCTCCAAGAACCCCAACTACCGCGACGTGATGTACGTGGAGCAGCTGATCGCCCCCGGGGTGGTGAACACCATGCCGGCGGCGACTGTCGACGCGTACGCCGACCACGGTGAGACCAACCCGGACACGATCACCGACCAGTACCCGGCGGCGCAGCAGGTGCTCGACGACCTGGCCCGGGTCGGCGTCGACTACGACGACGTGGTGCGGGTGCTGGAGTCCGAAGGGGTGGAGAAGTTCGCCGCCAGCTGGGGCGAGTTGCTGGACAGCGTGTCCGAGCAGCTTGCCGCCGCCGGCGCCGCGCCGGGACGCCAGGACACCGCGGTACGGGCAGCCGACACCCCGGACACCCCGGCAGCGCAGACCGCCGGCGCGAGCCAGGTCCAGGCCCGCGCCGCTCACACCGCTGGAGCGGGCTCATGAGCAGCTGGTTCGACGCGGCCGCGGGTCTCTCTGTCACCGCGACCGGGCCTGAGCACGAGACGACCCGGAGCGAGCTGATCGCGGACCGGGTCCCGGAGCGCCTCGCGGCCAAGGACCCGACTCTGTGGGGCCCGGCGGCCGAGAGCGAGGCGAAGGTCCGGCTGGGCTGGGTCGACACGTTCAAGCGCAGCCGGCAGCTGCTGGGCCGACTGCGGGCGCTGGCGGACGAGCTGGCCGCCGAGGGCGTCGACCACGTGGTGCTGGCTGGAATGGGTGGCTCGTCACTGGCGCCGGAGGTGATCACCCGCACTCTCGGCAAGCCGCTGACCGTGTTGGACACCACCGACCCGGGCCAGGTGGCCCGGGCGCTCGCCGACCGTCTGGAGCGCACCGTGCTGGTGGTGTCCAGCAAGTCCGGCAGCACGGTGGAGACCGACAGCCACCGGCGGGCGTACGCGCAGGCGTTCGCCGCGGCCGGGATCGACCCGGGCAGCCGCCTGGTAGTGGTGACCGACCCGGGTTCGCCGTTGGCGGAGACGGCGGCTGAGGAAGGCGCCCGCGAGGTTTTCCTCGCCGACCCTGACGTGGGCGGCCGCTACAGCGCCCTGACCGCGTTCGGTCTTGTCCCCAGCGCGCTGGCCGGGGTCGACGTGGCGGAGCTGCTGGATCAAGCCGAAGAGCTGGCCCGGCACGCCCACGCCGACCAGCACAATCCCGGGTTCGCGTTGGGCGCCGTGCTGGGCGCGGCGGCGCGGGACGGTCACGCCACGCTGGCGGTGGCCGACGACGGCTCCGGGATCACCGGCCTGGGTGACTGGATCGAGCAGCTGGTCGCCGAGTCCACCGGCAAGGACGGCAAGGGCATCCTGCCGGTGGTGCTGGAGCACCCGGATGCCCCCGGCGCCCCCGCGGCCTCCGACGCCCCTGGCGCCGGCTCATCGACCCTGCTGGCAACCGTGGGCGGAGCCCGCTCCACGGAACAGGGCGCCACCCGGGTGGTGCCCGGGGTGGCGGTGAACGGCCCGCTGGGCGCGCAGTTCCTGGCGTGGGAACAGGCCACGGCGGTGGCCAGCCACGTGCTCGGGATCGACCCCTTCAACCAGCCCAACGTGACCGAAAGCAAGCAGAACACCAATCGGCTCCTGGCTGCGGGTCTGCCTGCGTCCACGTTGTCTTTCGTGGCGGGCCCGATCGAGGCGCGGCTGGGCGCCGGATTGTCGGCCGGGAGTCTGAGCGAGACGCTCGCGGAGCTGCTCGGGGCGGTCGAGCCAGCCGGCTACCTGGCGGTGATGGCGTACCTGGACCGGTTCGCCGACGCCGACCTGGCCGAGCTGCGGCCTTTGCTGGCTGAGGCTCTGCTGGCCAAGGGGACGCCGGCGCCCGTCACGTACGGGTGGGGGCCCCGGTTCCTGCACTCCACCGGGCAGTACCACAAGGGCGGTCCGCAAACCGGGGTGTTCCTGCAGATCACCGGCGCTGTGGAGGAGGACCTGGCGGTGCCGGGCAAGCCATACAGCTTCGGGCAGTTGCAAGCCGCCCAGGCCGCCGGAGACCTGCAAGCGCTGGCCGAACGCGACCGTCCCATCGTGCGGCTGCACTTGACCGACCGGAAGGCGGGAATCGCCGCGCTCCTGGAGGCGGCGCGTTCTCTGAGGAGCTTGTGATGGCCCTGAGGAGCTTGTGATGACTCAGGACGATCCGCCGCTGGCGCACAACCCGCTGCGAGATCCGCTGGATCGCCGGCTGCCCCGGATCCCGGCGCCCTGCGCGCTGGTGATCTTCGGGGCGACCGGCGACCTGGCCCGCAAGAAGCTGATCCCCGCCGTGTACGACCTGGCCAACCGCGGTCTGCTGCCGTCCGAGTTCGCGGTGCTGGGTTTTGCGCGACGGGACTGGGGTCACGGCGACTTCGCCGATCTGGCCCGGGAAGCGGCGCAACAGCACGCCCGCACTCCTTGGCGGGACGAGGTGTGGGCGCGGCTGTCCGGCAGCATCAAGTTCATCGGCGGCTCCTTCGAGGACGACCACGCGTTCGACAAGGTGGCCGCCCAGCTGGAGGAGCTCCGGGACACCCACGGGATCCCCGGCAACGCCGCGTTCTATCTCTCCATCCCGCCAGCGGCCTTCCCCACTGTGCTGAAGCAGATGGCCCGCACCGGGCTGGCCGACAACGACCGGTCCGGCGGCTGGCGCCGAGTGGTGGTGGAGAAGCCGTTCGGCAGCGACCTGCAGAGCGCACGCGAGCTGAACCAGCTGGTCGACGCGGTGTTCACTCCTCAAGACGTGTTCCGGATCGACCACTACCTCGGCAAAGAGACCGTGCAGAACATCCTCGCGTTGCGTTTCGCGAACACTCTGTTCGAGCCGGTGTGGAACTCCCATTACGTGGACGCGGTCCAGATCACCATGGCCGAGGACATGGGGATCGGAACCCGCGCCGGCTTCTACGACAGTGCCGGCGCCGCCCGCGACGTGCTGCAGAACCACCTGCTGCAACTGCTCGCGCTGACCGCCATGGAGGAGCCCACCAGCTTCCAGTCCGAGGCGATCCGCACCGAGAAACTCAAGGTGCTGCGGGCCGTGACGCTGCCCGACAACCTGGACCGGCACGCGATTCGCGGCCAGTACCAACAGGGCTGGGTGGCGGGGATGCGGGTGCCCGGCTACCTGCAGGAGCCGGGCGTGCCGCCCGACTCGACCACGGAGACGTACGTGGCAGTGCGGCTGGGGGTGCAGAACCGGCGTTGGGCCTCGGTGCCGTTCTACCTGCGCACCGGCAAACGGCTCCCCCGCCGGGTCACCGAGATCGCGGTGATCTTCTCCAAGGCGCCGCACCTGCCGTTCGCCGCCGCCGACGTGGAGTCCCTGGGTCACAATCAGCTGGTGATCCGGGTGCAGCCGGACGAAGGCGTCACGCTCAAGTTCGGCTCCAAGGTCCCCGCCGCCGCCATGGAGGTGCGGGACATCTCCATGGACTTCTTGTACGGCGAGGCCTTCACCGAGTCCAGCCCCGAGGCGTACGAGCGGCTGGTGCTGGACGTGCTGCTGGGCGATCAGACGCTGTTCCCGGCCGCCGATGAGGTGGAGGCCAGCTGGAGAGTCATCGATCCGCTGGAGCAGCGGTGGGGGCCGGTCGCGCCGCACCCGTACCGGGCTGGCGAATGGGGCCCTCGAGCGGCCGACGACATGCTGGCAAAGGACGGTTTCGCATGGCGACGCCCGTGACCAGCCGAACCGGAGGCCGACCGTGGTAGCGCTGTTCAACACCACCGGCAGCCAGGTGGTCAAGAGGCTGGCTGAGGAGCGTCGCTTCGCCGGCGGCGTGACCAGCGGCCTCGCCCTGACCTTGATCGTGATCACCGACGACGGCGGGGTGCCGGAGGCCGAGGCCGCGGCCACCATCGCCGCGCAGCAACATCCGACCCGGGTGTTGATCGTGGTCCGTCGCCATGTGCTGAGCCAGGAGTCCCAGCTCGACGCGGAGATCGTGGTGGGCGGACGCCTCGGCCCGTGTGAGGCGGTGGTGATGCGGATGCAGGGACGCCTGGCGCTGCACGCCGAGTCGGTGGCGCTGCCGCTGCTGGCGCCGGACGTGCCGGTGCTGACGTGGTGGCGCAGCCCGCCGCCGGAGCGGATCGCGTACGACCCGCTCGGGGTGGTCGCCGACCGCCGGGTCACCGACGCCAGCGCGGCCCCGGACCCGATCGCGGCGCTGGCGCAACGCGCGGCCGATTACGTGCCCGGCGACACGGACCTCGCCTGGACCCGGATCACCCCTTGGCGCACCCTGGTCGCCAGCGTCTTCGACACCGCGTCGGCGCCCGCGGTGTCCGCCGAGATCAGCGCCCCCGCGTCAGATCCCGGAGCCGTCCTGCTCGCGGGCTGGTTGAAGACGCGGCTGGGCATCGAACCGGTGATCACGAATGGCCCGAAACGACTGAACAGAATCGAGCTCGTCCTCTCCGATGGGGTTCTAATGTCCATCGTGAAAGGAGAAGGAGAAGCGACGCTGCGTCGCACCAGCTACCCGGACCGGACCATGCCGCTGCTGGACCGGGCGCTGGGAGAGGAACTCGCTGAGGAGCTGAGCCGATTGGATCCGGACCAGCCGTACGCCCACGCGCTCGGCGCCGCCATGGGCAGGAACGGGGAGCTGCCCGGTGTGACGACCGATCTCACCGCGGGCACGCTGGGCGGCTCCGACAGAGTGGGCCGGCGGGAGCACATCTGGCACGATCCCGCGTTGGCCGAGCGGCCGGAGCAGTCAGGGCGGGGCAGCTCATGACCACGGATGTGGTGGTGCACGCCAACCCGTCCCTGCTGGCTGAAGCAGCGGCCGCCAGGCTCGTCACCAGGCTGATCGACGCGCAGGCGGCCCGGGGCGTCGCCGCCATGGCGCTCACCGGAGGATCCATCGCCACGGCGACCTACCGGGCGCTGCGGGACAGCCCGGCGCGCAATGCCGTCGACTGGAGCCGGGTTGACGTGTGGTGGAGCGACGAGCGCTTCTTGCCGTCGGGGCACCCGGATCGCAACGAGACCCAGGCGCGAGCGGCACTGCTCGACGTGACGCCGGTGGATCCGACCCGGGTGCACCCGATGCCGGCGTCGGACGGCCCGGACGGGCCAGACCCGGAGTCAGCCGCCGCCCGGTACGCCGATGAGCTCGCTGCCGCGTCCCGGCCGGGGCACCAAACGCTGCCACACTTCGACGTGCTGCTGCTCGGCGTGGGCGAAGACGGACACGTCGCGTCGGTCTTCCCCGGATTTCCCGCCGGGTACGAGACCCGGACCGTGACGGCGGTGCGGGGCAGCCCGAAGCCTCCGCCGGTCAGAACCACGATGACGCTGGCGGCGATCAACACGGCTGAGGAGGTCTGGCTCATCGCGTCCGGCGACGCCAAGGCCTCGGCTGTCAGGATGGCACTCACCGGGGCGGGCCCGGTGCAGCTGCCAGCAGCGGGTGTGCGCGGTGTGGAGCGCACCTTGTGGTTGCTGGATCGGGCAGCCGCCCGGGCGGTGCCGCCGACGCTGCGCAGCCTGCGTTAGCGGGCAGCGCAGTCGGTCAGGCGCCCCGGCGCGGTGTCGGTCACACCTCTCCGCGCACTTGACGAAGCCGCGCCAACGCCTCCGCCAGAATCGCGGCGCCGTCGTCGTCGGTGCGGCGTTCCTTCACGTACGCCAGATGAGACTTGTACGGCTCATTGCTGGGCGGTGCTGGGGGGTTGTCCCGGTCCTCACCACCGGGCATTCCGCATCGGGGACAGTCCCAGGTCGGCGGTTGCTGCGCCTCCAATGCGAAGGACGGCCGGGTCTCGTGGCCGTTCACGCACCAGTACGACACATTACGACGCGGGGCTGGCTCTCCTCGTTCGCTCCAGCGTATGGGGGCTGAACCCACACGCGAGCCACGAATGGCGTTGCCTCCTGCCACGGCTGCTCGCTCCTCATGTAAGGGGGGTGTAGAGCGTTTCGCCTCGCGGCTGGGCCGTGCCGGTGAGCAATGAGCGGCCCGCCACTGAGCGCGGCTCGCAATCGAGCCGCGCCGATGAGTCTAGGCCGAAAAACAGATACGGGAGAACCCGCAGAACTCGGGCAAGGCGCCCAGAGCCAACTCAGGAACCCCCACCTGCGGCCTCGGCAGCCTTGAGGAGCAGCCCCAGGCCGATGATGCAGGCGAGCCAGAGAATGCCGATCATGACCGTGTAGCGGTCCAGGTTTCGCTCCGCAACCGAGGATCCCGCGAGGTTCGAGGAGACTCCACCACCGAACATGCTTGACAGACCGCCGCCCTTGGCGCTGTGCAGCAGGATCAACACCACGAGCAACAAGCTGGTCACGGCTAGCAAACCAACCAACACGTACGCCAACATGTCTGGATCGTCCTCCCGACGGAAACTCAAGCAGCGACCTCACACGATAGCCGCTCCACAACTCTGGTGTGTCGCCGCATCGGCCCCGCCTTGGCGACTCACTCCACCCTTGCGAAGTTACGGGCCGCGATCGCGACCATCAACGCGGTCACAGCCGCGGTGATCCCCAACTCCTCCAGGACAGACAGCGAATGGCCGAACAACTCGATCCCGGTGAGTTGGGCCACCGGCGAGTCAGGAGTCGTGTGGATCTCGAGCAGCACCCGCCGGAGCGCGTCGACCGGGTACGTGAACGGGTTCAGCTCACCGATGACCTGGATCCATCCGGGAAGACCTTGCATCGGGAAGAGCGCTCCGGACAGCGCCAGCATCGGGTACATCACCGTCTGGGTGACCGCCTGGAAGCTCTGCGAGCTCTTGATGAAGGTCGCTCCGGCCACGCCCAGCGCGGTCACCACCGCCGCCATCAGCATCACCACGAAGATGGACTCGATCAGGGCGAGCGGACTTGGCCACAGCCCCATCAGCGGGGCGGCCACCAGCAGCAGCAGCGCCTGCACCGCCGAGGTCACCGCTCCCCCGGCCAACGCGCCGATCACGATCGAGGCCCGGCTTGACGGCGCCACCAGCATCTCGCGCATGAAACCGTGCTGGCCGTCATACACGATCGAAATCGCGCTTGCGAGGGCGCGTCCGAGCGCGCTCATCGCGACCACGCCGGGGAAGACGAAGGCGCCGAAGTTGAACCCACTCGCCTGACTGACCACAGACTGCATGCCGAAACCGAAGATCACCAGGAACAACAACGGCTGGGCGAAGCCGGAGGCGATTCTGGATTTGCTACGCCAGTACTTGGTGAGCTCCCGCCGCAGCACCACGCCCATGACCCGGAACTCGACCAGCAGCCGCAACTCCCTGGGCGCCCGGTGCCGCCGCACCTTGTCCGGATCCAGGTCGGCCCAGGGCTCCGACTCCGGGCCCCGTGGCGCCACCCGAGGGTCGGGTCCGATGGTGGAGCTGACCACCTCGCCGCTGAGGACTTGGGTGCGTTCGTCCGGTTCCGCCGGGACACCGCCGTCGTCAGGGCCATCCCAGTTGTCGGGGCCTTCCCAGCCGCCGGGGTCGTCGTCACCGTACGGCTCCGGGTACGCGGCTTCGTAAGCCTCGTCGCGCTGATAGGCATCGTCGCGACGATATGGGCCCTGCGCGTCGTCCTGCTGCGAATCGGCACTGGCCCGCGACACCCGGCTGCGTGGACGGCGTTGGGGGCCGGCGACGTCACGGTCGTGACGAGCCTCCTGACGCCGGGATTCGCGCCAGCCGTCGCCGGCGTCGGGACGCCCAGGGTCGTCGTCCGGCCCGGGTAGCCCGCGGTACGCGCTGGCGGCGCTGGCCTCGTGCCAGTCCCCGTCCTGTTCCGGCTCGAAGAACGCCATGCCGCGCTCGTCCGACTCCTCATCGTGCCTGCGCAGCCTCGCGGAGCGACGGTTGTCCTGCATCAGCGGGTGTCGCCGCGTTGCGTGATCGCTCGCGGCGCGGGCTTCGGATTGCCTGCCAGAGACCGTTCCGTGAAGTGTAGGAACACGTCGTCAAGACTGGGGCGCTGCACGTTCATGCTGAGGATCGGCACCCGGATCAACGACAGCAACCAGGAAACCTCTCGTTCGGCATCAGGGAGGTACACCACGATGGAGCCCTCGTCGACCCAGGCGGACAGTCCAGCCGCGGCGAGCGTCTGCACCGTGAACTCGTCGTCTGTGGTGTGCAGCCGCACCCGGTCGAGCCCCACCGCGCCTTTCAGGCTGGCGGGTGAGTCAATCGCGACGATCTCCCCGCCGGTCATGATCGCGATCCGGTCGGCGTACTCCGCCTCGTCCATGTAGTGCGTGGTCATCAGCACGGTCAGGCCGGTCAACTCGCGGAGCCTTCGCACCTCGGTCCAGATCCGGGTCCGGCTCGGCGGGTCCAACCCAACCGTCGGCTCGTCGAGGAACAGCACATCGGGTTGGTGCAGCAGGGCTCGTCCGATCTCAAGCCGGCGGGCCATCCCGCCGGAGAGCCGGCTGACCATCTCGTGGCGGTACGGCCAGAGGTTGACCAGGCCCAACGTGTACTGCACCCGCGATTCGACCTCCCGCTTGGGCAGGCCGTAGACGATCGCGTGGAAGCGGAGGTTCTCCTCCAACGTGAGCTGGCGATCCAGAGACGGCTCCTGGAACACTAGGCCGATTCTTCGTCGCACCTCACGCGACTGGCTCAGCACGTTGTAGCCAGCGATGTTGGCGTGCCCAGAGGTCGGCGTGGCGAGCGTGCTGAGCATCTTCATGGTGGTCGACTTGCCAGCGCCGTTGGGGCCTAGCAGGGCGAAGATCTCGCCTGGGGCGATGTCGAAGCTGATCCGGTTGACCGCCACCCGGTTCTCGTACCGCTTGACCAGTCTGCGAACGGAGACAACAGGTGGCGTCGACCCATGAACTTGGATGGACACCGCCGCCTCCTCCTACTCCACTCTCAACTGCCGGTCGGATCACCGGCCACGGACACCCGGGACGACACATTAATTTGCACGGCCCAGCTCAGCCGACTTCGCGTCAGGACAAGCTGGACCGTGCAAGACAATTGTCAGATTAGCGCGCTCAGAGGCTGAGCTCGCCGCTGCCGGCGCCGACCGGGCCGTTAGCAGCAAGCGAAACGCCTTCGTTGCCAACGGCGACACCCGCGCCACCGGCCGCGCTGTCGACGCCCACGTAGCCACCAGCGTTCACCGGCAGGTCCGCCAGCGGCGCGTCGGTGTTCACAGGCAGGTCGACTGGCAGGTCGACTGGCAGGGCGGAGAGGTCACTCATCGAATCGATCTCCTTACGATGATGATTGGGAAGAAAACGGGTACCCAGCGCGAAACCTTGCCGTTTACCTGCGTCTCTTGTCAAGTCCGCACTATACGGCTTTACACCAACGATTGTGACCAAGAGTAGCTAAATATGTCGTACACGTGCTGATCGACCTCTCGCTAGCACCCCGTGAAAAGCGGAGAATGCGGACCGCATACAGTCACGCCACCCCGACCACGCTCAGGTCCACCCCGAGATAAGCCGGATGCAGGGATGTTTCCCGAACTCCGCTGCCGACCAACTGCAATGAGCGCTCGAAAAGGATGGGCGCCACCAACCCCATCTGGACGACCTTCCGGTCCAGCTCCTCCCACATCCGCTGCTGCGCGTCCTGGTCCGGCTCGGCGTACGCCTTGTCGATCAGCCGGTTCAGCCTGTCGTCGTCAACCAGCGAGAAATTGACGTTGCCAGCGGCGCCGGTTCGAATCTGACGGCCGTCGAACAGCGCGGGAATCGTGCCAGCCCCGCGAGGGAGATCGGGGACCCAGCGAGCCAAAACCAAGTCGTGCTGCTTCTCGGGGACGGTGACCACATCGAGATACCTGTGGCCCGGGACCGGATTCTTGGTCACGCTGACGCCGATCCGCCGGTACGCCTCCACGATCGCGTCGGCCGCCCGGGTGTGGTGGGGCGTGTCCATGTGATCCAAGGTCAGCGCTTCCGGGCAGTCGTTGCCCGCGATCAGTTTCCGAGCCTGGTCCGGATCGCCATCGGGACTCAGCCGCCGGCTCGTGCCGGCAGATTTCCCGGATCTCATGGTCGGCGGGAGGATGCTGGTGGCGTAATCGCCGTGCATCGCGCCACCCAGCGCCGTGCGCAGCGCTTGCTTGTCCACACCGAGGGTCAAGGCTCTACGACAGGCTGACGCCTTCACAGAGGCGCTGTTGATCGCCAGATACAACACACCAGATGTCATGCCCGTCACGGTCCGCGCGGACAGCTTGGGATCATTGATCACCTGTTGCACGAACCGAGGCGGCACTGTGACGTCCAGCGCCACCGCGCGCCGGTAGCTCCCCCGGTCCGACAGCAGCCGGTTGGTCATGGTGTCGGCGTCGTGCCCGAAGCTGACCACGATCTTGCGGGGGTGCTGCTTCCGCGTCAGGTCCGTCCTGGGATCCCAATTCGGGTTGCGCCTGAGCACCAGCCGTTTCCGGCCGTTGATCTTGCCGTAGCTCGCGACCTGGTACGGGCCGTTGGAGAACGGCTGGTTGTCGTACTCCTCCCGGGTGTCTTTTGATTCCCGCACCGGGGCGAAGACCGGAAGCGCCACCACCGAGCCGAAGTCCGTCGCCGGGCGGCTCAGGTGAAACTCCACAGTGCGCAAATCCAGGCACCGGACCGACCCCAGCCCCCTGCTGCCGTTGTTGCCTCCCACGTACGGCCCGCGGTAGGCGGCCCCGCCAGCGAGATAGCTCCGGGGATACAGCGACGCGCCCTCGTCCAGCAGGCTGGAAAAGCCGCGCTCCACCCCGTGCTTGACGTCCTGGCAGGTCACATTGGCGCCGTCCTCCCAGCGCACCCCGGACTTGAGGGTGAACCGCCAGATCGTGTTGTTCTCCGTGGGCCGCCCGAGGTCGGTGGCGAGGTCGGGGACCAGATCCGCCTGCTTGGCGCCCGCCGATTGGCGATAGGTGGTCAGCGTCCTGGCGAAGAGTCTGGTCAGGTTCGCCGCCGACGGCTCACGCACCCGCTGTGGGTCGATGTGAGCGAAGTCGGCGGCCTCCGCCAACAGATGCAGGACGCCGCCATCTCGCGCCGGCGCGGC
>JBOGDL010000376.1:0-6484 GCA_050701815.1 Micromonosporaceae bacterium | reverse complement strand
GTGTCGGAGACCACTTCCAGCCCGCGCGCGGTCATCACCTCGGTCGGGTCGCCCTCACCGGCCAGCACTCCTTCCAGCACGGTGCGCGCCAGCTTGTCGTTGAGTTTGCCGGTGTCGACCAGCCCTTGCAGCTCCGCGATCTGCTGCGGCGAGACCGTCATCGCGGTCAAGTCGGCGCCGGACTCCTTGGCCCGGCGGGACAGCTCCCCCAGCCACCACTTGCGGGCCGCGTCCGGGCTCGCTCCGGCAGCCACCGTGGCCTCGATCAGCTCCACCGCGCCCGCGTTCAGGATCGACTGCATGTCGTGCTCGGAGACCCCCCAGTCGGCACGTAGCCGGGCCCGCCGGTCCCGCGGCGGCTCCGGCAGGGTGGCCTTGAGCTCCGCCACCCACGCCGCGTCGGGCGCGATCGGCGCCAGGTCCGGCTCCGGGAAGTACCGATAGTCGGTCGCGGTCTCCTTGCTCCGCCCGGCCGTGGTGTCCCCGGTGTCCTCATGAAAATGCCGGGTCTCCTGGGTCACCGTGCCACCCGCGTCCAGCACCGCGGCCTGGCGCAGCATCTCGCTGCGCACCGCGCGCTCCACGCTGCGAAGCGAGTTCACATTCTTCGTTTCGGTACGTGTCCCCCACTCCTCGCCGTCGCGGTGCAGCGAGGTGTTGACGTCGCAGCGCAACGAGCCCTGCTCCATCCGCACGTCCGAGACGTCCAACGCGCGCAGCGTCTCCCGCAGCTCGGTCACGTACGCCCGGGCCACGTGCGGCGCCAGCGCTCCGGTGCCCGGCACCGGCTTGGTGACGATCTCCACCAGCGGGATCCCAGCCCGGTTGTAGTCGACCAGAGACTCGGTGGCGCCGTGGATCCTCCCGGTCGCGCCGCCGATGTGCAGGGTCTTGCCGGTGTCCTCTTCCATATGCACCCGCTCGATGCCGACCCGCACCGTGGTGGGCCCGTCCTCGCCGGGCACGTCCACGTCCAGGTAGCCGTCGGTGCACAGCGGCTCGTCGTACTGGCTGATCTGGAAGTTCTTCGGCATGTCCGGGTAGAAGTAGTTCTTCCGGGCGAACCGGCACCACGACGCGATGTCGCAGTGCAGCGCCAGCCCGATCCGGATGGTCGCCTCGATCGCGGCCTGGTTCACCACCGGCAAGCTGCCGGGAAGCCCCAGGCACACCGGGCAAACCTGGGTGTTCGGCTCGCCGCCGAACTCGGTGCGGCAGCCGCAGAACATCTTGGTGCGGGTGCCCAACTCCACATGCACTTCCAGGCCGATCACCGGCTGGTACCGGGCGATCACGTCGTCGTAGCTGGGCAACGCCATCGTGCTCATGTTGTGCTCATCTCCCACTTCTCGCGCTGTCGGCTCCGCGCTCGCTCCGCGCCTCACTCGCTTCGCTCGCTGCGATGCTCACTCGCTGTCGGCTCACGGCCGGGCCGCGTAATACAAGATCACGTCATGCACGTGGTGGGTCTTCTCCACTCCGCGCAGCTCCACCTCGTACGTGTGCTGGCCGACGTGGATCGCGATGTTTCCGCTGCTGAAGAAGCTGCCCGCCCAGGACTTGTTGCTCACCACCGAGACCGCGGTGACCTTCGGGTACGGGATCGACGTGATCGCCACCCGCTTGCCCACGAACGACTTGTCCTGCAGCACCACCCGGCGGTCGGTGAGCCCGATGAAACCGGTGCCGACGCCGATGGCGTCGTACACGGCGATCAGCTGCTCACCCTGCATCAGGCCGGAGGCGACCTGGTTGTACTGCTCTTTCCGGTCGTACCGGGGTTTGTCGGTCACGCGGAGGCTCCCGACAGCTCCGGCGGGACGAACCTGCCGACCGCCGACTCCAGGGCCGCCGCGATCCGGTACATCCGGTCATCAGCCATGGTCGGCGCCATCACCTGCAGGCCCACCGGGAGCCCGTCGGACAGGCCGCACGGCACCGAGATCGCGGGGCCGCCGTACAGGTTGGACGGGATCGTGAAAAGGTCAGCCAGGTACATCTGGTACGGGTCCGAGGTGCGGGCGCCGAACTCGAACGCGGTGAACGGGGTGGTGGGCGAAATCAGCGCATCCACCTGCTCGAACGCGGAGGTGAAGTCGCGGGTGATCAAGGTGCGCACCTTCTGCGCCTGCCCGTAGTAGGCGTCGTAGTAGCCGGAGGACAACGCGTACGTGCCGAGCATGATCCGGCGCTTGACCTCGGGCCCGAAGCCAGCTTCCCGGGTCGCCGACATCACCTCTTCCAGGCTCGCCGAGCCGTCGTCGCCGACCCGCAGGCCGTACCGGACGCCGTCGAAACGGGCCAGGTTGGAGGAGCACTCGGCGGGCGCGATCAGGTAGTACGCCGGCAGCGCGTACTCGAAGTGCGGGCAGGACACCTCGATCACCTCGGCGCCCAACTTGGTCAGCTGCTCCACACCCTCCCGGAAGGAGGCCAGCACGCCCGGCTCGGCGCCTTCGCCGGCGAACTGCCGCACCAAACCGACCTTGACGCCGCTCAGGTCGCCGCCCACTCCCTGCCGCGCCGCCTCGACCACCGGCGGGACCGGCTGCGGGATGCTGGTCGAGTCGAACGGGTCGTGGCCGCCGATCACCTCATGCAGCAGCGCCGCGTCCAGCACGGTGCGAGCGACCGGGCCGGGGGTGTCCAGCGATGACGAGAAGGCGATCAGCCCGTACCGGGAAGACCCGCCGTAGGTGGGCTTCGAGCCGACTGTCCCGGTGACCGCGCCTGGTTGCCGAATCGAGCCACCGGTGTCGGTGCCGATCCCCAGCGTCGAGAGGAACCCGGCCACCGCCGCCGACGAGCCGCCGCCCGATCCGCCCGGGATCCGGCCCAGGTCCCACGGGTTGCGGGTCGGCCCGTACGCCGACCACTCGGTGGAGGAGCCCATCGCGAACTCGTCCATGTTGGTCTTGCCCAGGATCACCATCCCGGCGTCCTTGAGCCGACGCACCAGCGTGGCGTCGTACGGCGGGCGCCAGCCTTCCAGGATCTTTGAGCCGCAGGTGGTCGGCAGCCCCTTGGTGGCGAGCACGTCCTTGACCGCGATCGGCACTCCGGCCAGGGGGGCGAGCTGCTCTCCGGCCGCCCGCCGCTGGTCCACCGCTCGCGCCGCGTCGAGGGCGCCGGCGGCGTCCACATGCAGGAAGGCGTGCAGCTTCTCGTCGAGGGCGCCGATCTGGTCCAGATGCGCCTGAGCCGCCTCCACCGCTGAGACCTCGCCCCCGGCCAACAGCTCGGCCAGCTCAGCGGCGGTCTTGCGAGTCAGATCCGATGCGGCCATCACGCCTCCTCGTCCAGGATCCGCGGCACCCGGAACCGGTCCTCGGCGGCGTCCGGGGCGCCCGCCAGCGCGTCCTGCCGGGCCAGGCTGGGACGCGGCTCATCCGGCCGGAACACGTTCTCCAGCGGCACCGAGTGCGAGGTGGGAGGGATGTCCGCGGCGGCGACCTCACCCACTCGGGCGACCGATTGCAGGATCACATCGAGTTGGCCCGCGAACCGGTCCAACTCGTCCGAGGTGACGGCGAGCCGCGCGAGGCGCGCCAGATGCGCGACCTCCTCGCGGGAGATGGCGGACATCGACATTGCTCCTTGATGTGTGCGGACGGCTGGTGGACCTGCGACGCTGATGATGGGCTGCTGATCGCTGGCCCCGGGCTGAGACCCGGCAAACAGACCGAGTCTATGTCTCTGCGTTTTCCCGCCCACGGCCTATTCGCCAGACCGCGCGAGTTGGCCAGACCGCGCGGGGATGGACTCCCCGGCTGGCCCGACGCCGCCCCGACATTCTGCCGCGCTCACGACGCACGAGAGCCCGCCGCGGCAATCGTCGCGGCGGGCCCGCAGCAGCAGAGGTTGGTTAGCGCGCCAGCGCGTTGCCCTGCTTGTCGGTGAACTTCCCGATCAAAATCATGATGAAGTCGATCAGCGTCCAGATCCCGAAGGCGCCGATGGTGATCAGCATCAGGATGCCGGTGCCGATCTTGCCGACGTAGAACCGGTGAACGCCGAGGCTGCCGAGGAAGAAGCAGAGCAAGGTCGTCACCAGCCAGGACTTCGATCCGGTGGCGACAGGGGTGGTGGCAGTGGACATGGACTCCCTTTCGGAACCGTGCGACTTGAAATGTGGTGCGATCGACGAGAGCTGACGCTTGACAAGCGCCAACGTGGCCCCGATCAGGCCTCCGCGTGATCAACGGCGACGATCGTAGAGCACCACCGCAACTTTGCGCGGCCCCGCGGAACTGCCAACCCTCAGCTGGTGGTACGCGACATGGTCGGCGCGAGCTGCGGCGGCCGGTACCGCGATATCCAGGAAGGCAGATCCTCGGCCGGCATCGGCCGAGCGTGGAACCACCCCTGCGCCACGTGGCAGCCCAAGGATCCGAGACGCCGCCAGGTGCGCTCGTCCTCCACCCCTTCAGCCACCACGCGTAGCCCCAGCGCGACCGCGAGTTCGATGATCGACCTCACAATCGAGACATCATCGTCATCAGACGCCATCCCGATCACAAACGACCGATCGATCTTGACCTCAGCGAGCGGCAGCCTACGCAGATGCGACATGGACGAATAGCCGGTGCCGAAGTCGTCCAGACTGAGCGCGACACCCAGCTCGGAGAGCCGCTGCAAGGTGGCGAGCACCCGATGCGGGTCGGCCATCAACGCGCCTTCGGTGATCTCCAGTTGCAGCTGAGCCGCGGGCAGCTTGTGCCGGGTCAACAGGGCTGCGAGCTGGTCGGCGAAGTCGGATGCGTGCAGATCACGGACGCTCACGTTCACCGCCGCCCGTACCGCCAGGCCTTGCTTGCGCCATGCGGCCAACTGCCCGGTGACCTCGCCGAGCACGTGGAAGGTGAGCAACCGCATCACCGCACTCTGCTCGGCGACCCGGATCAGCTCTTCCGGGTTGACATCGCCCTGCTCCGGGTGGCGCCACCGCAGCAGCGCTTCCACCGCGACCACCTCGCCCGAGGCGATCGCCACCTGGGGCTGGTAATGCAGCCTGATGCCGGAGGCGCGCGGCGACTCCAGGGCCCGCCGCAACTCGCCCAGCAACCCGAGTCGAGCCGCGGTGTGGGTGTCGGCCTCTGGCACGTACGAGCCGACCGTGTCTCCCCTGGCCTTCGCCTGATACATGGCCACCTCGGCGTGGCGCATCAGGGTCACGTGGTCTTCGCCCTGCTCCGGGTACGTGACCACCCCGATCGAGCTGTGCACGTCCACCGGCATCCCGTCGAGCTGCACCGGGTCGCTCAGCACCTGGCCGAAGCGGCACGCCAACGCCATGGCGGCGGCCTCGTCGATGTCGGGCGCCAGCACCGCGAACTCGTCCCCGCCCAGCCGAGCCACCAGGTGATCGGCGCCGGCCACGGCTGCGAGCCGCTCGGCGACCTCCACCAGGAGCCGGTCCCCGACCGAATGCCCGAGGGCGTCATTGACCTCCTTGAACCGGTCCAGGTCCAACAACATCAGCGCCATCCTGCGGGCCGGGCCACCGCGTGCGATCCGCTCGACGTACCCGGTGATCTCGCCGGTGATCCGCTGCTGCAGGGCTTTGCGGTTAGCCAGGCCGGTGAGCGCGTCAAGCAACGCGGTCTGCTCCCGGTCGTGGGACAACCGGGCGGTGCGGTAAACCGCGTACAGCGGAACCAGCACCAGCAACATCAGCCAGGCGCTGGCATCGGCCGCGGTGACCAGCAGCGGCGCGAGCAGCAGCAAGCTGATCCACGACAGCGCCTCGACAACGGCGGAGCGACGCAAGATCACCACCCAGTCGCCACCGAATCGGAGCCAGATCGCGGTCGACACGAGCAGGTGGCTGCAGCAGAACCACGCGACCGCGGCGAGCCCGACCGCCGCCACCTGTCGCAGCCCGGGGTCGCGGAACGGCAGAGCATCCAGCCAGAGCAGCACCCCGTACGCGGCGGCGAGCGACAGCGCGTACTGGCCCATGTTGAAGGCGGCGCGGGCCGCCGACCGACGGTGCAGCCACGAATGCGCCAGCACCGGCAGCATGTGCGCGACCACGGCGACGCCGAGGCCCCAGATCATCATGATCGCGAAGCTGAAACAGACCGATGGGTAGACGGCCACTGACTGGCGAGGGCCCGGAGGCATCAACGGACGGGTGTCGACGGCCAGCGCCAGAGCCACCATCATCCAGAACGCAGGCGGGGCCACCCCGAGCACCCGGGGAACATCCCACAGAAGTGGCGCGACGACGATGAACCCGAGAGAGATCACCAGCGTTAGATAGCCGTAGAAGGGCCAGACGCGCTCAGCTGGCGCGGAATTCCTCAGCGACGTTGGCTGCATCCACCCCTCCCGCCACACCCCGGCGCCGCAAGCCCTGCGTGCACCGAGCCATGCCGACGTCCGGTCCACGTGACCCGTCGGAGAGTGCCCATCCGCTTCCACCGTGGGCAATTGAGGTCGCCCGACGGCAGTGACGGCGCAATGCCGGAGTATTGCGCAC
>JBOGDL010000375.1:0-2090 GCA_050701815.1 Micromonosporaceae bacterium | reverse complement strand
GGAATGGCTCGTATCGGTTGATCCGGGAGGCCGACGTGGGTGAAATGGTCAGCTTCGACAGCAACGGCGGCGTCAGCGAGGGTTACCTCGCCACACCATCTGGTGACCGCGCCCAAGCCGCGGTGATCGTGATCCAGGAGTGGTGGGGCTTGGTGCCGCACATCAAGTCCGTGGCTGACCGGCTCGCCGCCGAGGGGTTTGTCGCGCTGGCGCCTGACATTTACCACGGGGTGACGGCGGCGGAGCCAGATGAGGCGGGCAAGCTGCTGATGGGCCTGGCGATGGATCAGGCCGCCAAGGACATCGCGGGCGCCGCGGCGTACCTGGCCAGCCGGGACGATTGCGCCGGGCAGGTGGGCGCGGTGGGATTCTGCATGGGCGGCAGCCTGGCGCTGTGGTCCGCGACGCTGTCCGACCGGATCCAAGCCGCCGCTGGTTTCTACCCCGCGGTGCCGTGGCAGCGGATGTCTCCGGATTGGGGCAATTACCAGGGCAAACACGCGGTTGTTCACTGCTCCGAGGAGGACGGGACCTCCCGCGCGCCGGGGATTCAACAGGCCCGTGGCGCGATCGAGTCCGCGGGCGGGGCCTGTCACGTGTACGACTACCCCGGCACCGACCACGCCTTCTTCAACGACGACCGCCCCGAGGTTTTCGACAGCGAGGCTTCGGCGCTGGCGTGGGCGCGCACCCTGGAGTTGTTCCGCGACCACTTGAGCTGACGGCGCCAGGGCTCGGGGCTCGCTGACAGCCTCTGGTCGCTGGGGCACAATCTCTCGGGTGACGGCCGCACGTACCGCTGATGATGTGGTGAGCCTGGCTGCGACCAGTGACGATCTGACTCAGCTGGACGCCCGCTCCACGGTGTGCCGTGCCTGCCCCAGGTTGGTGAGCTGGCGCGAGGAAGTGGCCGCCGTGAAGCGGGCCGCATTCGCTGATCAGGATTACTGGGGTCGGCCGGTGTCGGGGTTCGGCCCTGCCGACGCGCCGATCGGGATTCTGGGCTTGGCGCCAGCTGCCCATGGCGGCAACCGCACCGGCCGGATTTTCACCGGCGACCGCTCTGGTGACGTGCTTTTCGCCGCCTTGCATCGGGTCGGTCTGGCCAGCCAGGCGGAAAGCGTCGCCGCCGACGACGGGCTGCGGTTGCGACACACCAGGATCTTCCCAGCGGTACGCTGCGCGCCCCCCGCCAACAAGCCGACGCCGACCGAGCGCGCGACCTGCTCCGGCTGGCTGCGGCGAGAGCTGGAGCTGTTGCGTCCCTTTTTGAGGGTGATTGTGGTGCTCGGCGGGTTCGGGTGGAACTCGTTCTGGCCGGTGGCGGAAGCGGTCGGGGTCACGACCCCCAAGCCGAGACCGCGATTCGGGCACGGGGTGGAGTACCACCCCGACTCGGGCCCTGCCTTGCTGGGCTGCTACCACGTGAGTCAGCAGAACACCTTTACCGGGAGGCTCATCCCGAAGATGCTGGACGAGGTGCTGGTTCGAGCGAAGCAGGTTGCTGGGCTCGAGTCCTGAGGCTGGTTGTGGAGGCGAGTGATGGCCAGGCTGCCGCGCGCGGTGGTGCTGTTGCTGGTGGGCCTGCTGTTCGCGGGTGTCGCGGCAGCCGTCGTGATCGCCGAGCCCCGCCTGACGCCGGCCCCACCGGTGCAGGGTGACAACCCGCCGCCGAGCCCGCCGACTGAGCCGACTCCAGGTCAGCAGAGCCCTCCGGTGTCCGCCGCGGCCGAGCCGCCTCTCGAGTCGCAGGGGGGCTCCGGCTGGGGGATCTGGGTCCTCGGGGGTTTGATCGTGTTGGCGGCGGCTGGGGCGGTGGTCGTGCTGTGGCGACGTCTCGGCGGGATGGTGACGTTGCGGACGTTGCGGGATGAAGACGCCGACGGCGCTGGGGAGCAGCTGCGGGAGCAGGACAGACAGCAGGTGCGGCAGGCGGTGCGGGACAGCCTGGACACGCTGGACGCGCACCGCGGCGACCCCCGTTCGGTGGTGATCGGGTGTTGGTTGCGGCTGGAACAGGCCGCAGCGGCAGCGGGTGTGCGCCGGTCAGCCGCGGACACTCCGGGGGACCTGATCACTCGGATGCTCGC
>JBOGDL010000374.1:0-12421 GCA_050701815.1 Micromonosporaceae bacterium | reverse complement strand
AACCTGGACGGACTCTCGGTCAACGAATTGGCGGTTAAGGGCTGCGACTCGGCGAAAACGTGGCCCGAGTGGCACGTGGACCTCCCCAATTTGGCCGCGCGGAAAGCATCAATCCCACAACACACGGCGTCTGGCATTTCCGGCGCGCCGGCATGCGCGACAGCGGCGCGGTTCGTGCGCTATCGCGCAACCAACTCAGGATAGCCAACGGTTCTGTCCACAGTGAACCGATCGCCCTGGGTGAGGACGCCAGCCAAGCAGGTGGGGCCGTGCTGCATCTGCTGAGATCATCCACGCTTGGGGGTTGCGGCCCGCAGCGCGACGCCGGCTCCGCCAATGGGCTCAAGGCGGCACAACGTGATCGCGGCGGGAGCGTGCTCCAACGTGGCCCTCCGAACCCTGGGCCAGATACGCCTCAGCAGATACGCGGCAGCGGGTCACCGACCAGCGTGTCCACGATCCGCGAGCCGCCGAAGCTGGTCTTCAACAGCACCAGGCCGGGCGGGTCATCCACGATCCGCCCCACCACCGCCGCCTGCGCCCCGTACGGGTGCGCCCGCATCGCGGCCAGCGCGCGGTCGGCGTCAGCGCCGTCCACCACCGCGACCATCCGCCCTTCGCAGGCGATGTAGAGCGGATCGATGCCGAGCAGCTCGCTGGCCCCCCGTACCGCGGGCCGCACCGGGACGGCGTCCTCCTCAAGCACCACCCCCACCTCGGCGGCGCGAGCCACCTCGTTGAGCACGGTGGCGACCCCGCCCCGGGTGGCGTCCCGCATGGCACGCACCGTGACCCCCGCTCGCCGCAGCGCCGCCGTCAGCCCGTGCAGCGGAGCGGTGTCTGAGACCAGGTCGGCGTCGATGTCGAGCTCGCCCCGCGCCAGCATGATCGTGACACCGTGCTCACCGATCGGGCCGGAGACCAGCACCGCGTCGCCCGGGCGCACCGTGGCCATACCGAGCCGACAGGCAGGATCCAGCCGCCCCACGCCGGCCGTGTTGATGTAGCAGCCATCGGCTTTGCCACGTTGCACGACCTTGGTGTCACCGGTGACCAGCTGCACCTGCGCCGCTTTCGCCGCGGCCGCCATCGACGCCGTGATCCGCTTCAGATCCGCGACGCTGAACCCTTCCTCCAGGATGAACCCGGCCGACAGGTACAGCGGGGTCGCGCCCGCCATCGCCAGGTCGTTCACGGTGCCGTTCACCGCCAGGTCGCCGATGTCGCCTCCCGGGAAGAACAGCGGGGACACCACGTACGAGTCGGTGGTGAACGCCAGCCGGGCGTCGTCCACGGCGCATTCGGCCGCGTCGGAGAGCGGCGCCAGCATCGGGTTGCAGAACGCCTCCAGGAACACCGCTTCGATCAGGGTCTGGGTGGCCTGACCTCCCGCGCCGTGGGCGAGCGTGATCCGCTCCTCCCGAACCCTCGGCTTGCGCCGGCGGGCACGTTCGATCCGGTCCAGCACCTGCTGTTCCCGGCTGGTGTGCGGGGCCGCGACCACGTGTCCCGCGGGCCCGTGGCCGGCGTGCGACCCGTCCGCGCCAGCCGCTGCCTGCGCCGCAGCCTCAGCCACCGCGGCCTCCGCCCAGTCGGCCTGGCGTTCCGGGGCGGCTGCCGGGCGTCCCGCCGCAGCCGGGGAGTCGAGCCCAGCTTGTGCCCCGGGCCCAGCATCGGCCCCGAGCACAGGCCCACGCTCGGGCCCAGCCACCGGCTCGCGCCCCGGCGCCGCCGGCCTGTGCTCCGGCGCCGCTGGCTTGCGCTCGGGCGCCGCTGGCCACCAGCCGGCATCACGCGTCCCGCCCGACAGCGGCCAGGCCGCCCCCGGCGTCCCCTCCGGCCACCAGTTGGCCCCACCAGGCCCGGTGAAAGGACCGGTCATGCCGGCGCCACCCCCGTCGCCTGCTTCACCCGGTCCCGCGTGAACCGTCCGAAGTTGTAGTACGCCGCGCAGGCGCCCTCGGACGACACCATGCAGGTGCCGATCGGCGTCTCCGGCGTGCACGCGGTGCCGAACACCTTGCATTCCCACGGCTTGAGCACGCCCTTGAGCACCTCGCCGCACTGGCACGCCTTCGGGTCAGCAACCCGCACCCCCGGCAACGAGAAGATCCGCTCCGCGTCGTGCTGGGCGTACGCCTCAGAGATCCGCAACGCCGAATGGGAGATGAAGCCCAGCCCCCGCCACTCGAAGTGGGGACGCAGCTCCATCACCTGGCTGATGGCGCGCAACGCGGCCCGGTTGCCGGCGTCGGGGACCACCCGGGCGTACTGGTTCTGCACCTGGCAGCGACCCTCGAACAGCTGACGCAGCAGCAGGTAGACCGACTGCAGGACGTCCAGCGGCTCGAACCCGGCGACCACCAGCGGCTTGCGGTAGTCGCTGGAGATGAACTCGTACGGCCGGCAGCCGATCACAGCGGACACGTGACCGGGCCCGAGGAACCCGTCCAGCCTCAGGTCAGGGGAGTCCAGGATGGCCTTGATCGCGGGAATGATCGTGACGTGGTTGCAGAACACGGAGAAGTTCTCGACCTTCTCGGACGCGGCCCGCAGCACCGTCATCGCGGTGGAAGGCGCGGTGGTCTCGAAGCCGATCGCCATGAACACCACTCGCTTGTCCGGGTTGTTCTTGGCGATCTTCAGCGCGTCCAGCGGGGAGTAGACCATCCGGATGTCGCACCCGGCTGCCTTGGCGTCGAAGAACGACCCTCGCCCCCCGGGCACCCGCATCATGTCCCCGAACGAGGTCATGATCACGTCTGGCTGGCTCGCTATGTGGATCGCGTCGTCCACCCGTCCCATCGGGATCACGCACACCGGGCAGCCCGGCCCGTGCACCAACGTGATCTCCTCCGGCAGGTAATCCTCCAAGCCGTGCTTGTAGATGGTGTGGGTGTGCCCCCCGCACACCTCCATGAACTTGTACCGCCGCCCGGGCTCGCACAAGCCTTTGATCTTGGCCGCCAGCGCCTCCGCCTTGTCGGCGTCGCGGTACTCGTCAACAAACCGCACCGAATCTCACCCCCTACTCGATCTTCGACTCCTGCAACGCCTCAAGCTCGTCCGCGTACGGCTGACCGAGGCCCTCCAGGAACTCCAACGCGGCCTGCGCCTCGGTCTCATCGATCTTGGACAACGCGAACCCGACATGGATCAGCACCCAGTCGCCGGGTTGCGGCGGGTCCTCCACCAGCAGTCCGATGTTGATCGCGCGGCGCACCCCGCTGACGTCGACCCGGGCCAAATCCGGGTTGTCGGGGAGGAACTCCACCACCTCACCCGGGATCCCCAGGCACATCTACCCGCTCCTCTCTTGTGCCTCTTGTGCCGCGAGCTGAATCGACTCCAGCACCATCTCGTCGCCACCGCTGATGTCGACATCCGCGCCACCGCAATGCCCGCACACCGCCAGAGCGTCCTGCGAATCCACGCTCCCGCCGCACCCCCGGCAGGTGACGGTCACCGGCGTGAGCACCAGATCCAGCTCGGCGCCCTCCGCCACGGTGCCCGCCGTGACCAGCGCGAAGGCCTGATCGAAGGCGTCGTTCAGCACCGCGTGCCGGACCCCGATCCGGACCCGCACCCCGGTGACCTGACGACCCGCCGCCCGTTCGGCGATGGTGTCGACCAAGCCCTCGCACAGTCCGATCTCATGCATCAAGCCACCTACATCCGCGTGATCTTGAGGTATCTCTGAATCTCAGGCCATTGCACAGCCACCACCGCGCCGATCCCCGCGAACAGCAGCAGCGTCAAGAAAGACCGCTTCATGCCATGCCACCACCCTTCAGATCTCCGTTCTGGCCGACCGCCGTACGGCTGTCCGCCGCTGTCAGCTCGTCCGCCAGCTCGCTCAGCAGCGACTCGACCATGCCCGCGGCAGGGTCCAGCGCGGCTCGCACCGGCGGGCTCAGCTCCACCACCACGTCTTCGTCGGCGCCACCGACCAGCGCGGTCTGCGGCTCGCAGCAGAGCACCCGAATCACGGGCGGCACCTGCCCAACCTGTTGCGCGAGCCGCAGCACGCTGACCGGGTCCATGCCGTGGGTCTGCACCGAGGCTTCACTCGAGTCGGGCAACGCCGGCTCCAGCACGGTCAGCGTGCCCGGCGGCTCGCCCCGGGGCGAGGCGTCCACGAACACCACCGCCTGGTAGTCGCGCTGCAGGGCGTACGCCAGATCCATGCCTCGGATCCCGAAGTCGACCACGTCCACGCCGGGCGGGAGGGGCCGCCCGGCAAGCTTGCGCACCACCTCGACGCCGAACCCGTCGTCGCCCAGGAACACGTTGCCGATGCCGGCCACCAGGATCCGGGGCGCCCCATCAACCGCGTCGCCCAGCGGCTCCACATCCTCCAGCGCGAAGAAGAAGCGGTGGCCGGGCATTCTGGCGTCCCCGAGATCCCTGCCGGGATCGTCTTCCACAGTCACCGCCAGGTGCGATTTTCCCTGGTCGTCCTGCTCCACCCGCTCCACCACCGCGACCCGCCCGTCCAGGGCGAGGTCAAGGATGTCGCCCTGGGCACGGGGCCGCAGCCGGACCCGGCTGCCTTCCCTCACCCGCACCCCGCCGACCACCACGCTCGCCGGGCCCCGGGTCTGCATCTCGGCCCAGAAATCCTCCGACCTCATGACCGCACCTCGCGCATCGTGCCGTGCAAGCGCAGCATCTGCTCCGGGGTGAGGGACTCGCAGCGCTCCAGGATCGCCCGGGCGCGGGGGTCGCTGGCGGCCATCTCGCGGCGCTCGTCATCGCTGAGGCTGAGCACGCTCAAGGTCAGCAGTTGGTCGATCTCGGTCGCGTCGTACAGGTCCTGCGGGCTCTCCGGGGCGACCTGCGGGTAGTCGTACAGGATGATGGGGGCGGAGAGCATGCTGCTGCCGGAGCCTTCCGGGCCCACCAGCACCGGCCAGGCGCCGATGTTCTGGCATTGCTGCGCGTGCACCCGCCAGTGCTCGGGTGGGTCTGTCAAAGACACGAATCGGCCCTGGTCGACGTCGAGCACGGTGTGCGTGGAAACCAAGGTGCGCAGCAGCGCCTGCTCCCGGTCGCTGCCGTGCCACGAGGTGGTGTTGGTCACCGACACCGTCACCCGGGTCAGCTCGTCCGACACCGGCTCGGCGGCGATCTCGACCTGCCCGCGCATCGGCTTCCAGCGCCGCAGCAGGGCGCCCACCCGCCGGCCCGACCGCTCGGCGAGCCACTCCACGTGCTCGGCTTCCGGAATGTCGATCTCCACCCGGCAGGGCCCCGAGCGCAGCGAGCGAACCGACACCCGCAGCGCCGCCGCCTCCCTTTCGGTGGACTCCTGCCACGCCAGGTGCTGCTGACCGTCCACCGTCAACTCGTCGACCAGCTCCAGCGCCGCCAGCTCGTCTGAACCGTCCGGGCGGCTGTCGGGCAAGCGCCCCACGTCGCGCTGCACCACATGCAGGAAACGCACCCGCACGTCAAGATGCGCGTCGACGCCGTCCGCGAGCAGGCACTGAGTCTGCATCCGCCACGGGTCGTCGCCTTCCCGCGCGGTGCTGTACGGCTCCGGGTACACCCCGCCGAACGTCCAACGCTTCTGGTTCTTGAGGGTCGACCGCCGGTACGGCCACAGCAGGTAGCCCTCGTACAGCACTGCCTGCGCGATCTGCGCTGCCTGATCCACTTCTCACTCCCCACCCGATCCCGAGCCGGCCGAGCGGACCGGACCGTCCGATTCGCGGCCGGCGCCCAGCAACATCTCCACCGCCTGTTCCCAGGTGGAAAGGCCACGCTGGGTCTTGTACGCGTACAGCCGGTCGAAGGTGTCCAGATCCAGCCGCAGCCAGGCGCTGTGCGGGAAGTGCTGCCGCATCAGCTCCTTCCACACCCGCGCCGGCATCGCGAATTCCGCGTTCACGTCCCAGGGGATCTGCGCCGCTCGCAGCGCACCCCCGTGCAGATAGAAGACAGTGCCGCTGAACAGGAACTCCAGCGGCGCATCGCCGTCGCCGAGCGCGTGCAGGTACTTGGCGGCGGCGACCTCGAAGTCGTACGTGCACGCCACCGGCAGCTCCACCACAGTGCTGCCGACAAACGCCGGCACCGGGGTGGTCGTCCGAGCCCAGAGCAGGCTGCGCAGCGACCTGGCCCACTGCTGCGGGGCGCCGAACAGCTCCACCAGGCGGCGCTGGCTGGCCTCGTCGTACGGGCGAGCCGCGGCGGCGATCCGGACCTGAGCGTGCAGCGCGATCGATTGCACCGCACGCCCGTCCGGAACCTCGATCCGGGTGCGGAACGCCAAGATCGGCGCCACCGCGTACGGCTGCGCCTCCACGCTCTCGACCGAGATGGAAAGCCTCGGCGGTGTCTCCGCCATGGCATCAACCGAGGCGCCAGCCACCCCGCCGGTCTGAGCCACCCCGCCGGTCTGAGCCGCGCCAGCCAGCCCGCTGGGCTCAGCCGCCGGGCTCACGCCGGTGAGAGGTTGGGCATGCTCGGGTCGATCGGCTCCCGATGTCGCGGGTTGATCCCGGTGGAACGAGCCGCCGTGGAACGACCGTCCGGCAGATGGCCGGGGGACTTCTCGTACCCGCCGAGCTGGTTGCCCTGCCTGACGCCGTCGATGTGCGACGGGGCTGATGGCTCCACGTCCGGCGGGCCGGTCTTGATCCGGTGCCTCATCAGGTTCTCCTCTCATCCGGCTCACTGCTCCACCGCGCCGGGCACGCCCGACACGTTCTGGGACGCCGCGACCTGGGTCGCGCTGCGTCGCAGCTGGTGGAAGAACTGGTTGATCTCGTCCCAGACCTGCTCTCCGCCCGACAGCCCCTTCCAGCTGCGCCGGATCAGGCCGACCAGCGAGTAGCAGTCATCCACCGGCGTCACAAAGTGCTCGGCGGCGCCGCGGGCGCGGTTCACCAGCAGCGCCTCCACGTCGGCGGCCAACCCCCCGAGCACCGGGTTGGCTGACTCGATTTGCTGCCAGGTCGCCAGCGGGAGCAACGACTGCACCGCGCCGGCGGGGCTCGGATAAAAGGCCACCTGCTGCCCCGCAGCGGAGTCGTGGAAGAAGAACGCCATGTCGACCGGTATCCGCAGCCCCGCCCATGCCGCGTCGTCCAGGTGGAAATCCCGCAGCAACCACCGCTGGTTCGGGATCATCAGGTACCGGCCGCCGCCAGCGGCAGGGGTGTCGAAGAGCACCGAGCAGGCCCGGCACACGCAGCACAACCGCCGTTCCGACACCTCAAGCAGGTGCCGATGCTCCGGCGGGGCAGGCTCGGCGCACAGCTCACAGCGCTCCGAGGCCCCGCCGGTCGTTTCACCGCCGGCAACCGCGGGCCCACCAGCCAAGCTCTGGCCAGGGGCAATCCCAGCCCGGGGGCCCACCGCGGCGCCCGGCGACCCGGAAGCCCTGGCTGCCAGCCGGCGCAGGCCCGGCATCGACACGGACACGCGATCAGCTCCCCGCCCATACGTTCACCCGGCGGGTGAGGCTCTCCACCGGGATCAGCGGCTGCGGCTTGGCGGCTTGGCGGACGTCGACGTGCTCGACTTCCGGCGCCGCGTGACGTACCACGTCCTCCACCACGCCGCGCAGCGTCTCCGCGGTTGAGCCACAGCCCCCGCCAGCGGACAGCGCCACCGTCACGCTCGCCGCCGTTCCCGGGGCGTCGTCCACCTCGACCGACTCGACGGCCGCGCCTCGTAACGCTGTGCCTGCCCGCTCCAGACCGGCGTGCACCCGCGTGGCGACGTCCCACGGGTGCAGGCCGTGCAGCAGCAACAGGTGCGAGACCAGGTCGTCCGATGCGAATTGGTCAGCCAAGGCGGTCTGCCCGGGCGTGTGCGCTACGGTCACCGCGCGCATCACCCTGCCCAGCCCCTCGCCGTACAGGTCGAGCAGCGCGGACAGCAGGTCGAGAGCGCAAGCCCGCGCCGGGTCGGGCAGCGACTCCACCTGCTCCAGCAGAGCCTCAACACGGCCCACCCGCTGCGTGACCTCGGCGTCACCGGCAGCGGCACGGATCTCGCCCGCAGCGGCGCCAGCCGGCTCGGCGGCGCAGCCGCACCCACCCCCGTCGGTCATCGCGCCGCTACCCGCCGATCCCGGCACCGAGGGTCGGCGAGTGCACGGTCTTGAGCACCTTCCCGTCACCGAGGTACATGTGCACCCCGCAGGGCAGACACGGGTCGAAGCTGCGGACGGTGCGCATGATGTCGATGCCCTTGAAGTTGTCCGGCCCGTTCTCCTCGAAGATCTGCATCCCCTGCACCGCGTCCTCGTACGGGCCGGGGGTGCCGTAGCTGTCGCGGGGGCTGGCGTTCCAGGGCGTCGGCGGGTACGGGTGGTAGTTCGCGATCTTCCCGTCCCGGATCACCATGTGGTGCGAGAGCACCCCGCGCACGGCTTCGTGGAAACCGCACCCGATCGCGTTCTCGGGGACCGCGAAGTCGGTGAAGACCTTGGTGTGCCCGGCCCGCACCTCGGTCATCGCCTGCTCCAGGAAGTAGAACGCGGCGGCGGCGGCGTACGCGATGAAGTAGACCCGGGCCCGGTCCCGTTCGATGGTGTTGGACCACTGCGGGATCTTCCACTCGAACTGGATCTCGCCGAACTGGCCGCTCTTCGGCAGGTTGATCTGCACGCTGCGTCCGGTGGCCTTGACGTACCCGATGTCGACCTTGTTCGCCAACGCCGTGGCCCACAGCCGCGCCAACGGGCCGCCTCCGGTGTCCAACGGCAGGTAGTCGCCGCTGGCCGGATTGAACCACCGTGGGCTCATCACCCAGCTGTAGTTTCCGTTCTCCAGGTCGCGCTTCTGCGGCTTGGGCAGCGTGGTCTGGTTCCACGGGTGGCGCTTGTCGACCGGGTTGCCCAGCGGGTCGTGGGTGACGAAGGTTTCCTCGCTCTGCCAGTCGTCGTAGTACGAGCTGCCGAGCAGGACCCGGATCCCCAGGTTGATGTCGACCAGGTTGGTGGTGACGAGCTGGTTGTCCAGCACGATCCCCGGGGTCACGAACATCTCGTTGCCCCAGTGGTTCATGTTCCGGTAGTCGTAGTCGACGTGCGCCGGGTTGTTGAACGCCCCCCAGCAGCCCAACATGGTGCGGCGCAGGCCGACGTTCTCGTACCCGGGCAGCGCCTCGTAGAAGAAGTCGAAGATGTCGTCGTTGACCGGCACCGCCTTCTTCACGAAGTCCAGCACCTTGATCAGACGCGACAGGTAGTCGGTGAACAGCTGCGGCGTGACCACCGTGCCGACCCCGCCCGGGTAAACGGTCGAGGGGTGCACGTGGCGGCCTTCCATGAGGCAGAACATCTCGCGGGTGAGCCGGCTCATCTGCAGCGCCTCGCGGTACATCTGGCCGGTGAACGGGTTGAAGGCGCGCATGATGTCGGCGATGGTGCGGTAGCCGTGGATGTGGCCGTGAGGAGCTTCGGTGGTCTCGGCGCGCCGCAGCAGGCTGGGGTTGGTCTGCTTCACCATCTGCTCGCAGAAGTCGACGAACACCAGGTTGTCCTGGAACAGGGTGTGGTCGAACATGTACTCGGCCGCCTCGCCGAGGTTGATGATCCATTCGGCGAGGGCAGGCATTTTCACGCCGTACGCCATGTTCTGCGCGTACACCGAGCAGGTGGCGTGGTTGTCACCGCAGATGCCGCAGATCCGGCTGGTGATGAAGTGCGCGTCCCGGGGGTCCTTGCCCTTCATGAACACGCTGTAGCCACGGAACAGCGACGACGTGCTCTTGCACTCCACCACTTCGCGATTGTTGAAATCGATCTTGGTGTAGATGCCGAGGTTGCCGATGATCCGGGTGATCGGATCCCACGACATCTCGACGAGCTCGCGCTGCTCCTGGACCGCTTCCTCTTTGGTGGCCACTGAAACTGCCTCCTGTCCTAGCTGTTGGCTTGCGTCGGCGGCGCCGTCGCCGCGCCGCGCCCCGGAGCAGTCCTCATCCCCGCGGCCAGCGCGGTTGGAATCCGCTGGTCAGTTCAGCGCGGTTGTGGCGCCACTTGGGTTCCTTGTTGACAGTCACGTTGGTGATGCCTCGCAGTCGGCGGATCAGCCGCCCGTACGCCCCGGTGAGGGACGCGGACACGGTCGCCCCCGGCGGTTGGTCCATGAACGGCATGAACTTGTCCGGGAAGCCAGGCATGGTGCAGCCGATGCAGATACCGCCCACATTGGGGCAGCCGCCGATGCCGTCCATCCAGCCGCGCTTGGTGACGTTGCAGTTCACCACCGGCCCCCAGCAGCCAATCCGCACCTGGCACTTCGGCGAGTTGTAGTCCTGGGCGAAGTCGCCCTGCTCGTAGTAGCCGGCACGGTCACAGCCTTCGTGGACGGTCTTGCCGAACAGCCACGTCGGGCGCAGCTGGTCGTCCAACGGAATCACCGGCGCCAACCCCGCTGCCTGGTAGAGCAGCCAGGTCAGGGTCTCCATGAAGTTGTCCGGCTGCACCGGGCACCCGGGCACGTTCACCACGGGCAGCCCGCCGGCGGAGCGGAAGTCTTCGCCCAGGTAATCCACCAGCCCCATGCAGCCGGTGGGGTTGCCCGCCATCGCGTGGATCCCGCCGTACGCGGCGCAGGTGCCGATCGCGAGCACCGCCCACGCCTGCGGGGCCAGCCGGTCGATCCACTGGTTCACGGTGATCGGGTCGCCCGTGACGGGGTCGTTGCCCATCGACGTCCAGAACCCGTCCCCGTTGATGTTCTCGTTCGGGATCGACCCCTCCATCACGAAGATGAACGGGCCCAGCTCACCCCGGGCGCCGGCATGGAACGGCGCCATGAAGTCGGCCCCGCCCATGGACGGGTCGAGCACCTTGTTGTGCAGGGTGACTTTGGGAAGCCCCGGCACCAGTCCGAGCAGGACGTCCTCGATGCTGGGCAGCGTGGCGGCGGTGACCGAGACCGTGTCCCCGTCGCAGCTCATGCCCTCCGACGTCCAGAGGATGTGAATCTCGTCCAGGCCTGGCATCGCAGCCGTGCCTTCCGCGGTTGCGGTCATGGTTGCTTCCTCTCTTCGAGGGCGGCAGGGGCCTGATCGGGCCCGTCGCCGGGGGCGGTCCGCCGCGCGGCGGCCTCCTCCAGGGCGGCCAGAGTCAGCTCCCACAGCACATGGACCACCGTGGTCTGGGCCTCTTGAATCCGGTGCACTGAGTCGGATGGCGCCGCGAACAGGTAGTCGACGCTCGCGGATTCGGCCAGCTTTCCGCCGGACCCGCCGGACAGGCCGACGGTGAGCAGCCCGCGTCTTTTCGCTTCGTCGAAGGCCGCCAGCAGGTTGGGCGAGTTGCCGCTGGTGGAGAACCCGATGGCGATGTCGCCGGCACGGGCGAAGGCGGCGATCTGCCGGGCGTACACCACGTCGAAGCCGACGTCGTTGGAAAGCGCGGTCACCACGGCGATGTCGCTGGTCAGCCCGTACGCCGGGAGCGGACGCAGGGCGCCGCCGCTCAGCGAGGCGCCGGGGTTCACGAACAGGCTCGCCAGATCCGCGGCGTCTGTGGAACTGCCGCCGTTGCCGAAGGCGAACAGCCGCCCCCCGGCTGCGAACCGGTCAGCCATCGCATCCGCGCACGCCGCGATCCGATCCCCGTCGTCTCTGGCGATCACGCGACGCAGTGCGGTGATCTCTCGCGCCTTGGCGACGGTGGAGCTGCGCGCCGCCTCCAGCACAGCTTCCAGGCTGGCGGCGTGGTCGGACGCGGCGGCCTGAGAGTTGCCCCGTCCAAACGAGAGGAACGGGTAGAGCTGCCCGATCTCCGCGTCGTCGACGGGGGCCGTGTCGCGCTTGGCAGCCATCAGCGCCCACCTCCGGAGGGCGGCAGCACCGCGATGGCTTCTTTGGCGTGTACCAACACGGTGTCCCCGACTTCGGCGCTGACCAGCGCGACACTGACTTCCTCGGCGCCTCGACCGGTGTCAACGACCGCCATCCCGTCACCGAAGAGGCGGGTCACGGTGACCGGGATCGCTTCGTCCGCGCAGGTCACGCAGACGTCCTCGTGGCATTCGGCGACCCGGGCGGCGATGGGCGCAGGCGAGCGGGTCGGCTGCTGCTCCAGGAAGACGTGGGTCAATTCCCACAGCACGTGGTACGTGGTGACCTGTGCTTCCTTCACCACACGCGGGTCCTCGGAGCGAGCCAGGAGCAGGTGGTCGATCACCCCGGAGCGGGCGAACGCGCCGCCTTCTCCGCCGGCGAGGGCGACTGTGAGCAGCCCCAGCCGTCGCGCGGTCAACAGTCCGAACAGCACGTTCTGACAGTTGCCGTCAGCGGAGACGCCCAACGCGATGTCGTTCGGCTCGGCCAGCACCCCGATCTGGTGGGCGTACGCCTCAGCGAAGCCTCTCTGGTTCGCCAGGCCGGTCAGGCTCGCGACGTCGGAGGCGAGCGCGATCGCGGGCAGCGCCTTCTTGCCGAC
>JBOGDL010000373.1:0-4190 GCA_050701815.1 Micromonosporaceae bacterium | reverse complement strand
GTCGCGCCCAGACCGAAGCTCAGGGCCACGGCCGCCCACGCCACGGCGCGGTAGACGTCGCCGCCAGCGGCGTACGCCTGGCCTGCTTGGACGTCCCCGACCGCAGCCACGATCGCCGACGCCGCACCGCCGATTGCCGCCACCAGCGCCACACCCACCTCGACGCCGGCCGTTGCCCGGACGTCCCGCGCCGGGATCAGGTCGCCACGGCGTCGCCACCACATCACCATCGGCGCAGCGGTGATCACGAGCAACCCGCCAAGCACCATCCCGGACCCCGCCGCCACCGCGATGTGCCAGGGCCACACGTCGCTGACCCACACCGTCAGGTATGCCACCAGCACGGCGACGGGGATAAGCGCTCGCCATGGCACGGCGGCCTTGCCCGGTCGCACTCTGACTCCCTCCGCCGCCTGTTCCAGGAACGACGGCAGCTGCCAATCCCGATTCACCGGACGCCTGCGGTTGATGACACACCCCTTTCGACGTGGCTCACGCTGGCTGTGCGTTTGCGCTGGGGCTCAGCAGGGGCCAAACCCAGCGTCAGGGCTGAGGTCCCGCGGCGCCCCAGGGCTGGGGCCCCGAGACCACGGCGGTGTTCAGGGGCGCCCCAGGGCTTGCTGGCTGCCGCCGGATCGCACGGCTGATCCCGTCCTTGAGTCTGGCAATGCCCCACAACAGGTAGCCGACCGCCAGCAGGGTGACCAGAAACTGGACCACCGTGACGGCGAACCAGGGCTGGCTGGGGTCGAGGAAGGCGTACAGCAGCTCGCCGTACAGCAGGTAGAAGCCGAGGTACGCGATCGGTGGAACCAGCCACGCGAACGGGTGCCACCAGCGGCACTGCCCCTGGTTACGACCCACGAAAGTCCAGTCCAGCACCACCAGCAACGGCGTCAGCAAGTGGGAGAGGAACCCTCCCAGGTCGTAGTAAGTGCCGTTCAGCATGGTCGCGTACGTGGCGCTCACCAGGATCAACAGCACGGCTGCCGCGCCGCGCCACCCACCGCTGGCCGGCTCGTGTCGCTGCAGCCGCGTGACCATCGGATACACCAGCAGCACCAGGTACACCGCCCCCGCGAAAAATGCGGCCTGCTGGGTCAGATAGGCCAGATTCCCGAGTTGCAGGCTGGCGTACTCCCAGAAACCTATGAACGCGGAGCTGACAATCGCCAGCCGCCACAGACTGACCCCCGCCACCACTGCCGGGTTGACCCTGGTCATGAGAGGTTCCTCCGCTGACGATGTTGAGCGTCGTTGATGCCCGACCGGGCAGCGGAGATCACTCTGGCGCCACCCGGGCCACCGTGCCACCCGGGCGTGCGCGGGCGGCGGGTGGCGACATCACCCACACCCGGCACGGTGGGGCGGTTGAGCACCCGCCCGGTACGGTCGAGAGGTGACCTCTGTCGGCAAAGTGGAACGCTACGGCCATTTGACGCCAGACCAGGTCGGCGAGGTGCTCGACCTGATGCGCGCCGCCAGCGACGCTGACGGCGTCTACCCGCTTTCCGAGCACGTGGTGTTGCACTTACGGCACGGCGGCGACCCGCCGGCGGCGCACCTGTTGATCCGCGATTCCGGCGCCCTGATCGGGTATGCGCACGTCGACCCCACCGATGTGATCGCCGGCCCGTCCGCTGAGCTCGCGGTGGGCCCGCAGCACCGGCGCCGTGGGGTCGGGCGCGCGCTGACAGCCGCCGCGATCGAGATCGCCGAGGCGCATGACCCCGAAGGCCGGCTGCGGCTGTGGGCGCACGGCGACCACCCGGCAGCGACCGCGTTGGCGATGCGGATGGGATTCGAGCGGGTTCGGGCGCTGTGGCAGATGCGTCGCTCCCTGCACCTGCCGATCCCGGAGCCCAAGCTGCCTGAAGGCGTGCGGCTGCGTCCGTTCGTGGTGGGGCGGGACGATGACGCGTGGGTCGCGGTGAACAACCGGGCTTTCGCCGACCACCCGGACCAGGGCCGTTGGACGGTGCGTGACCTGCACGTGCGTACCAAGGAATCATGGTTTGACCCGGCCGGCTTCCTGCTCGCGGAACGCACGTCGGACGGCCGGCTGCTGGGTTTCCACTGGACCAAGGTGCACGGGATGGACGCGGCTGGCGACGGCGCCGAGTCCGAGCTGGCGCACGCCCACGAGCTTTTAGGCGAGGTGTACGTGCTCGGGGTCGACCCGGAAGCGCAGGGCGCCGGCCTGGCCAAACCGCTCACCCTGGCGGGGTTGCGCTACCTCCGTGACCGCGGCTTGGACCAGGTGATGTTGTACGTGGACGAGTCGAACACCCGCGCCGTGGCGGTCTACCAGCAGCTCGGCTTCACCCGCTGGATCACCGACGTCGCGTTCCACCGCTCCCCGGGCACCGCCGCGACCCGTTGACCACGGGGTCACCACGCGTGCCGCGGCGCCACTGCCGCGACACGTTGATCAAGGGATTGGTGCGCGTGTCGCCGGCGCGTCGCATCACAAATCCCTTGATCAACACAGGCGTCGGCGTCGGCGGGTTCGGCCCACGATGATCACTCGCGGGGCGGGCGGAGCACAGCGAAGCCGTCCGTGACCTCCAGCTCGGCGACCCGGAACCGGAACAGCGCCGCCGGCCTGCCCCCATGCGGCCCGGTGGGGCGGGTACGCCCAGTGGCCTCGATCTGGCCGCGTCGCAACAGCACCCGCTGCAGGTTGGTGGCCGACACGTCGTGGCCGAGCGCGGCCGCGTAATAGTCGCGCAGTTGCGAGATCACGAACTCGGGCGGCGCCAAGGCGAAACCCAAGTTGGTGTACGAGAGCTTGGACCGCAGCCGGCGCCGGCCGGCGGCCACGATCGCGGCGTGGTCGAAGGCCATCGGCGGCAACTGGCGCACCGGCTGCCACGCGGTGTCCGGGGGCACCTTGGGGTCGACGTGGGCCGGCGCCAAACCCAGGTACGTGGTGGCGATGACCCGCTGACCCTCAACTCGGCGCACCTCGCCCCGGGTGTCGAGCTGCTCCAGGTGCGACAACTCCCGAAGGTCGACTTTGGCAGCGAGCTGGCGACGGATTGAGGGGCCCAGGTCCTCATCTGCCCCGAGCCTGCCGCCGGGCAGCACCCAGCGCCCCTGCGCAGGAGGTCGACCACGCTGCCACAGCAGCGCGCAGAGCTCACCTTGGCGCACTTGCAGCACCACCGCGAGCACCTCATGCCCGGCAAGCGCCGCCTCTCTGCCCGGCACTTGCCGGCTCGCCGCCGGACTCTCGCCGCCGTGCCCTCGCCGCTCGCCGCTCGCCGTCGTACCCTCGCCGCTCGCCGTCGTACCCTCGCCGCTCGCCGCGGGGCCGGCTGAGGTGAGCGCTGGATTCCGCGTTTCGTGCGCCATGTCACCAAGCATGTCGGGTCCCACAGACCGATGATAAGCTAGTTATCGACTCAGAGGCGAAAACCGGAGGCGATCGTGACTCAGCAGCTTGCAGCGGGGCAAGCCTCGACAGCGGACCTGCCCTCCGACTGGGTGGCACAGGTGCGGACGCTGGCCGAGCAGCGCGACGCGGTGATCCTCGCGCATAACTATCAGGTGCCCGAAATCCAGGACGTGGCCCATCACGTCGGCGACTCCCTCGCACTGTCCCGGCTCGCCGCCGCCGCCGAACACAGCACGATCGTCTTCTGCGGGGTCCACTTCATGGCGGAGACCGCCAAGATCCTCTCTCCCGACAAGACAGTGCTGATCCCAGACCCGGACGCGGGATGCTCGCTGGCGGACAGCATCACGGTGGATCAGCTTCGCGCCTGGAAAGCCGAACACCCGGACGCGGTCGTGGTGGCGTACGTGAACACCACCGCCGAGGTCAAGGCCGAGACCGACGTGTGCTGCACCTCGTCCAACGCCGCTGACGTGATCCGTTCGATCCCCGAGGACCGGGAGATCCTGTTCCTGCCGGACCAGTTCCTGGGCGCTCACGTGAAGCGGGTCACCGGCCGGGACAACATCCAGGTGTGGTCCGGCGAGTGCCACGTGCATGCCGGCATCGACGGCGCCACGCTGGCGGAACGGGCCGCCGCCGAGCCAGAGGCTGACCTGTTCATCCACCCTGAGTGCGGCTGCGCCACGTCCGCTCTCTACCTGGCTGGCGAGGGCTTGGTTCCGGCCGAACGGGTGAAGATGCTCTCCACCGGCGGCATGGTTGACGCGGCGCGGAAGACCCAGGCCCG
>JBOGDL010000372.1:0-12898 GCA_050701815.1 Micromonosporaceae bacterium | reverse complement strand
GGCGAATAAGCGCCCTTCCACACCACCAGCCCCCAGAGGGCCGCGATCACGATGAATAGCGCGATGAAGTAACGCGAGGCGCGCAGCTGCCCCTGCCCTGGTGCCACGGCTGACCTGTCTCCCTGCTCGGCTGTCCGGCTGCCGCTTCGCCCGCTGGGCGACTCGGCTCACCACCTGATCAGATGCCCCTGCCCCGGCGCGGCGACTAGTCACGCGCCGAAACACGGCTTCCAGTATTCACACCCCGCCAGATGAATCCAGGGGGCTCGGTTGTGGCACGATCGCGCCGGCGCCCGCCGACACCGCCGCGCCCGCTCTCACTCGTCCTTGTTCTTGTCCCCTGACTCGGAGTCCCCGCCCGCGGCCTTCGGAGTCTCTTCGACGGTCCGGCTCACCGCGCCCCGAACGTACTTGTTGGTGATTCCGGGTGCGACCTCCAGCGTCACCGTCTCGTTGTCGGCTTCCACGATCGTGCCGTAGAGACCGCCGATGGTGATCACCTGGTCCCCCACCGACAGGCCGCTCTGCATCTGCTGCATCTTGCGCCGTTGCCGCTGCTGCGGCCGGATGATGAAGAAGTACATCGCGAGGATGATCAGGCCGATCATCAGGATGGGCAGCAGACCGCCGCCGCCCTGTGCTGGTGCTGCGAGAACCACCGCTAGGCCTTCCGATTTGCTCGCAAGCGTGGAGCCACGCATACGCGAGGATCATGATTTACAACTGGGGACCGCCGGGAGTCTAGTCGCTAGCTAGAGGATCACCGCGCGCAGGCAAGGTCACGTTCCCATCACACCATCACATGTCGGACTCGAACAGCTCGCCTTGATCGCCTGCGGGGCCCGTTCCGAAGGCGCCAGCCGGGGGGACCCGCCCAAGATGCCGCCATGCGGCGCCCGTCGCCACCCGTCCTCTCGGGGTGCGGGCGAGCAGCCCGGCACGTACCAGGTACGGCTCGCAGACCTCCTCCACCGTGTCCGGCTCCTCCCCCACCGCCACCGCCAGCGTGGTCAACCCGACCGGGCCTCCCCCGAAGGAGTCCACCAACGCCCCCAGCACCGACCGGTCCAGCCGGTCGAGCCCGAGGTCGTCCACGTCGTAGACAGCGAGCGCGGCGTTCGCGACCTGATGGGTGATCACACCGTCGGCGCGCACCTCGGCGTAGTCGCGCACCCGCCGCAACAACCGGTTCGCGATCCGGGGGGTGCCTCGGGAGCGACCCGCGATCTCAGCCGCGCCGTCTGGCGTCAGTTGAACCCCGAGGATCCGCGCCGCCCGGTCCAGCACCTTGCGCAGCTCGTCCGCGCTGTAGAAGTCCAGGTGCGCCACGAAGCCGAACCGGTCCCGCATCGGCCCGGTCAGCAGACCGGAACGGGTGGTCGCTCCGACCAGCGTGAACGGCTCCACATCCAGCGGAATCGCGGTGGCCCCAGGGCCCTTGCCCACCACCACATCGACCCGGAAGTCCTCCATGGCGCTGTAAAGCAGCTCCTCGGCCGGGCGCGCGATCCGATGGATCTCGTCGATGAAGAGCACGTCGCCCGGACCCAGGCTGGTCAGCACGGCGGCGAGATCACCGGAGCGCTCAATCGCGGGGCCGCTGGTCATCCGCAGCGCCGACTCCATCTCGGCCGCCACGATCATGGCCAGGGTGGTCTTGCCCAGCCCGGGCGGACCCGCCAGCAGGATGTGATCGGGTGGGGCGCCACGCTTCCGGGCGCCCGCCAGGAGCAGGTCCAGCTGCTCCCGGACCCGAAGCTGGCCCACGAACTCGTCCAGCCGCCGAGGCCGCACGCTGGACTCGGCGTCCGCCTCTTCTGGCCCGGCGTACGCCGAGACCGGCCCGTACGGCGCAGCGTCGCTCATCGCACCCGTCCCAGCATCCGGATCGCCTGCTTGAGCAGCGCCGAAATGTCCGGCGGCGCCGCCTCTCCGCCAGCCGAAGAATCGCCCGCAGCGTCAGCTGCGCGCGACGCGGCCACCGCGTCCACCGCCGTGGCCGCCTGTTGGGCCGACCAGCCCAACCCGACCAACGCCTGACGCACCTGTTCCTGCCAACCGGCCCGGGTGTGAGTCCTGGTCTGGTCTGCCGGGGACGGCTCCACCGCGCCGATCCGGTCACGTAGCTCCAGCACCAACCGCTCCGCTCCCTTCTTGCCCACCCCGGACACCCTGGTCAGCGCTGAGATGTCGGCGCTGGCGACCGCCTGCCGCACCGCCTGCGGGGACAACGTCGCCAGGATCGCCTGGGCCAGCTTGGGACCCACCCCGCTGGCGGTCTGCAGCAGCTCGAAGAGACTTCGCTCATCGGGGTCGGCGAACCCGTACAAAGTAAGAGAGTCCTCCCGGACCACCAGGCTGGTGGACAGTTGCGCCTCCTGGCCGACCCGCAGCCGCGCCAGGACGTTCGGGCCGCACTGCACCGCGAAGCCGACGCCGGCGACCTCCACCACCGCGTGATCCGGCGCCACCGCGGCAACCTGGCCCCGCACACTGGCGATCATGCACCCTCCTCGGGTGGTTGGGACGGGCCGCCGACGTCAGGGCGCCGGGACGCGGCGACGGCATCCCGGCCCGGACGGACGGCGCGTGCCGCCGCGGCCAGCCTGGCCTGGGTGGCGCCCCGCCACACGTGGCAGATCGCCAACGCCAGAGCATCCGACGCGTCCGCCGGGCGGGGCGCGGCGTCAAGCCGGAGCAGCCGGGTGATCATGCTGGCGACCTGCTTCTTGTCGGCCTGACCCGACCCGGTCACCGCCGCCTTCACTTCACTCGGGGTGTACGTGCGCACCGGCGCCCCCGCCCGGGCCGCGGCCAGCACCGCCACCGCCCCCGCCTGAGCGGTGCCCATCACGGTCCGCACATTGTGCTGGCTGAAGACCCGTTCCACCGCGATCTCGTCCGGCTGGTGCTCGCTGATCAACGCGGTCAGCTGCTGATCCAGGCGCAACAGCCGCTCCGGCAGCTCGGCGTCCGGGTGGGTGCGGATCACCTCCACCGCCACCAGCCGACAGGGCCGGCCGGGCGAGCCTTCCACCACGCCGACACCGCAGCGGGTGAGCCCCGGATCCACTCCCAGCACCCGCACCCGCGACACCTCCAGGCGATTGGCGGCCCGAACGCCTGTTCGAACCGTACGTTCGACAACCTAGGGCGCCGGCCCAGCCATCCCCCGCACCGACACACGCCCGAGGCGATCAGAAGCCCCGGCGCCCGCCGGGCCGCCGAGCGGCCGGACTGCCCCCAGCGGCTGTGCCGCCGAGCGGCCGGACGGCGCCGACAGCCGGACGGCGCCGAGCGGCGGTCGGATGTGGCTGGGCGCCACACCGTCCACATGGTTGCTGTGTGCATCCAATCCATGGGCCCGAGATTGCTCACGCCGTAGCGTCTCGGCCATGACTTCTCCGGCAGCCCTGGACCTGAGGGGACGGACGGCCCTGGTCACCGGGGGCGGCAGCGGCATCGGGGCCGCCTGCGCGCGCCGGCTGGCCGCCGCTGGCGCCAGGGTGGTCATCGCCGACCGGGACCTCGACTCAGCACGCGGGGTCGCCGCCGAGATCGGGGCCGAGGCGATCGAGGTGGATCTCGCGGTGCCCGAGACGTTGGAGCGGCTCGATCCCGCGGTCGACATCCTGGTCAACAACGCGGGACTACAGCACGTGGCGCCGATTCAGGACTTCCCCGCCGAGCGGTTCGCGCACCTGCTGCGCGTGATGTTGGAGGGGCCGTTCCGGCTGATCCAGCGCGCCCTGCCGCACATGTACGCGCAGCAGTACGGCCGCGTGGTCAACATTTCCTCGGTGCACGGGCTGCGCGCCTCGCCGTACAAAGTCGCGTACGTGGCCGCCAAGCACGGCTTGGAGGGGCTGTCCAAGGTGCTGGCGTTGGAGGGCGCCGAACACGGCGTCACGTCCAACTGCGTGAACCCGGCGTACGTGCGCACCCCGCTGGTCGAGCAGCAGATCAGCGCCCAGGCGGCCAGCCACGGAATGGCCGAGCAGGACGTGGTGCAGCACGTGATGCTGGCCCGTACCGCGGTGAAACGGCTGCTCGAGCCCGCTGAGGTGGCGGAGCTGGTCGGGTACCTGTGCGGCCCGGCGGCCGCCGGCATCACCGGCTCCTCGTTCACCCTCGACGGGGGGTGGACCGCGCACTGAGACCGCAGCCCGCAGACCTGCCGCCGAAGGCGCGCGCGTCCAGGCGCCTTCCCAACGAGAGGGCTGATGCCGAGAATGGGCGCCGTGTCCTGCATCGAGTTCCTGGAGTTGCTGGGGCGCGAAGCCGCCGCGGTGGAGTTCGAAGGCCCGCTGTTGCAGGCCCGCGCCCGGGGCGCCCCGGCCGACACCCTGGCTGAGCTCGAGCAAGCCAAACTACTGGCGCTGCGGGTGCGGGCGTTGCTGGAACGCCGCCGGCAGCGGGAGCTGGAACTGTCCAGCCTGTTCGACACCGCCAGCGACCTGGCCGGGCTGCGGGACCTGGACGCGGTGCTGGAGGCGATCACCCATCGCGCCCGGCAGCTGCTGGCCGCGGACGTCAGCTACATGACGCTCTGGGACGACACCCGGCATGACACCTGGATGCGAGTCACCGACGGCTCCATCTCGGCCCGGTTCCAGCGGCTGCGGCTGCCGCCGGGGGGCGGGCTCGGCGGGCTGGTCGCGCAGAGCGGCACCCCGTACGTGACCGCCGACTATCTGGCTGACGAGCGTTTCAAGCACCTGGACGAGATCGACAAGGCGGTGGCCGAGGAAGGCCTGGTGGCGATTCTCGGGGTGCCGATGCGGCTCGGGACCAGGGTGATCGGCGTCCTGTTCGCGGCCAACCGCAGCGCGCGCCCGTTCGCGCGGGAGGAGGTGGCGCTGCTGTGCTCGCTCGCCAACCACGCGGCGGTGGCCATCGACACCGCGCGGTTGCTGCAGGAGACCCAGACCGCGTTGGAGGAGCTGTCGGCCGCGAACGCGGTGGTCAGCGCCCACAGCGAGTCGGTGGAACGGGCAGCCGAGGCGCACGACCGGATGACCGCGCTGGTGCTGCGCGGCGGCGGGGTGGAGGATGTGGCCGCCGCGGTCACCCACGTGCTGGGCGGCGAGCTGCTGGTGCTCGACGCGGCGGGGCGCCAGATCGCCAACGTGGGCCCGCTGGCCACGCCCGAGCCGGAGACGTTGCAGGAGGCGATCGCGGCCTCCCGCGCCGAGGGACGAGCCGTGCGCAGGGGCAAGCTGTGGATCTCCGCGGTGATCGCGGGCACCGAACGCCTCGGCGCCGTCGTGATGCGCCCGGACGCCGACCTCGCCGACGCGGACCAGCGGATCCTGGAGCGAGCGGCGCTGGTCACCGCGCTGCTGCTGCTGTTCGACCGCACCGCGGCTGAGGCCGAGGGACGGGTGCGAGGCGAGCTGCTGGGCGACATCCTGTCCGTGCCGGAAGCCCGACGCAGCGCGGTCGGCGGCGCCCCGGGCAGCGCCCCGGGCAGCGCGGTCGGCGGCGTGGTCGGCGGCGCGGCCGGCAGCTCAGGCAATTGGGCCGCGTCACGTCCGATGCGGGACCCGGACGCGATGCGGCAACGCGCTCGGCTGCTGCACATTGATCTTGACGCGCCGCACGTGCTGGTGTCGGTTGACACCGAGCATGGGCAGCGGGAACGCGCCGGCTCCTGGGCGTCCAGCTTCGCCTCCGCGCGGCGCGGGTTGGCCGTGACCCGCGACAACCGGGTCGCGTTGCTGCTTCCCGGGCAGGACGCGGCGGAGACGGCCCGCCGGGTGTGCCGGGATCTGACCGTGCTGTTGGACAGCCCGGTCACCGTCGGCTCCTCCGGGCCCGCCGCCGGCCCCGACCAGATCGCGGCATGCTACCTGGAGGCCGCCCGGTGCGCCGACGCGCTGATCTCGCTGGGACGCTCCGGGCAGTCCGGCAGCACCGCCGAGCTCGGCTTCGTGGGGCTGCTGCTGAGCGAACGCCGCGACACCAGCCGGTTCGTGACCGCCGCGATCGGCCCTGTGATCGAGTACGACAGCAAACGCGGCACCGCGCTGGTCGCCACGTTGGAGGCGTACTTCGGGGCGGGCGGCAGCTCGTCCCGGGCGGCCGAAGCGCTGCACGTGCACGTGAACACCGTGGCGCAGCGCCTCGAGCGGATCGCTCAGCTCATCGGCGCTGGCTGGCAGCAGCCGGATCAGGCGTTGGAGGTGCAGTTGGCGCTTCGACTGCATCGGCTCGGCGGCGGCGTCTGAGCCGCGTCAGACCGTAACTGGCGGTGCCCCAGATACCGCGCCGGAACAGTGACACCACCAGCACGAAGATGGCGCCGGTGACGATCCCGATCTCGCCGAACCCGGCGTCGGAGAGGAAGTACTCCAGCTGCACCACCAGCCAGGCTCCGACCACGCTGCCCCACAGCGTGCCCATGCCGCCCAGGACCACGATCATCACGGCCTTGCCGGAGGTGGTCCAGTACACCTCCTGCAGCGAGGCGAAACCGTGGCTGACGGCGAACAACCCGCCCGCGAGCCCAGCCAGCGCCGCGGAGATCACGAAGATCCCGAGCTTGTAGCGGTGCACCGGGTAGCCCAGCGCCCGTACCCGGGAAGGGTTGTCCCGGATCGCGACCAGCACCCGCCCAAACGGGGAATGCACCACCCGCCACGCCGCGAGCATCCCCAGCAGGATGAACGGCAGCCCGGCGTAGTAGAAGAAGAACGGGTCGGTCAGATCCATCCCGAACAGCTCGCGGGTGGGGCCGACCAGGCCGTTCTCTCCGCCCGTCACTGAGCGCCACTGATTGGTGATGAAGTAGACCAGCTGGGCGAACGCCAGAGTCACCATCGCGAAGTAGATCCCGGTCCGCTTCACCGCCAGATAGCCGATCGGCGCCGACAGCGCGGCGGCGACCAGCACGCCGGCCAGCACCGCCACCGGGAACGCCGCTCCGGTGCGCAACCCGACCACGGTGGCCGTGTACGCGGCGGCGCCCCAGAACGCCGCATGCCCGAACGAGAGCAGGCCGGTGTAGCCGAGCAGCAGATCCACCGACATCGCCAGCAGCGCGAAGCAGGCGATGTCGAACGCGATCGGCGGATACATCAGCCACGGCATCGCCAGCGCGGCGACTAGCCCGATCGCCAGCAGCGCCCACCGCACCGCCGGGCGGGCCCGCATCAGCCGCTCACCAGCCCCGCCACTCACGTGAGGACCTCCTCGCGTCCGAACAGGCCGGTGGGCCGCCACAGCAACACCACCGCCATCAGGATGAACACCAGGGTCTGGGACAGCGCCGGGGTGTAGAGGTTGCCTAGCGCCTGCGCCATCCCGATGCCGAACCCGGCCAGCACCGACCCGAAGATCGAGCCCAGGCCGCCGATCACCACCACCGCGAACACGGTGATCACCAGGTCAGCCCCCATCAACGGGTTCACCGCCCGCATCGGCGCCGCGAGCACCCCGGCCAGGCCCGCCAGGCCGCTGCCGAACCCGAACACCGGCGTCACCCAGCGGCCCACGTTCACCCCGAGCGCCCGGGTCAGCTCCGGACGTTCAGTCGAGGCCCGCACCACCGCCCCGATCCGGGTACGGGTCAACAGCAGCCACACCGCGACGCAGATCGCGATCGAGAACCCCAGCACGAACACCTGGTACGCCGGGAACGTGAACAACCCCAGGTCGATCGAGCCCTCCAGCAGCGCCGGCCGGTTGTACGGCTTGGACTGGCTGCCGTACTGCTGCTTCACCAGGTCCTGCAGGATCAGCGTGACGCCGAACGTGAGCAGGAAGTTGTAGAGCGGGTCGAGCTGCGCCAACCGGCGCACCAGGGTGGCTTCCAGCGCCATCCCCACGGCGGCGAGCCCGACCGGGACGATCAGCAGCGCCAGCCAGAACCCCACGCCCGCCTCAGCCAGCAGCACGTACGCGCCGAAGGCGCCCAGCATGTAGAAGGCGCCGTGGGCGAAGTTCACCACCCGGAGCATCCCGAAGATCACGGCCAGGCCGAGGGCGAGCAGAGCCAGGAACCCGCCCCCGACCAAACCGTTGAACAGCTGCTGCGCCATCGATCAGCTCATCTGGCACTGGGTGTCGCCGACCGGCGCGAACGCCTCCTCGGCGGGAATGGTGGAGACGATCTCCTCGTAGTCCCACTCCTCCTGCACCTGGCTCTTCTCCTTCACCTTCGCCAGGTAGGCGTCGTGGATCATCCGGTGGTCTTCGGCCCGGATCTTGCCGTTACGGGCGAACACGTCGTCGAAGGAGTGCCCCTCCAGCTCCTTCACCACCTCATCGGAGGCGTCGGTGCCGGCTCGGTCGACCGCCTTCAGGTACTGCATCGCCGCCGAGTAGTTCCCGGCGTGCGCGAACGAGGGACGGGTGTCGGTGCGGGCCTGGAACTTGTCCGCCCACTGGCGGTTGGTCTTGTCGTAGTTCCAGTACCAGGCGTCGGTGAAGGTGACCCCGGAGAAGGCCTCCACTCCGAGCGAGTGGATGTCGGTGATGAACATCAGGCCCACCGCCAGGTCGACGCCCTTGTCCTGCAGTTTGAACTCGTTGTACTGCTTCACCAGGTTCACCAGGTCGCCGCCGGCCTGCATGGTCCCGATCACGTCCGGCTTCGGCTTCAGGTCCGGCGCCTTGAGCAGGAACGTGGAGAAGTTGTCGTTCGGGAACGGGGTCGGGTCGCTCTTCACCACGGTGCCGTCAGCGGCCTCGATCGCGGACTGGAAGCTCTTCTTCATGTCCTGCCCGAAGGCGTAGTCCGGGTAGACGATGTACCAGTTCTTCGCGCCGTCCTCGGTCACCGTGGAGGCGGTGCCGTTGGCCAGCATGTACGTGTCGTACGCGTAGTGGAACGTGTACTTGTTGCACGAGGCGCCGGTGAGCTCTGTGGTGGCGGCCCCGATGTTGATGTGGATCTTCTTCTTCTGTTTGGCCACGTTCGCCACCGCGAGCGCGGCCGACGACGTGGGCACGTCCAGGATGATGTCGGCCTGCTGCCGGTCGTACAGCTCAGCGGCCTTCGAGTTGGCGATGTCCGGCTTGTTTTGGTGGTCGGCGGTGACCACCTCGATGTTGCTCACCGCGGAGTCGGGGTTGGCCTTCTTGAAGTCCTTCACGGCCATCCGGACCGCCTCGACGGAGTTCTTCCCGGACAGGTCGGCGTACACCCCGGACTGGTCATTGAGGACGCCGAGCACCACCTTGTCGCCGGAAATCCCGCCGCCGCCGCTGGACGGGCCGCCTTGACCGCAACCGGTCAGCAGCAGCGCGCCAGCCGCGAGCACCGCGACCGATCGCGCCATCCCAGCGGCTCGCGCCGGCACCGTCCCGCTGACTGCTCGAACCCGAGCCATCCCGCTGTGAGTCGCCGGGCTGCTGCCTGTACGCATGGGTCGTCCCTCCTCCCACCCGCGACTGCCGCGAGTGCGCGATCGTTCAGATGCCGAGGTACGCGAGCAGCTCAGACTCCCGTTCGAGCACCGCGGCGTTGTCCAGCACCTCGACGATCCGGCCCTCGGCAAGCAAGTAATGCCGGTCCGCGACCGAGGCGGCGAAGTGCACGTTCTGCTCCACCAGCAGCACGGTCGCGCCGTGCGCCTTGACCTCCCGGATGATCTCCCCGATCCGGCGCACCAGCAGGGGCGCCAAACCTTCCGTGGGCTCGTCACAGATCAGCAGCCGGGCCCCCGCCCGCAGCACCCGGGCGATCGCCAGCATCTGCTGCTCGCCGCCCGAGAGCCGGGCGCCGGGAGAGCGACGCCGTTCGTGCAGCACGCCGAAGGTGTCGTAGATCCGCCGCAACGGCCATGGGTCCGGCCCGATGGTCGGCGCCAGGGCCAGGTGCTCGGCCACCGACAGCGACGCGTACACCCCGCGGTCGTCAGGCACCCATCCCAGCCCGAGCCGGGCGCGGCGGTGCGCCGGCAGCCGGGTCAGGTCCCTGCCGAGCAGCTCGATCCGGCCCCGCTGCTGGGCGTGCAACCCCATCAGGCACCGCAACAAGGTCGACTTTCCCGCCCCGTTACGCCCCACCAGGGTGACCACTTCACCCTGGGCGACCTGCAGCGACACGTCCCGCAGCACCTGCGCCTGGCCGTATCCGGCGGACAGCGAGTCAACGCGCAGCATCGGACTCCCCCAGGTAGGCGGCGACCACCCTGGGGTCATCGCGGATCTCGGCGTACTCGCCTTCTGCCAGCACCCGGCCCAGCTGCAACACCGTGACCCGGTCCGCGAGGCTTTTCACCACGTTCATGTTGTGCTCCACCAGCACCACCGTGCGGCCAGCCCGCAGCTGCCCGATCAGCTCCACGGTGCGGTCCACATCCTCGGCGCCCATGCCCGCGGTCGGCTCGTCCAGCAGCAACACGGACGGGTCCAGCGCCAGCGCCAACGCCAGCTCCAAGGCGCGTTTCTGCCCGTACGGGAGGGTGTCGGCCGGGGTCTGCGCGGCCTGCTCCAGGCCCACCGAAGCGAGCAGTTCCTCGGCTCGGTCGGCATGCCGCGCCAGCAGCTTCTCGGAACGCCAGAACTTGAAGCCCTGCCCCGCGCGTCCCGCCAGCGCCAACTCGACGTGCTCGCGGGCGGTGAGCATCGGGAACAGGTTGGTGATCTGGAACGAGCGGGCCAGCCCCAGCCTCGCGATCCGCTCCGGCGGCAGCCCGGTGATGTCGTGCCCCGCCAGCGAGATCACACCCGCGGACGCGGTCAGGAACCCGGTGAGCAGGTTGAACAGCGTGGTCTTGCCGGCGCCGTTGGGCCCCACCAGCGCGTGCACCGCGCCCTCGGACACCGAGAGGTCCACCCCGTCGACGGCCCGGAACCCCCGGAACTGTTTGACCAGCCCGTGCGCGGCCAAGGCAGGCCGCTGCGTGTGGGGCATGGCCACCTCCGGATTGGGCACACCGTCTGGTTTGGGCGTGTTCGCCGAACGCTATGGGGATCACGGCGCCCCGGGCCATGGCGCCGGCAAACACAATCCCCCCAGCCGGCAAGGGTGTTGACCACACCACGCGTCCGGTCAACCGATGGCTGGCGGGGCCAATCCTTCGCGTAGAAGCGCGCCTTCCTTCCCGTGGAAGCGCGTCCACTGTCCGGCGCTCCCGAGCGCGATTCCACACAGTGGGCCGCCGTGATGTGTTGCGGGACGCCGTGGCGGACAGCGGGCCGAAACGGGCACGATCCGCATCACACCGGCAGCCGGAGCGCGCAGCCCCGGCGGCACCCGGAGTCAAGAAGGAGCTGCCATGTCCATGAAGGTCGGATCGCGCTTCAGCCGTTTCTCCGGTCGATGGTTGCCGGTGGCGCTGGCCGGCATGCTCGCCGGGACGCTCGGCGGCCCCGCCCTGGGGAGCCCGGACTCTGGCTGCCACCTGACCGTCCCCGGCGCCGAGCACGCGCAGTCGGTCTGCCTGCCCGACCTGACCACCGCCGGGACTGTCGCCAGCGGGCACACCGATCCCGCCGACTGGGCCGGGCTGCATGCGCCGGGCACCCAGAACCCGAGCGGGGCGCCGGGGATCCAGATCGACGGCTACTTCCCGGACTCATCCACCCTGAACAGCAGCCACGGTTGGAACCATGACTCGCAGTTCGTGATACGCCTGCCGGACGACTGGAACGGCGGGCTGGTGGTCACCGGGGCGCCCGGAAACCGCGAGCAGTACGCCAACGACTTCATCATCGGCGACTGGGTGCTCGCCCGCGGCTACGCGTTCGCCGCCACCGACAAGGGCAATGTGGGCGCGGAGTTCCACACCGACGGCCGCCGGCCCGGCGACGCGGTGGCGGAGTGGCATCTGCGCATGACCGAGTTGACGCGGGCCGCCAAGCAGGTCGTCAAGCAGCGGTACGGCGAGCAGCCGCGCCGCACGTACGTCACCGGGATCTCCAACGGCGGTTACCTGGCCCGTTGGCAGTTGGAGAACCGACCCTGGCTGTACGACGGCGGGGTGGACTGGGAAGGCACCCTGTTCACCCCGGACGGGCCGAACCTGTTCACGTTCCTACCCCCGGCGCTGCGCCACTACCCGAAGCACAAAGCCGGGGACGAGCAGGCGCATCAGGCGATCCTGGACGCGGGTTTCGAGCCGGGATCGGAGCCGCTGTGGGACTTCCACCACACGTACTACTGGGATCTGACGCAACGGATCTACCGGGAAGAGTTCGACCCCGGCTACGACGGCGACGCGGTGGCGGGTCACCCGTACTGCCTGCCCGGCTCGGTGCCCGGGTGCGACGCCGACTACGACTACGCCGAGCGCCCGCGGTCGGTGCACCGAGCGGTGGAGCGGGTGTCGCTGACCGGCGCGATCAAGAAACCGATGATCACGCTGCACGGCACGCTGGACACGCTGCTGCCGATCCGGGTCGACTCCGACACGTACGCCGAGATGATCGAAGGCCGGCATCGCTACTACCGGGTGGTCGGCGGCAACCACGTGGACAGCCTCTACGCCGGCTACCCAGACCTGCTGCGCCCGATCCTGCCGTGCTACCGGGAGGCGTTCGCGGCGCTGGAGGACTGGACAGATCAGGGCGCGGCGCCACCTCCCAGCGCGACGCTGCCCCGCCCCGCCAGCGGGGACCTGATCAACACCTGCGACCTGGCAGCGACCTGACCTTGAGGAGGCATCAGATGAGACGTTCACTGGTCGGGGCCGCACTGGCCCTCGCGACAGTTCTGACGCCCGGCGCGGCCCATGCGGTGGCAGACCGCCCCTCGCAGCCGGCCGTCGCGGCGCTGCCGCAGTACTCGATCAGCGGCGCGTACGTCGCCGGGATCTCCTCGGGCGGCTACATGGCCACCCAGCTGCATGTGGCGTACTCGGGCACGTTCGACGGCGCCGCCGTGTTCGCCGGCGGCCCGTACCACTGCGCCCAGCAAAACCTGAACCAGGCGTTGTACGCCTGCATG
>JBOGDL010000371.1:0-3295 GCA_050701815.1 Micromonosporaceae bacterium | reverse complement strand
ACGCAATGCACCGAAAGCGCGGCCAACATTCAAAGCGCGATCAGCAGCATGATGAGCACACTCGAAGGGGTGAGCTGGAAGGGTCAGGCTGCCGGCGCATTCGTTAACGCGAGGCAAAAGGTCCAGGCAGACACCAACGCGATTGTGAACCGGCTCAACGCCATCGCTGAGGGCATCAGCAAGACGAGCTCCAGCTTGATGTCCGTCGACGAGGAAGCGAAGGCGAGCTTGGACAGCGTTGCCCACGGCGTGGAGAACGACGTGATCAAGGGCCTCCGTGGATGATCCGTCCATTCTGGACTTTTACTGCAATAGAAGCTTGGAAGGGTAGGCATTCACGTGTCTGACATGCTTTACAACCCCGGCGAGATCGCGATGATCCGCAGCACCATTGAGAACACCGTCAAGAAGATGGACACGGAGCTCGACTCCGTGGAGGCCAAGTGCAAGCCCCTCGAAGGTGAGGCGTTCGAGGGCGCGGCCCAGACCTCGTACCTGGAGAGCAAGCAGGTGTGGCGAGAGGCCGCGCTGGAAATTGCCCAGGTGATGAACAGACTTGCTCTCGCGGTGAGCGAGTCGGGTGACTCGATGGCGTCGGCTGACAAGCAGGCCGCATCCTGGTTTCAGGGTTAGGTGAATCAAGCCTAGGAACGCAACAACGAGAATCTTGGTCCCGGTGCATGGCGCCGGGACCAACTTCTTTTACTGGGTACGCGAAGCAGTCCGCAATTCAGCCGACGGAAGCATCGGATCCGGAACACCCCGAAGAGCAGCGGCGTCTAATCGGCTTCCAGATCCTCGAAGAGTCTCAGCGGTGCCGGTGGCATGTCGTCCTCTTCGGGCTCCGGAATTGGCTTCGCCCGCCCTGGTCGCCACTTGCGTCGATGACCCAGCGGCAGCAAGGTCAGGGTCGCCAGCATCGCGCCGGCAAGCACGACCCCCACCCCTGCGGTTGACAGAGCCAACACGCCGCCAAACGCCCACTCCTCACGACGCGCCACCTCCTCTGGTGCGAGTGTGGGCACCTCCACGCCGTCGATCTCAACCGGTGGCTCGTCGCTGAGCTCCTCGGTGAGCGCTCGGTACGGGTCCACCAGCCCGTACCCGACCTTCTCGTGGGAACCGGGCGCCGGGCTCGCGGTGGCGAAGAGCCGTCGCGCCACCTCGTCCGCGCTCAGCTCCGGCCATCGCGACCGCACCAACGCCGCAGCGGCGCTGACGAACGGAGCGGCCATGTCGGCGCCCTTCAGCGTCGCGTGGTCGCCACCCCTGTTCGCGACCACGACACCATCTCCCGGCGCCGCCAAGTCGACCTGCTCACCTGGTTGAGAGTTCTTGTAGAGCCGGGAAAGGCGATCGATGGCGCTCACCCCGATCACCCCGTCGTACGAGGCGGGGATCGGGGGCGGTGGCGGCTCCTCCTTGGGGTCGAAGTTGCCGGCCGCGGCGACCAGCACCACATCGTTGGCCAGCGCCCGGTTGATCGCTCTCTCCAGTACGGGCACGTCACTGCGTATCACCAGCGACATGTTGATCACGTCGGCGCCACTGTCGACAGCGGAGTCGATGGCACGCGCGTACTTCTCGGGACTGGTTCGCTTCTCGGAATTTGTCTCCTCGGTGTCGTCCACGGTCTCGCTCAACGTGATGGGGAGAATCTTGGCGTCGTACGCGAGGCCCTGGAACCCGACCCCCTCGATCTTTTGCGCGGCAATGAGACTGGCCGCCGCGGTGCCGTGGCCATTGCAGTCGAGTTGCCCGTTGCCGCCGCCGTTGCCGCGTAGGAAATCTGCCCCGCCCGCAATCTTCGCGCCCTCGAGTTGCTCGTGGCTGGTGTCGACCCCCGAGTCGATCACCGCGACGGTCACTTTGCGTCCGGTCGAGATGGGCCAGACCTTCTCCGCTTTGAGCACTTCTTGTTGCCAGGGGATGGCGGAGAAGCGGGCACCTCTATTAGCCGGCTGATCGCAGCTGTTCTTGGGCGCGATTCCCGGGTGCGCTTGGGTATGACCTGCGTACGCAGGAGCACTGGGCGCCGACCAAAGCGGGACAAGGAGCCCGGCGAGCATCGTGGCTCCAGCTAGCCTCGCTGCTGTGCGTCGCACCTGATGCACCTCCTACTGGATCACGATCGCGGCGTCAACGGGCGTGTCCTCGTCGAATACGCGTAGGCCACGTTCCGGACTGAAGTCAGCGATCGCGATCTCGTTTTCGTGGGTGAGCAGTGCCGGCCAGCCAAGCTTGGCCGTCATCTCGTCAAACAGCGCTCTGGCGGCAGTCTTTTGCCGCACCCAGTCGGGGACGCCCTTCTTGACCATCTCCCACATCAACGGGTAGCGGTCGTATCCGGCGAGGATCTCGCCATCTGGCTCCGCTAGGTAGTTGTCGGACACTGGACCTGCGACGTAGTCCGTTAGGCCGGCGACGTGGCTTCGGCCCAGGTACGCCCCGCCCTCGATCATCTCCAGGTCGCACCCGAGGGCGTCGGCGATGGCCTGCGCAGCCTGCTCTGGTGTGAGGTCGGCGTGAAAGAAGATCTGATCAGTCGTGGTCACAGTTCGCCTCGGTCTGCGTATGGTCCGGCGTGATTCCCTGCCTGGGACGACGTGTTGCAGGGTAGCTGAGGCTCCCCAGGGCGATGGCTCTCGCGTGGCTGGACGCCCGGCAGTAGCCTCGGCGGTGCGATGCGGCGCCCGGGCCGCGCGGGTCCGGCATCCCGGGCTCGAAACAGAGCTGGCACAACCGACGAATGGGGGTCGATGTGGCGCGAAATCAGCCGGAGCGGCCGTGGCAGACAGACGTCACGGCCCTGGTGCAAGCGGTGCAGTTTGATCCCCAGCCCATCGACGGACTGGATCGGCTGATGGAGCTGATCATCGCCACCGACGCGTTTCCCGGCTCGCCGGAGCAGAATCTCGCATCTATTGGGACGGCGCTCGCGAGCGCTGAGCGGCTTGCCGACCTGGTGCCGCAGCAACCACACACTGAAGGCGCCGTCCGTAAGTTGTTGGGGGCTCTTTCCGTACGGCTGGAGCAATGGCTCGCCCACCCGCCGTCAGTGACGAAGCTGCCCGTGGCGGAGTGGAACCCAGGCCCATCAGCCGACGTGGTGGCGCATCTCGAGCGAGAGCCAGACTTTTTCGAACGCTGGTTGCTGCTCTCCTTCGACGAGGTCGCGGACGCCGCTGGGGATCTGAAGCTCGCGGTCCTACGGCTCAGCTCGGGCAGCACCATCGCGTTGGTGCAGGTGGTGGGGAACCCGGAGCCGGGCACGTCCCTGCTGCAGCCCGGTGAC
>JBOGDL010000370.1:0-5711 GCA_050701815.1 Micromonosporaceae bacterium | reverse complement strand
GATCTCGTCCAGCACGGCCGGGTCGCTGACTCGCAGGCAGCAACCCAGCTCGCGGACTCGGATCGTCCCGTGGCGCCGTGCCACGTCCCGGACCAGGTATTCCAACGGCTGTGGCAGCGTGCCGTCGACGGCGCAGGCGCGAAGCGCCGCCAGCAGCTGATCCGAGGTCGCCCCGGCGTCGTACCCGCGGCGCACCGACTGGTACGAGAATCGCCAGGTCACCGCCGCGTCGTGGGACTCGCGGTCGGCGGCGCCGTCCAACAGGTCCGCCAGCTCGACCGAGGGCGTCCCGGTGACCACGGCGCTCAGGTCAGCTTGGAACCGCGCCACCGTCTCCGACGCCGGCAACAGGCTGTGCGCCACGCCCTTGAGCTGCTCGGCGTCGCCGCTGAGCAGGGCCCGCCCCAGCTCGGTCACGGCGTCGTGCCCGACCACGCCCAACAGCGCGGCCTCCCGCCACAACGCCAGACTCAGCAGCGGGCCTTCCTCCATGGCGTGGAACAGCATCGGCTGCCGCCAAGCCGCCAGCTCCGACACGTGTCGCGGGTCCGCCGCCGAGCCCTCCGGCAGGGAGGCAGCCGCCAGCAGCAGGCTTCGCCGCAGATCAGGCGCCAGCCCACCGGTGGCTGGCCAGAGCAACGCGGCGCGCGCCGCACGATCAGCGCCGGAGTCGTGGAGCGAGGCGACCGGCAGCCGCAACCAGCCGTCCAGCAGGACGGCGAGACGCTCAGCCGGATCGCTGGCCAACCAGGTGTCGTACGCCAGCGTCGGCGCCAGGCCGCTCGACCCGTGGCGCGGCGCGCCGCTGGAGCCGGCGTCGGTTCGGCCACGAGCGGCGCTGTGGCGCGGGGAGTGTCCGTCCGCTGCCTGCCGGAGCGTGGTGACGGCGACCAGCCGAGCCGCGTGGCACAGCTCCAGCCAGAACCGGATCTGCTGCTCAGGCACACCGGTCGCGGCGGCCAGGCGGCTCATTTCACGGGCGCCCACGCCACCGCTCTTGAGCAGGGTCAGCGGCGTGCGCGCGCAGTGCCGAAGCAGCCCGGCGACGTGACTGAGAGCGGTCCCAGCGGCGGCTGCCGACTCGTGCTCAACCGCGTCCCCGGGTGTCGGCGCGTACGAGACCGCGGGCGGCTGCGGATCGAACGGGAACCGGTATCCGGGGCCCCGAAGCGCCAGCGCCACCTCGGCGGGGATCTGCCGGGGACCCCACTGACCTCCCGCTACCAGGCCACGCGACGTCGCCCATCGCATCGGGTCTTCGGACGGGTCCAGCGCTGCCCGCTCGGGCGATTCCACCACCGGCCCGCGCCACGCCGCCTCCCGCAACAGCTCACGCACCTGGCACGGCGCGTCCTCGATCAGTTGCCGCACCGCGTCCTCGTCCGCGAGCCAGTCGGCGATGTCGTCGATCAGGTGCTGCTTGTGGTGTGCCGGCTCAAGCCCCAGGTTGAACGCGATCTGCTTCAACTCGGCGATCCGGCGCTGCGCCAACAGCTCGGCGACCGGCCGACCCAGCCCTATGGGGTGGGTCCACACGTGCCCCAGCCCCGCGGTCCGCAGCGTCGCGTCTTCGATCCACACCAGAGCGTGCCGCCGCAGCGTCCGCACAGTGCGAAGCAGCTCCTCGTCCCCGACGCCGCGCCCCAGCGCGGAGGCCAGCGCGCGCAGCGGCCGCCCGTCGCCCAGCGCCTGCACCGCCTCGGCGATCTGGACGGCCGGCAGCGGCAACCGGAACACCGCTGCCGCCACCGAACTCGGGTGACCGAGCCGGTCGGCCAGCTCCGCCACCGTACGTGGGGCTGGCGCGGCCAGCACATCACCTCGCGCCAACAGCACCTCGGCCAATTCCGCGGGCCGCAGCGTCGCCAGCCAATCAGTCAGGTGGGACACCACCTGCTGGATTGTTCCACCAGAGCCCGACAACTGGACGAAAGGCCGCCGCGCGTCGCGGCGCTGTCATGGCGCACCGCGTCCAGCAACGTGGCCCGACCGCCGAATGGGCGCCACCGGGGCGCCCTCGATCTAGGCGCTGCTGGTCCCGGCGCTGACATCGGCCGGCGCGGCGTAACAGTGAAGCAGTTCAAGTCCTCTGTGGTCGGAGAACTGCTTCTGATGGCTGCCCAGTAGCCGCCAACCGAGATGCTGATAGAGGCGTACCGCCAAGGTGTCTTGATCTGCGACTTCCAGCACCGGGTCCAGACCGCGACTCACGGCTTCGTCGCACGCCGCGCCCAGCAATACCCTCCCGACCCCAAGCCCCCGCGCGTGAGGCGCCACAAACAACCGCACCACGACCCCGCACGCGCTTGGCTCGTCCCCGGTCTCGGCGCAACCACATCGTCACCGGAGCATCGTCATCGCCGCCGCGCAACACCACGTGCCCCATCAGCTCGCCAGCCCGTTCCGCCACCCAGGCGCCCAGCACCTGCCGCGACCGCAACCAGGCGCACGGGTCGTCCGGCCAGCGCGTGGGATAGCCATCGGCGGTGGCGACCATCCGCAGGGCGTCGACAAGGCAGGGAAGGTCGTCTTCGTTTCGTGGGCGGATCACGACCTGTTCTGCTGTCACACGGCGAATTCTGCACCATGCCCGGATTCGCCTCACTGCCGCTGAGATGGGCGACCCCGAGTCCACGGCGATCGAACCATGCCATGCCTAGGACGGGATCAACAGTTCCGTCTCGCGATTCAGGGACGTATCGGACCTGTCCGAATGGTTCAATCCTCGCGCACTAAAAGTGGCTGAATCATGACCATGTGTTGACCGTACGGTTGATGGTGGCACACCCGAAATTCGTGGACATTCACTGCCAAAGCCTGGCTGGCCGGACGAACGGTGGCACCTCCGGCCCATTCACCTCGCCGAGAGGAACCTCTGTGACCGACCAATGGCACACACCACGGGCCGCGCAGCCTTCGAACCGGCCAACCCACCGCCCCGCGCAGCCTCCGCGCTGGCAACATCCCGGGCCGCAACGCCTTCGCCGTAAGCCGAAACGTCTCGGGTTGATCATCGGGCTGATCGCCGGCGGGCACGGGTTCACAGTGGAGCCACACGACTCCGCCTTCCGCGCTGGCGCGGCGGTGACGCCGTGACGGCGCACCGAAGACCGAGCAGAGGGCTCCTGATCGTCACCCTGGCTCTGATCATGGTGACCCTCGCGGGATGCGATCAGAGCCAGCCGGTCGCGGCGGTTGAAGGTCCCGCAGGAAACCCGGACCGGGTCGAAGCCCTGACTGAGAAGCAGGTGAAGCGGGCTCTCCTGACGGTTGACGACCTCCCCGCCGGCTGGAGCGCCGACGCCGCCCCCACCGACACCAGCTCCGACTCGGACAGCACCATCACCCCGCCACAATGCGGCGAGCTGTTCGACAGCCTTGCCAACACGCAGCAGCCGGTCGCCAAGGCCACAGCGGACTTCACCGCCGGAGGCATCGGCCCGCTGCTGTCTCACACCGTCTCGGCGTTCGAGTCTGAGGTCGCCGAGCGCCTGGAACGGATCACCAAGGTGCTGGCCGAATGCCCGGCCTTCACGTCCCGGGACGGCAAGAAAGCGACCACCTTCGAGGCGGCCGCGCTGTCGTTCCCCAACCTCGGCGACCGCACCCTGGCACTGCGCCTCAACGGGGCCACTCAGGGCTTCGACGTCGTCATGGACGTGATCGTGATCGCCGCAGGCGGCAACGGGGTGTCCCTGGTGGCGGGCGGCCTCACACCGGTCCCGGGCGCCACGCTCCAGGAGATCGCGAAAACCGCGATGACCAAGCTCGCCGACGTGACGTAGCCAGGCCCTACCGCCGGCCCCTCGGTCTCGCCATGACAGGCCCACGCCGCTACCGGAGCTGCCCCATCAGCGGCGGTCGCGCGAACTCACCGTCCACCTAGAGCCAAATAGCCCTACGCCACATCTGGTGACAACCTGCAAAGCTAAGTAAGTTTATGTAGGTAAATTTCCTTCAGCGATCTACGTGTCTCCGATGCCGCGAAATGAAGGGATTCCACCGATGGCAGCCTCACCAACCCGGCTCAACCGAAGCGCAACCGCCATCCTCGGCGCACTGCTGGTGCTGGCGTCGGTCGTGGGCGCGCCCGCCACCAAAGCATCCGCCGCGAACGCTGTCTTTCACGTGGGGCACCTGAACATCCTGAGCTCGATATCGCACGACCGGTTCGTGAGCGACCTCAAACTGATCACCTCACAGGCCGCTCTTGTGGGCCTCAATGAGGTCGGAGGCAGGAAAGCCTTCCTGCGTGACTGGGCTAACCAGAACGGTTGGCACTTCTACGCCCCTGAGCCGAACGCGGCGAGCCAGGACGCGCTGCTCGCCAAGAAGTCCATGTTCAACGTGGTGAACCAGGGCTCGGTGTTCGCCTGCGACACCAACGGGCCCGATGAGGTGCCGCCCGCCCGCTACACCAACTGGGTGCGTTACACCCACATCGCCAGCGGACGGACTGTCTTCCACATCAACGCTCACGCCAACGCCCACATCGATGACAACGGCTCCCCGTACAACCTGCCCCGCACTGAGTGCGCCGAGAAGCAGTTCCGGGACATCCGGGACCTGGCCCAGGCCAAGGAAGGCACCGGCCAAGTGATCGTGAGCGGCGACCTGAACGTCGACTTCACCGCCGACAAGCGCGTGCAGTACGCCCACTTCCCGTACACGGTGCTCGACGAACGCGACAACCCGGACAACCTGCCGGGGTTGCGCTCCTGCTACTCGACACATGGCGTCAAGGGCACTGGCACGCTCGGGGGACGCCACATCGACTACATCTACTTCTGGAAGCGCGTTGAGGCGTACCGGCACATGTGGATGACCGACTACCAGATCGTCGGCGGCACAGAGTCAGACCACCAGGGCGTCAGGGCGACGTTCGCGATCGAACTCTGACTCGATGAGATCCGCCATCGACGGGCTGGCGGCAGGCCCGCTGCTGGCGGACCGGCGCCCACGATCACGGCAGCGGCGCGGCGTACCCTTGGCTCTGGCCGTGGGTCGCCGCGCCAGGCGGGCGGCAAGCGCCAGGATGGTACGGTCACCCGGCCAGCCTCGCTGTCATACCAGCAGCACCATGCCCTCGTAGCTCAGGGGATAGAGCGTCCGCCTCCTAAGCGGTAGGTCGCAGGTTCGAATCCTGCCGGGGGCGCCATAAGGAACTGCGACGTGAGATCGATTCGGCCCCGCCATCGCCAGCGGGGCCGTCGTTGTGTTGCGCCTGGCCTGGGTTCCGGCTGGCGTCGGTGGTTGTGACCGGTTGTCGGATCGCGGCGCGTTGTGCTTGGTCAGTGAGGTCCCCCCGGTATCACGGAGGCTTTTGATCATGGTCTGATGGCCGTGGAAGGAGTCATTCGTGGCAGCACCGAAGAAGTATCCGGACGAGTTGCGTGCGCGGGCTGTGCGGCTGTACCGGGAGTCGGATCCGAAGCCGGTGATCAAGCGGCTGGCTGAGCAGTTGGGTGTGCATCCAGAGGCGTTGCGGAACTGGATCCGCCAAGCCCAGGCCGATGCGGGTGAGCGCAGCGACCGGCCGACCACGGAGATGGTCGAGGAGAACCGCCGGCTGCGTAAGGAAGTGGCTGGCTGTGACAGTGCTCCGTGGCCCCGGCGGGACGGTTGAGGTTGGACCCGCCGTGTGGTTCGCGGGGGGTGGTGGGGCGGTCTTGTTTGGCCCCACCGTTTGGTCGGCTGGTGTCGATGGGGGT
>JBOGDL010000369.1:0-5824 GCA_050701815.1 Micromonosporaceae bacterium | reverse complement strand
GTCCGCTCGCTCGCTCTTCGCCGCGGCGGGGCCGGGGTCGGCCCGGGTCCTGGGGATGCGCTACCTGAGACTCGCCGCGGTGGCGATCGTGGTCGCGCTGCTGCTCGCGGTGGGCATGGTGTTCTTCTTCTACCCCTTTGATCCCACCGAGGACAGCCTCAGGGTCGACGCGGGCCTTGCTGGCAAGCGGGAGCTGCGGATCGGCGTCAGCGGCGACCATCCGGGGCTGAGTTCCCGCGACGAGCAGACCGGGGAGTTCCACGGATTCGAGATCGATATCGCGCAGCTGATCGCCGCGGACCTTGGTTTCCGCCCCACCGAGGTGGACTTCTTCCCGATCGAGACCGAGAAGCGTCACACCATGCAGGCTCGCGATGGGGAGGATTTCACGTCGGTTGACCTGGTGGTGGCCAGCTTCAGCATCACCCCTAGGCGGGAGCGGTTGGATCGGGTGATGTTCTCGGCGCCGTACCTGCGGACCACGCAGTCGGTGGTCACCAGCGAGGACCACGACAAGGTGTCAAGCCTGTCCGATCTTCGCGATGAGCCGGTGTGCACTCTGGGCACCGCGACCTCGGTGCGGGAACTGCGCGAGGCGGGGCTGGACACCGAGGTCAAGTACGAAAACAAGATCAGCGAATGCGTCGCCGGCCTGCTCGATGGAGAGTACGACGCCGTCCACACCGACGCCGCCATCCTGGCCGGCTGGGTGGCCGCGTATCCCAAGCAGCTGAAGCAGAACGACATCGGCTCCGACGCCGAGGAGAAGTACGGCGTCAGCGTGGGCGACAACAAGGCACTCCGCACTTTGGTCAATCTGGCCCTCTACCGGTCGTTGCGGGACCCCGAAGACGACCGTTGGGAGGACGCGTTCGACACCCACCTGAGCCCGTTGCAGGAGGCGAACTGGCCGCAGCAGGTGGCTGAGGCGGAGCAGCCCAGCGTGGCGGAGCCGTCGGTGCGGCGGATGCCGTGGGAGCACTGGCGGTCGGATCCATGGGCAGGCGCCCTGACAACCTCGCCGGCACGGTCGACCCGCTCAGCCCTGTCGGCCCGCTCGGCTCGCTCGTTCAGTTGGTTCCGCGCGGCCCGGTTGGCCCACGGGGTCCGGACGGCTCGCTTGGACCGGGGCAAGGGCGGGGCGGCCTGATGGCGGAGCCTGACAACGTTGCGGCAGCGGGTGACCGACAGTGGTTGTGGGCTCTGCTGCCGGCGTTTCCGGTGGTCCTGCTGGTGTTGCGGCTGTGGCTGCTGAGCCGCCAGAACCTGCAGACGATGTTGCTGCTGGCGCAGCACGTGAGCCCGGTCGGCCTGATCACCGCCCTGGTCACCACGTTGATCTGGGTGCTGCCGGCCGCGATTCTCACGGTGCGGGCGCTGAGTGCCCTGCTGCTGGTGAGCCACCCGCAGTCGGAGTCCCGGCTGGCTCAGCAGAGCCGGCGGATGCCCGGCTGGGTGGTGTGGCTCGCCGTGCTCCTGGGAGGTCTGACGTGGCAGGTCCGATTTTTGCCGGTGCTGCTGATGGCCACTTTGATGATCACCGGTTTGGAGGCTCGGCGGCGTCACGGCGCAGGCTCCCTCCAGCGACTGCTCGGCGCCCTGGGCATTCCGATCGCGGCGGCTGTCGCCGCGTACCTGTGGCTGGGGCCTGCGATCGTGCAGAGCTTCCAGGCGGGCGAGGCGGTGAACGGTCTGTTGTTGCTGCTGCCGCCCGGGTTGGCGGCGCTGCTCACCGGGCCGGTGCCGGTGCGCGCGGCGAGGACGGTGATTCGTGGCACGGCGATCGGCGCCGCGGTGATCTCCCCGGTGTTGATCATGATGATTTTCGCGCGGGCGCCGGTGCTGCCGACCGTCGCCATGGAACTCGACGACCCGGCCGCGTGCCTGATGGCGGGACAGGAACTTCCCCAGAACTCGACGTGCGTGGTGCGCGGCGAGGTGATCACAGTGAACGACCGCACCACAGCCCTGCTGCGGTCCGATGGGACGGTGCTGTTTGTGCGTAACGACGCGGTGCGCTCGCAGACCTTGTGCGCCAGCGTCGAACAGGCGCCGACTAGCAGGGTGAGCACGTACGGGTTGCAGATCGAGCAACGCGCGCTGGACTTCCTGGTGCCGCGCCCGCCCCCGACCGACCCCGATCCGCGGTGCCAGGGTCGGCCGCTGCAACCCACCGTAGGGTAGCGGCGCGGCGGGTTGCGGTCCGATAGCCTGCAGCATCAAACCCAGCCGCCGGCGGCGAAGCGGTCGGGACTGCGGCGAGGAATCGGGGAGGCGGCGTGACGGGACACACCGAACGGCTGTTGGAGCGGTTGACCCGCCGGAGCCAGGCGGTCAACCGAGTGCCCGCGGTGCAGGTGGCGTTGCATCGGGGCGACCGTCCGCTGTGGACGTTCCAGGTCGGCGCGTCCGGGACCGCGACCCCGCTGGACACCCGCACCCAGTTCCGGATCGGCTCGGTGACGAAGACCTTCACCGCCGTGATGATCATGCAGTGTCGGGACGAAGGGCTGCTCGACCTGGATGACCCGGTCTCCGCGCACCTGAACGTGCCCAAGCACGGCGAGCTGACCCTGCGTCGGCTGTTGAGCCACACCTCGGGGTTGCAGCGGGAGCCGTACGGCGACATCTGGGACACCTTGGAGACGCCGAGCGAGCAGCGGGCGCTGCAGGACCTGGCCCGGGCGGAGCGGGTGCTGCCCCCGGCTCGCCGGTTCCACTACTCCAACCTCGGCTTCGGGTTGCTGGGCCTGGTGGCGGCGGCCAAACGGGACGGCGACTGGGCGGGCGCGCTCAGCGACAAGATCCTCCGTCCGCTCGGGCTGGCGGACACGGCCCCCGCGCCGAGCGAGCGAGCCGCCGTCGGCTACCTGGTCGACGCGTACTCCGACCACGCCAGGCCCGAGCCGGTCACCGACCTGGGGGCGGTGGGGGCCGCCGGACAGATCTGGAGCACCGCAGGCGACATGGCCCGCTGGGCCGCCTTCCTCGCCGACCCCTCGGCGGTCGACGAGAAGGGCGCCGTGCTCTCGCCGGACACCCTGGACGAGATGACCTTCCCGCTCACGGTCCGGGACGAACGTGTCTGGGGCGCCGGGTTCGGACTCGGGCTGATCCTGATCCCCGATCAGGGCCGGGTGCTGCACGTGGGGCACGACGGCGCCATGCCGGGGTTCCTCGCCGGCGTGTACGGCCGCCGCGGCGGCGACGCCCCAGCGGCCGTCGGCGCGGCGGTGCTCGGCTCCTCCGGAACCTCGGCCAAGCTGCTGGAGCTGCCGCGGCAGCTGATCGCGACAGCGCTGGAGCACGACCCGCCCGCGATCGAGCCCTGGACGATCGGCGGGCCGCCGGATGAGGCGTACCGCAGCGTGTTGGGCCGTTGGTGGGGTGAGGGCTTCGAGCATGTCTTCTCGTGGCGCTCGGGACGGCTTGAGGCGCGTGGCGCCGATGCGCCCGCCGACCTTCCGCCAGCGGTTTTCGTGCCGGAAAGTCCGGATCTGCTGCGTACCGTCTCCGGACGCGAGGCGGGCGAGCTGCTCCGGTTGACCCGAGATGCGACCGGCCAGGTGGTGCGGATGCACTGGGCCACGTACCGGTTCACCCGTAACCAGGAGACCTTCGACGGGGTGTGGGTCTCCGAGCCGTAGCTGCCGCCAGCCCGAAGCGCCCCGCGGAGAGCTTTCCTCCTGGTCAGCGCGACGATGCCGAAAATCGTGACAGCGCTGCCCCGGTTGCATGGATACCATGGACAGACTTAACGGGTGCCACGACGAGACGCGCGTGGCAACAGGATGTGAAGGCAGGTGGCGGAAGGCCCCAGTGGCCGGCCTATGACCGAGCTAACCAGCGGAAGCCCTGCTCCGGGCGCCCGGGCGCAGACCAAGATCACGATCCCGGATCCGCACACCATGGTCAGCCTGCTGGGCGCAGGCGATGAGATCCTCAAGCTGGTCGAGCGGCACCTCAAGAGCGATGTCCACGTGCGCGGCAACGAGATCACACTGACCGGTCACGTGAGCGACAACGCCACCGGGGAGCGCCTCTTCGGCGAATTGGTGGAGTTGGTCCAACGGGGTGAGACTCTCACCCTCGACTCGGTGCGGCGCACCATCGGGATGCTCGCCTCGAACACCGACGAAAGGCCCGCCGAGATCCTGACGCTCAACATCCTGTCCCGGCGCGGCCGCACCATCCGCCCCAAGACACTGGGCCAGAAGCGGTACGTCGACGCCATCGACGGCCACACCATCGTTTTCGGGATCGGCCCCGCCGGCACCGGCAAGACGTACCTGGCGATGGCGAAAGCCGTGCAGGCGCTGCAGGCCAAGCAGGTCACCCGGATCATCCTGACCCGCCCGGCGGTGGAAGCCGGGGAGCGGCTGGGCTACCTGCCGGGGACCCTCTACGAGAAGATCGACCCGTACCTGCGCCCGTTGTACGACGCGCTGCACGACATGATCGACCCGGACTCGATCCCACGCCTGATGTCCAACGGCACGATCGAGGTCGCCCCGCTGGCGTACATGCGTGGTCGCAGCCAGGCTGTGTTCAGCCGGGTCCTGACGCCCGATGGTTGGCGACCGATCGGGGACCTGCAGGTCGGCGATCTGGTGATCGGCTCGAACGGGGAGCCGACCCCGGTGCTCGGGGTGTACCCGCAGGGTGAACGGGACATCTACCGGGTCACGGCGCAGGATGGCGCCTCGACGTTGTGCTGCGGCGAGCACCTGTGGACCGTCAGGACCGCGTCGGACAAGCGCCGGAACAAGCCGTGGCGGGTGCTGGAAACACAGGAGATGGCAGGCAACCTGCGCGCCGCGCACGCCCGGCGGTACGAACTGCCGCTACTCACCGCCCCGGTCTGCTTCCCGGAGCGCGACGTCCCGATGGATCCCTACGCGCTGGGTCTGCTGCTGGGTGACGGTTGCATTCCGAAGAACCGCGCGCCGTCGTTTGCGACTGCGGATCCAGAACTCCTTCCCGCGCTGGAAGCGGCGGTTCCCGGCATCGTGGTGCGGGCGCGGGGAGGTTACGACTACCTCATCAACCGTGCGGCCACACCGGGCGACCCCCGGGGCGGAGTCTTGACGCATCCACTTAAGCAGGCGCTGCGCTCTCTGGACCTGCTCGGCAACAAGTCCTTCTCGAAGTGCGTACCGGATGACTACCTGTACAACTCGGCCGAGGTCCGCCTCGCGGTGCTCCAGGGTCTGCTTGACTCGGACGGTGGTCCGGTGACCCAGCAGGATCGCACCTGCCGGATCCAGTACACGACCAGCTCGATCCTGCTGCGCGACGACGTGATCGCCCTGGTCCAGTCGCTGGGTGGAGTCGCGTACACCCGGCGCCGTGCCGCAGCTGCTCGGAAGCCAGGACGAGCCAAAGGGCGCGATGTCCGCCACCAACGTGACGCCCATATCGTGGACATCCGCCTCCCTGAGGGGATTGAACCATTTCGGCTTGCCCGGAAGCGCGACAAGTATCACGCAGCGGGAGGCGGGGGCCGCCCGATGCGCTTCATCGACTCCATCGAGCCCGCCGGGCGGGAGGAGACGGTGTGCATCCAGGTGGCTGCGGAGGACTCCTTGTACGTCACCGAAGGGCACCTACTGACGCACAACACCCTCAATGACGCGTTCATCATCCTCGACGAGGCGCAGAACACCACCGCCGAGCAGATGAAGATGTTCCTGACCAGGTTGGGTTTCGGCTCCCAGGTCGTGGTCACCGGGGACGTCACGCAGGTGGACCTGCCCGGCGGCGCCACCAGCGGGCTGCGGGTGGTGCGGGAGATCCTGGAAAACGTGGAAGACGTTCACTTCTC
>JBOGDL010000368.1:0-3851 GCA_050701815.1 Micromonosporaceae bacterium | reverse complement strand
GTGAGAACAATGGGGAGGGCGTGGCGCTCATGACGGTTTCGCGGGAACCGCATCGCAGCGGCCCGGGTGAGCCGAACTGGCTCGGCCGCGCCATGCTGGCGCTGGCCGCGGTGTTGAGCCTGGTGGTGCTCGTCCAGGGGTTCCAACTCGCGACACTGTCGAATCAGGCGCGCCGGCTAGCCGACGACGCGGCCGCGACCGAACGCTCGCAGCAGCGTCGGATCGACCAACTGGCCGACCGGGTCGACGCGCTGACCGGGCGGGTGAAGCGCAGCATGGACTCGACTGCCGTGGCCAAGCACGCTCTGCCCAGCGTGTACCGGGTCAGAGCGGGCAACTCCAGCGGGACCGCCTTCGCGGTGGCGAAATCGTCCGATGGCGGCACCTACCTGCTGACCAATCACCACGTGGTGGACGGGCTTCGCAAGACCAAGCGGGTGGGTCTGGGGCGGGAAGGCGAGAACTTCACCGGGATCGTGACGAAAAGCGTCCCCGGCAGTGATGTCGCGTTGATCGAGACCAGCGAGCAGGTCCCGGTGCTGCGGCTCGCCGCGACGCCACCCCAGCCGGGCCAGCCTGTCGTCGCCGTGGGCGCGCCCAGCGGGCTCGAAGACACCGTCACCACCGGCGTGGTCAGCAAGATTCGCGCGATCGCAGGCAGAGTTCAGGAATACATCCAGTTCGACGCGGCGATCAATCCCGGTAACTCGGGAGGGCCGGTGCTCAACGCCGAGGGCAAGGTGGTGGGGATCGCGACCGCGAAGGCTGTGGACGCCGAAGGGATCGGCTTCGCGCTGCCCATCGGCGTGGCCTGCGACGCTTTCGACGCGATTTGTTGAGGCAGGGAGCACAGCCAGTTGTCGAGGCAGGAAGCACGGCCGGGGGTGACGCTTCGGCGCCTTGACTCGGCAGCCTCTTGCCCCCTAAGAAGCATTCGGACAGCCGCACGTTGACGACAAAGTGCCTTGACGACCATGTGCCGGACTTGTCGGAACGAGAATGGGAAGGCGAACCAGGATGGGTCAACCCGGACCGGGCCCAGGCGGGCCGTACCAGCCAGATCAACCGCACCAGGGACAGCTGCCGGGCCAGCTCCCGGGTCCGAGCTGGGAAGAGCCCACCCGGCAGGCGCCCACGCAGCGGTCTCCCTGGGACCAGCCGACGCGAAGCCAGCCCTCGCAGGGCCAGGCCGGGCACGAGCCAACCGTGCGGCGGCCAGCCGTGGCCAGGGCCGCGCCCCCCGGTGGCGGCCCAGACCCGGCGCCGAACCACACCGTGGCGATGCCGAGCCTGGGCGATCCGATCTCACCCCCGCCATTCGGGGCGGGCGGCCCCCCCAAGCACGCCAAGAAGAACCCTTGGGTGCCGATCCTGGCGGCCACCACCGCTTTGTTCTTCCTGGTCGCGGCCGGGCTGGCACTGTTCCTCGGCCCGAAGCTCTACGACGGCGGCAAGCTGAACGACCAGCAGCAGGAGACCCTCGGCGAGCAGCAGGACGCGATCGCCGCGTACAAGAAACAGCTCAAGGCGAACAAGAAGCAGATCGCGGCCCTGAAGGAAGACCTCGAGGACGCGGAGGACAAGCTCAGCCGCGCGCGCAAGACCAGCAAGGGACTGGCCAGCGACAAGGCGATCATCTCCAAGTGCCTGACGCTGATGAACGAGTACCTGACGGCGCTCTCCAACAACGACTCGCAGACCGCCGGCGCGAAGGCGCAAGAGCTGCAACAACCCTGCAAGGACGCGGAAGAAGTGATGTGAGCCAGCCCTAGCCGGACGAGAGTCTGGCCACACCCGGCGGGGGCAGCCCAGCGGCGGAACCCAGCAGCGCGCACCACCCGTCGAGGTGCGCGCTGAGGTCTTCGTCCACGGGAGTCCATGACGCTCGAATTTCCAGGTCCGCGGCGGGAGGCGCCCCCGCCAACTCGCCGAACCTGGTGGAGCTGGTCTGGGTGACGGTGCCGCCGATTGCGACATGCTCGGCATGCGCGGTGTTCAGAGCGTCCACCAGCCAGCTCCATCCCACCGCCGGCAGCAGCGGATCGGACGCCATCTCAGGCTCAATCTCCGCGGTGATGTACGTGACCAGGCGCAACGCCCCCATCCACGCCTCGTGCCCGGCGGGATCGTGCAGCAGGATCAGCCGGCCGGTGGCCACCTCATCCTCGCCGCGCACCACCGCGGCGCTTTGCGCGAACGCGTACGGCGCCAGCCGTTTCGGCGCGGCGATCTCCTCCAGGAGGATCTCGTGGCGGGGGCGCACCGCGCGCAGACTCCCGACGGCGCGGTTGAACACCTCGGGGGCGGCGGTCGAGGGCACCATGTGGTGAGGGTATGCCGGTGCGATGGCCCAGGTCGGCAGGCACGCCGATTTCATCACGTGCCACGATGTCAGCGATGACCTCGAACACGGCTCAGTCGGACCCCGCCGGGGGCAGTGACTCCCCGGTGTTGATCCGCGCCTGCCGGCGCCAGCCCACGCCGTGCACCCCGGTGTGGTTCATGCGCCAAGCGGGCCGCTCGCTGCCTGAATACCGCAAGTTGCGGGAGGGCGTGCCGATGCTCGAGGCCTGCCAGCGGCCCGAGTTGATCACGGAGATAACCCTGCAGCCGGTACGCCGGCACGCGGTGGACGCCGCGATCCTGTTCAGCGACATCGTGGTGCCGTTGCGGGCGGTGGGCGTGGATCTCGACATCGTCGCCGGGGTCGGCCCGGTGATCGCCGAGCCGGTGCGTTCCAACGCGGACCTGGAGCGGATCCCGCTGCTGCGGCCAGAGCAGGTGGAGTTCGTGGCCGAGGCGGTCAGGTTGCTGGTGAAAGAGCTGGCGGGGACGCCGCTGATCGGGTTCGCCGGGGCGCCGTTCACACTCGCGAGCTACCTGGTCGAGGGCGGCCCGTCGCGTGATCACGCCCGTACCAAGGCGCTGATGCATGGCGCCCCGCAGGTGTGGTCGGCGCTGCTGGACCGCCTCGCCGATATCGCGTTGACCTTCCTGAGGGTGCAGATCGACGCCGGCGCCGCGGTGGTGCAGCTGTTCGACTCGTGGGCGGGCGCCTTGTCCGCCGCTGACTACGAGAGGCACGTGTTGCCGCACAGCCGGAAGGTGCTCTCCGGGCTGGCTGACACCCGTGTCCCGCGGATCCACTTCGGGGTGGGCACGGGGGAGTTGCTCGGCTTGATGGGTCAGGCGGGCGCCGACGTGGTGGGGGTGGACTGGCGGGTCCCGTTGGATCAGGCCTCCGCCCGGATCGGGCCCGAGCGAGCGGTGCAGGGCAACCTTGATCCGGCGCTGCTGCTGGCTGACTGGTCGGTGGTGGAGCGCGAGGTGCGCCGGGTGCTGGCCGAAGGCGCCCGCACCCCTGGTCATGTGTTCAACCTGGGGCACGGGGTGCCCCCGAACACCGACCCCGATGTGCTCACCCGGGTGACCGCGCTGGTCCACGCCGAGTCGTAGCGTGGGCCAGATGCGTGTCGTGGTGGTGGGCGCCGGGATCTCCGGTGTGGCGGCGGCGCACGCGCTGCGACAGCAAGCGCCCGAGATCGCGGTCACGGTGCTCGACGGGGCCGCGCAGATCGGCGGCAAGCTGCGTACGTCCGAGATCGTGGGAAAGCCGGTGGACGAGGGCGCCGAGGCGTTCGTGTTGCGGGCGCCCGAGGGTGTGGAGCTGGCCCGGCTGACCGGCCTGGCCGACCAGCTGGTCTCAGCCGCGACCACCTCCGCCGGGCTGGTGGTCGACGGCGAGCTGCGGGCCCTGCCTGCCGGCTCGCTGCTGGGGATTCCCACCCAGGCGGGCCCGATCGGCAGCTCACTCGGCGAGGACGCGGCGCTGGCGGTCACAGCGGAGCCGC
>JBOGDL010000367.1:0-5064 GCA_050701815.1 Micromonosporaceae bacterium | reverse complement strand
TGCGGGTCGCCGACCTCATCGGCCGGCGCCAGCGCTGGCCCCATCGGGTTGAAGGTCTCGCAGCACTTTCCCTTTGACCACTGCCCACCCGAGCGTTCGATCTGGAAGGTCCGCTCCGAGACATCGTTGGAGATGGTGTATCCGGCGACGCAGGCCGCGGCAGCGGCGAGGTCCGGGAGCCGCCGGGCTCGGGCGCCGATCACCACCGCCAACTCGACCTCCCAGTCGAGGGCCTTGCTGCCGGGTGGCAGCACCACATCGTCGTGCGGTCCGACCACGGTGTTGGGGTGCTTCAGGAAGATGATCGGCTCGGTCGGCGGGTCGTCGCCCGACTCCGCGGCGTGTGCGGCGTAGTTCTGGCCCACGCAGATCACGGCGCCGGGGACAGCCACTGGCGCGCCCCACCGTTCCCCGCTGACATCAACCTGCGTCAAGGCGCCTGTTTGGAGCGCATCACGTGCCCGGGCGACACCGTCGCTTGCCAGGAACGCCCCGTCGATGTCAGCGCACAGCGGTGACAGGTCGTAGCTGGTCCCGTGCTCGTCGACCGCGATCGGTCGTTCGGCGCCGCGCGGTCCCCGTCGTTCGATGTGCATGGTGTCTCCTCCGGAAAAGCTGGTGCTCACCGCGGGCCGTGGCAGGGACGTGTGAGCGGAAGGTCAGGGTTGAGCCGCACCCCGAACCCGGGGCGCGCCATCAGCGCGGCGGCCGACAGGCGCCCGGCTTCCGGCGTCGGCTCGTCCAGCAGCAGCGGCGCGAACATCGGGGTCACCTCGCTGGCTTGCGGGTGCATCATCAGGAACTCCGCGAACGGGGTGTCCGGCCTGGTGATCACGAAGTGGTACGAGTACACGCTGGACCCGTGCGGCACCACCATCCGGCCGCGGGTTTCGGCGACCGCGGCGATCCGCAGCAGCTCGGTCATGCCGCCGCACCACCCGACGTCGGGTTGCACGATGTCGCAGCCGTGCTCGGCCAGCAACGCGAAGCCGTGGCGGGTCGCCTCGTGCTCCCCGCTGGCGAGCAGCATCGTGGGAGGGATCCGGCGGCGCAGCTCCGCCAGCCCCCAGTAGTCGTCCGGCAGCAGCGGCTCCTCGATCCACTTCAGATCGTGGTCGGCGGCGGCGTGGGCGAGCCGGGTGGCGTACTCGACGGTGAGCGACATCCAGCAGTCGTACGCGAGCCAGAACCCGTCGCCGACGCGTTCCCGCATCTGGCGTAGGGCATCAAGGTTGCGCTGCAGACCCGCTTCGCCTTCCGCGGGGCCGTGACGCAGCGGCAGCTTGCCGCCGACGAAGCCCATCTGCTGCGCCAGGTCGGGGCGCGGTCCGGTGGCGTAGCAGGGCAGCTCCTGGTGCGCCGGCCCGCCGAGCATCGCGCACACCGGCTCGCCGCGCACCTTGCCGAGCAGGTCCCACAGCGCCAGGTCGACGCCGCTGATCGCGTTGATCGCCAAGCCTTTGCGCCCGTACCCGAGGGTGGCGAGGAACATTTGATCCCACAGCTTGGCGAGATCGGTCACCTTGGACCCGATCAGGAACCGGGCCAGGTGATGCTCCACGATCCAGGCGCCGGGCTCGCCGCCGATGGTGACCGCGAAGCCGGTGCTGCCGTCCTCGGCTTCAACTTCGACCACCAGCGTGCCGAGCACGTTGAGGCCGAAGGACTTACGGCTGGCCCGGTACTCGGGGTAGCGCGCCATCGGCGAGGCGATGTGGTCGTCGATCCAGTGGCCGTCGGCCTGGTCGTGGTAGTCCGCGCCGCCGCCGGAGATCGTGTACGCGCGGACATCGCGAATCCGGGGCAGGTCCTGCGCCGGGAAGGCGCTGCCCGTCACCATGCCTGGGTGTCCGCAACGCCCGGCGGAAGCTCGCCCGGAAACGCCAGGATCTTGCTGTACGTGATCTCGCCGCGGGCCAGCTCGGCGAAGGCAGAAGGCGCGTCTTCCAACCGTATTCGGGCCTCGATCAGCCTGGACACTTCGTCCGGGGCCGCGCCGACCCACGCTGCCGTGTCGGTGAACTCGCGAGCCGAGTACGTGAAGCTGCCCACCACACTGCGCTCCTCGGTACTGATCCGGTACGCCGCGAGCTCGACCTGCGGGCTGGCCATCCCGACCAGCACGACGCGGGCCGTCAGATCAGAGCTGGCGAACGCGTCGGCGAGGGTGCCGGTGGCGCCCACGGCGTCGAGCACCAGGCTGGCGGGGCCGCCGAGCGCGTCCGCGACTTCGGCGGCCAGCTCCGGCGAGGTCGGGTCCAGGGCGGTCGCGCCGAGGCTGGCCACCAGCTTGCGGCGAGACTCGGATGGTTCGCTGACCGCGATCCTGGAGGCTCCGAGCCGGCGCGCGGCGAGCACGCAGGCCTGTCCGATCGGCCCGCCCCCGATCACCAGCACCGTGTCGTCCGGGCCGCAGCCGCCGCGCCGGGCCGCGTGGTACCCGACCGCCAGCGGCTCCACCAGCGCGCCGTGCTCCTCGGGCGTCGACTCTGCCAGCGGCACCACGTTGCGCGCCGGCGCCGTCATCAGCTCGGCGAACGCCGCGGAGATCTCGGCGTTCACCCCGATCACCCGGCGCACCCGGCAGGCTTGTTCCATTCCAGCCAGGCAGCGCGGGCATTCGCCGCAGGCGATCACCGGATTGACCGTCACCAGCTGGCCGGGCGTCAGATGGCTGCTTGGCGCCCCGGGCCCTGCCGCGACCACCCGGCCCACGGTCTCGTGGCCCATCACCTGGCCCGGCGCCCGTCGTCCGTTCTCGCCGGTGTATCCGTGCAGGTCCGAGCCGCAGATCCCGGTGGCGGTGAGCTTCAGCAGCACCTCGCCTGGTCCAGGCACGGGGTCCGGGCGTTCCTCGACAGCGAAGTCCCAGTAGTCACGAAGCACGAGCGCGCGCATGCACACCTCCTCGGCGCCGGCGTCCGCCGGGCCGTTGGTCGAGTATGGACGTCCGCGGCGCCGGGCGCGGGCCCGGCTTGTGATGCGCGCGGTCATTGCAGGTTGACGAAGAGGCCGCCGTCGACGAGAAGCTCGGCGCCGTTGACGTAGCCAGCCTCGGGCGTGGACAGCAGCCAGATCGCGCCGGCCACATCCTCGGGGCGTCCGATCCGCCCAGCTGGGATCCGGCCTTCCAGGTATTCGCGTTTGCCTGGTTGCGCCAGGTCTTCAGCGTTGATGTCGGTGGCGATCGCCCCGGGCAGGACGCTGTTGCAGGTGATGCCGGACGGGCCCAACACGATGGCGAGGCTCTTCATCAGGGAGCTCACCCCCGCTTTCGTGGGGCAGTAGTGCGTCTGCTGAGCCCCGCCCACGTACGCGGAGATCGACGACACGGAAATCACCCGTCCGCCTTTTCCAGCGGCGACCATGCCGCGGGTGACCGTTTGCGCCACCAGAAACGCGCCTCGCAGGTTGACTTGGTGGACCCGGTCCCACAGCGCCAGGTCGATGTCGAAGAAATCCGCGAACGGGCAGATGCCGGCGTTGTTGACCAGCACGTCGACCGGCCCCAGCTCGCGCGCCACCTCGTCGGCCATCCGCTGCACCGCGTCCGGGTCGGCGACGTCCGCCTCGATCAGAAACGGTGTGCCGCCGCCGGCCGCCACCAGGCGCGCCGTCTCCTCGGCTGCTTCGCGTTCCCTGGGCGGGTGGTTCACGGCGACCCGGGCGGCTTCCCGTCCGAACCGGGCCGCGGTCGCCCGCCCGATGCCGCGGGCGGCCCCGGTGACGAGCACGACCCTGCCGGCCGCGGCGGTGTTGCCGGCGGCGGCGGGGGTCATCCGATCCTCCCGGAGGGGAAGCGGATCAGGTTGTGGGGGTCGTACAGGGGCACGATCATGTCGGCGGCGCGGCGGACCCGGTCGTACGTGGCGATCGCCTCGGCCATGCTCTCGTTGATGCCCATCGGGTGGTTGTCGGTGACGTTGGCGAGGTGGAAGTACGCGTCCGAGATGGCGGCGACCCCGTCGGTGGTGTCCACTTCGACCACCATGGACGCCCGGTGGTGCACGCCGCACCACCAGGTGCGCAGCCCCGGGGCGATCTCGTCCTCGTCAGCCAGCAGCCGCACCCGGGGCCATGCGTCAGTGACCAGGTGCACCAGCACGTCGTCCGGCAGGGAGGTGGCGCGATCGTCGTGCGGGTGTTGGTGGGTGGTGTGGAAGTGCACCCAACCCCGTTTTGTGAGGCAGATCTGCGCGTTCGGGAAGGCCGCCACGTTGCTCACGGTGTACAGCTGCAGCGGGGTGAGCAGCACGTGCGTCACGTCCGCCGGGGTGACACCGTGCCGTGCGAGCTGGTCGATGACGAATTCGCCCGGTTCCCGGTGCATCGCCGCCCGTTCGCCGAGCACCTGCGCCCACCGGCGGTTCATCGGCTCGAGGTCTTCGGCGGGCCCGGTGTTGACCAGCGCGGTGACGCCGTCACCTTGAATCAGCGCCACTTGAAACAGCAGCGGACGCCACTCGTCCCAGCCGCCCATCCAGAACAGCTCAGGCCCCGGGATCTCGCTGCGCCCCACCGGCAGCGCGGTCACCTGATACGTGGTCATCGGTCTCCTCGCGGGTCGTTGTGGGCAGGAATGGTTCGAGCGTCAGCGGGGTGGCCGTCGCCGGCCAGGGTTGAGCGGCCAACCGGGGTTGAGCCGCCGGCGGGGGTCGAGTCGCCGTCGCGGCGATAGCCGAGCGCCTCGGACAGGTCGTGACCGGCCACGCGGAGCACGGCGAGCACGTGACTGCGGCGGGGCTCGTCAAACCGGATCGTCGGCACGGAGACGCTCATCCCGGCCACGGTCCGGCCGGTGTGGTCGAGCACCGGGACCGCGACGCATCGGACCCCGAGTGTGTACTCCTCCTCGTCTCCGGCGTGGCCATCGCGCCGGGCCTCTGCGAGCACCCGGTCCAGCTCGGCGCGGTCGGTGATGGTGTGGGAGGTGTAGTTCTCAAGGCTCTCGCCCCCGAGTCGGGCGTCCAGTTCCTTCGCGGAAAGGTCCGCGAGGAGCACTTTGCCGAGCCCGGTGGCGTGCGCCGGGAGCCGGCGTCCCACCGCGGAGGCGAGGGTCAGGGC
>JBOGDL010000366.1:0-4714 GCA_050701815.1 Micromonosporaceae bacterium | reverse complement strand
CTGTCTATGAGAGCGAGCGCGCCCGCAGGCAACTCCTATGCCAGCAGGCACGTCGCACCTGGCAGCAACGTTAGAGATACAGCGGGTTAGTTGGGATTAGCGGCGCTTATATCGCAGTGAGCGGGTCATAACCGACGCGAGCTGCAAGGGTGGCGACCTCCGAGCCTCGGAAGGTGTCGCGCACCATCTGACCTGTGATTTCGCGGATAGTTGGGCGCGAACGCACCTCAGCCGGGGCGATCTCGTCAGCTTCCAAAATGGAGCGGACCGCTCGCTGGTGATCGCCGACGGCGAACCAGGCACGACCGGCGTTCATGAGCAGATGGGCCCGGCGCTGCTTGGTGCGCAGGCCGCCGCGGTCCACGCCGCTGGTGATCGACGGCACCTTGTCATATTCACCGGTCTCCAAGGCCATCGCAGACGCCCATGTCGCGGTGTTAGCCGTTGTGAACTCCATCAACCACGGGTCGTCTGGCCTGCGCGCGGCCACGTCTTTCGCTTCCGCCAAATGCGCGTCAGGCGAGATTCCGAGACTCGCGGACGCAAGCCCTGCCTGCAGATGCAAGATCCCATACCAGGCCAAAGCTCCGGGCGCCGACGAAGCCTGCACATCACTGGCTGCCGCCGTGGCCAGGGCCAGCGATCGACGTCGGCTACCGGATGCGAGTACTGCCTGTGACAGCGCGAACCGGGACGCTGCGAGCTCAGCGGCGCCATCCAGCTCAGCAGCGATCGACCGTGCGCGCTCCGCAAGCGCGAGACTCAGGTCCACATACCCCATTGGCTTAATTGCTTGAGACAGCGCGAACAGTGTGCGCGTCAACAATTCCCGCGCCCGCTGCCCGTCTCGGCCAGTGTCGACCAGAGCGCCAGTCTCCGCGACCAAGGGCGCGCCGAGCGCAGCCAGCGTCGCGTAGTCACACGCCATCCGCGCGGTCATCAATCGATGCACGTCCTCGGCGACGCTCTCGGCGCTCCGGGGCTCCGGTGGCTCATCTGGCCCATACAGGGCCGCCCGAAGCGCCGGGATCGAACGGCGCACCGTCAGCTCGTCCTGGGTGCGGACACTGGGCTGGGCGATCAACTGCTGTGGGTCAACCCGGAGTGCGTTGGCGAGCCGAATCAGCGTGTCCCGCTTAGTCACGGCCTGGCGGCCGTTCTCGACCTGCGACACCCACGCCTGAGTGCGGCCGACTCGCTCCGCGAGTTCAGCCTGTGTCATCCCTGCCAGATCGCGCCAGCGTGCGACCCTCTTGCCGATGTAGTCGGCCATGTGGACACCTCGTCAGGTTGGGCACATTAGATCCAGAGTAGGAGCACATTCGCCTAGCGGCACATTTGCCCGGCAACGGGGGTACAGCTGTTAGTGGTACACGGCGTACCCCAAATCGGGCGAAGCGCCGACAGCGCGGGCGAGCTCGACCGCGTCCGCACGGATCGCCGCACCTGCCGACCGGACGAGCCGGCCCGCGATCTCCCGAGCGACCGGGGAGTACCGCACCGTTTCAGGGCTGACCGACATTGCACGCTGCAACAGGTGCAGCGTCGCCTCATGCGACCCCTCAAGATCCGCAGAACGCGCGAGCTCCACATAATGCCGTGCCCTGCGCTCCGTCGACGGGATCGACTGCGGGTCGAGCGCGTGCGCCCGGCGCTGCGCTTCATCGGCGTCGCCCAGGTCCACAGCGCACATCACCGCGTACACATCGACCAGCGTCCGACCGACGCGGGTACGCACGTCCACGAACTCCGCCGGCAGCGTCCGGTGCACAACCTCACGTGCACGATCCCAGTCCGCCCAGGCCGACTGATCGCCCTTCCGGGCGCGGGTCAGCGCGACGCACAGGTGAAGGTCGGCGAGTTGCGCAGCCGCCTGCGGTGTGCCGTCAGCGACGAGCGGCTCGACCAGGTCAATGCCCTCGCGCAGCCGCTCGAGGGTCTCTTCGCCGCGCCCGACCGCACGTAGCAAGTGCGCGGCGTACCAGATCGACCGTGCGATCGACAGCGGGTCGTCGGCGTCGAGGCTGGCCTGCATGCCGCGGTCAACCGTCAACCACATCAGCTCCCGGTCGCCATGCCAAGCGAGGTACGCCTGCGCCAGGTGGTAGACCTCGGCGAGACTGGCAAGTGCGCGCCGCCGGTCCCTGCCATCGAGCAGCCGGGCAGCACGCTGGGTGGTGTCGATCAGCCCAGGCAGGATCGCGCCGGTCTCGCTGCGCTGCTGCCGGGAGGTGTGCCACGTGCGCCACGCGGCGTCGAGCGCCCCTTCGAGGTAGTCCGGTGTTGGAGGGGTGCCGTCGACGCGCACAGGCCAGGCCGTGAGGGCCTTGCGCACGTCCGGCACTCCGGGGTGTGTGGGCGATGACCCGTCAAGCGAGAGGCGCACCGTTGGCCCGTAAAGCTCGCCGAGGTCGCGCACTCCGAGCACATCGGAAATCTTGCGGGCAGTGTCCAGAGTGAGCCGCCGTGTTCCGCGCTCCACAAACTTGATCAGGGTGGCGCTCACGCCCGTCGATTCGGCGAGCCGCTCACGGCTCAACCCAGCGCGCTCGCGTAAGGCTTTTACTCGCTGGCCGATTTCCGGGTCAGGAGTGGACATCGCCCGACCTCCCTGGGGGTACAAGTTGTACCCCCAGGGTAAGCGAGGCACTCGGGGAACGGCCAGAACGCCACGTGCGGTCAGTTTTGGACGCGTACGCCGAGCAGGTCATCACCGATACGGGCAGCGAGGGCGGCGAGCTCTGAACCTCCGAAGCCGTCGCGCACCATCTGACCTGTGATTTCGCGGATGGTTGGGCGCGAACGCACCTCAGCCGGAGCGATCTCGTCAGCTTCCAAGATGGACCGCACCGCGCGCTTGTGGTCGCCAACGGCGAACCAGGCACGACCGGCGTTCATCAGCAGGTGTGCGCGGCGCTGCTTGGTGCGCAGACCACCGCGGGACCCCGCAAACGCGTCGCGCCTGGCAGCAAGGTTAGGGATACGGGATCACATGGGATTAGCGAAACTTATGTCGCTGCGAGCGGACCATAGCCAACGCGTGCGGCGAGGGTGGGGACCTTTATCTCGAAAGGGCTGAGGACGTGCAAGGGAGTACGCTGAGCTACACCCACATGTGTGCATCAGCTCTCAGCCAGGCCGAGTCGGCTGCGTTGATCAGGTCGATGACCAGGGAGTTGGGCTGAGCAGGAAGGCGCGACATGACTGTTGATCTGTCTCGCGCCGTATGGCGCAAGGCGCGCAGGAGTCAGGGCAACGGCGCGTGTGTTGAGGTCGCCGACCTCGGCGACACGGTCGCTGTCCGCGACTCGAAGAACCCCGATGGTCCAGTGCTGACATTCCGGTCCAAGGACGAGTGGGCGTACTTCGTCGAGGCCGTCAAGGCCGGAGAGTTCGACTGACCAACACAGCGAACAGGCCCCCGCCCGGTCGTGTCCGGTGCGGGGGCCTTTCACATGTGTGCGCTCGCTCGGCGCTGGACATCACGCTATCACGGGAGCGTGATTGTTCCGGTACACCGCGTTGCTGTGTGTACAGCTTTGCTTCGTGCCTGGTTGAAATACCCACTGTTCAAACGGGACGCCGCCAGACAGCACAACCTCGGCGATGCTGACTCGCGCGCGGCGAGTGACGTCGACCAAACGCTCACCGTGGATGATCCACTGCGTACGGGCGTCAGCCACGGCCCGACGATTCGGCGTGGAAGTCGGGCGGCCCCGGCAGAAGTCAGGCGGCCCCAGCAACAGGGCCGCCTGTCCTGTCTTGGAAGCCTTTGAGCTACAGGGAGACCTCAACGCCGCCTGAGAAAGCGGAGTCGTGCAGGACCAGCTTGGAAAGCTTCGTGCCCTTCGGCACGTCGAACACGACGACGCCTTTCACCACGTTGCCGGGGTTAATCTCCTCCCAGAGCGACTGTGAAGCTTCCCCCATGTAGATCGCCGCCTCAGTGTCGGCAGAAAATTCTTTGCCGTCGGCAGAGAACAGCTTTTGTTCCTCACCAGAGAACGTCTGCGGCTGGTCGGCGATGTTCTTGACGGTCACGTGCACCAGAATGAATTCGCCTTGAGCCGTGGTGCCGAAGTACTGGTCACCCACTCTCTTACGGCCGCTGTCGTCGACCTTCGTGACCGTGAATTCAAACTTGCCGTCCCGGGCCGGTTCGCCGACCTTGGCGACCTTCGCGGACTTCTCGCCACCTCCCGCGTCGGCGTCTGCGTCGGCCGCGACGTCAGTGGAGTCAGCGCCGCTGACCATCGCGACGATGCCGGCGCCTCCACAGCACAGGACGATCAGGCCACCGATGACAGCGCCGATGATCAGACCAACGCGGCGCTTCTTCGGCGGCTGCTGTGGCCCCAGTGGGGTCTGCCAGTTCGGCGGCTGCGGCGGGGGTGGCTGCTGGGGCTGGGACGCCTGGTGGTGCTCGTGCAATGTGGTTCCTTTCCAGTGGGGAGGGGCGCTGGGCTTTGCAGCTCGCCGGGCCACCTCAACCGCGCGGGCACGTAACTGTCGCGTGTGGACGCGGCGGCCACCATCAGCCGGATGGTTAACGCACGGTTAGTTCTTGGACACGTTCAGGCGATGTCCGTTGATCTTTGCCGGCTGTACCGGCGCGCATGTGGCGGAGTAGCTGAGGCCGATCGACCCACGATCTTGACGGCCCCGCTCGTGTCGTAGTTGCGGGGCTGGGCCAAGCGCCGACCACGAAGTGAAG
>JBOGDL010000365.1:0-2459 GCA_050701815.1 Micromonosporaceae bacterium | reverse complement strand
GCTGGCGGCCACCGCGGAATTACTTGTCTCGTTTTGCCTTGCGCAAGGCAGCGCCTCGTTTGTCGGTGTGTTTGTAGGCGATCTCTTCTTGCGATGGTCCTGGCCATATGCACACGCGGTGTTCTTCCACATCGTGCGCGACGAGGTCCCGGGTTTCGTCCCGTTTCCGTGCGTGGACACGAATCCGATACCAGCCCCGCCCAGATGTCGTTGCGATGGGAAACCCGCTGTCCCAATCGAGGTTGTACACCGTTGACCGGCCAACCGGCGTGTGATAGCTGACCTCCACCACCTCGTCCCATGGGTCAGTCTCCAGAACGGGTGGCTGCCGGTGGATCTCCAGTGTGATTCGCACCGTGCCGGTGTGGGTTCCAGTAATGATGCGGGCCACGCCTGGGCTAGTTCCGATGAGCCCATTCGTGTCGTGTTCGAACGGATCGCCAAGGATATAGCCATGATCCGTTACGAGGTACTGAGCCTTTCCGCGTAACCTCGCCTCGCGTTGAGTGATCATGTCGTGCGGCCGTGTTCGATGTGGAGTAGGACGAGAGCAGCCGCGACGATGTTGCCGATCTTCCAAGGGCAGAGGCTGACGTTGCGGAGGGCTTTGAATGTGGTTTTGAGTAAGGAGTTCGCGCGTTCGCCGATGGCGCGCATGCCGTTGTGGACCTTGTTGTAGGTCTTCTGGGTGTCGGTGAACTTGCCGCCGGCGGGTTTCTTGAACGCCACCGTGATGACCTCGGCCTCGCCCTCGTAGCCCAGGTCGCCAAGAACACGCAGGTGCTCGTCGGTCCACGCGGTCAGCAGGGGCAGCATCTCGGGGTGCTGCCGCAGCGCGGTGGTGTCGTGCTCGCGGCCGGGGCGCACTGGCGAGGTCCACAGCGGCCAGCCGTCCGGGGCGGTGATGACCTGGATGTTCCCGCCGTGGTTGTCGTGTTTGCCGGACCACCACAAGTCCACGCCGGGCGTCGGTCCGGGCACGCGGCACCGGTCAGTCTCGATCAGCGTGCCGTCGATGTTGACGTGGGAGTGGCCGGCCATCTTCGCCGCGAGCAGCGCCGACTCCAGCTTCGGCGCCCGGGAGGCGAGCACGCCGATGCCCTCGTGCAGGTAGTCGTAGGCGGTGGAGCGTGCGATGGCGTTGTCATCGGCGAGCTGCGCCACGCGGGCACCATCCAGGAACCACCGGATGACCAGGACCGCCTGCTTGAAGCAGCTCAAGGAACGAGTTCCGGCGCGGGTGCCGCGCCGCAGACGCTCGGCGCGCAGCAGGCCTGAGACGAACAGCGCGGTCTCCTCGCGCACAGTCAGCTTGGCGGTATATGTGACACTCATCCTCGACGCAGGACCCTCTATGAAGTTGATCTTTGGTAGGACCAACCTTCATACCCGGGTTCTGCGTCCTTACGTTGCACCGCAACGTGCTCGGCGTGTCCTCGCCAACTACCCAACGTCAACCAGACGTTACGCGGAAAGCCTCACTGTGTGGAAATGGCACAGGAACCAAGTGGCGCGGCACGAGCTGAACTCCGGCAGCACACGGACAGGGAGTGGAACTTCGCAAGCAAGCCCCCGCCGAAGCGACGCCGGCTTAGACCCACGCGGCGCGAGCAGGAGGCAGCAACAGACTCAGTGGTAGTCGACATTGTCGACTGGCTATCAAGCAACCCGAACACCGCCGAGCAGATCAAGACTGTCGCAGGCAAGATCAGCACCGAGGTAGTTGACGGACTCGATCAGTCCTTCGACCCAGCTCAACGCGAACAACGACGGCGAGAGCTAGCAACAAGCCACTTCTGGTGCGACCTACTGGCCACGTTCGCCCGTGTGCTCAATTCCTTCCAGCAGGAAATCGGCAAGATTCCGGATATCGTCGCTGCCGAGCTAGTGAAAGCTATCGGCGCTGAGCGCTCACAAATCGGCACCGTCCTGGTACGGCTTGCAGTAGGCGCAGCCTGGAAACTGATCAAAGAGATACCGTTCGCCAGGCAGCACGTCATTCGTCTGATCCAGATGCTCGCGGTGATGATATGCCCAGCACCTGAAAGTCACCGCGACGTCGTGAAGTACTGCGTGACTCCGTTGACCGGCGGATGCGTAAAGGACGTAACCAAAGAGCGCCTCAAACAGACCATGCCAGAAGAATGGCTCCAATGAGAGGAGGGAGGGCTTTCAGCCGAGGGCCATGTCGACGGCATGGCACCCCCGTGTGACACGGGTCAAGCCTTCCTATGGAGATCAAGCCGCAATCAGGCCGATGCGGCGGGAGAGGTCGTGGACGTGTGTGCGGGCGCGTGCCCGGTCGCGGTGGAGTAGTTCGCGGAGCAGGTCGTGCACGAGGCCGGAGTCGCGCACTTCGTCGGCGGAGACTTGTTCGGCGTCGAGCAGGACGAGGATGGCGGATTCGTCTTCGCCGCGTTGCACGTACCCCCGTGCGGTGTCGATGAGGACTCTGGCGC
>JBOGDL010000364.1:0-7620 GCA_050701815.1 Micromonosporaceae bacterium | reverse complement strand
GTTCGAGCTTGGGGTCCTGCAGCAGATCCGGCGATTCCCCGCCCTGGATCACCAGATCCCGCACCGCCAGGCGGTTGGACGGGACCAGCCCACCGGCCCGGCCGGCGATCTCCATCGCCAACGCCTCTGAGTGGCCCGATCCGAAGGTCTGCACCACACCGCCCGCCTGTAACGAGGCGACCAGCAGGTCCGCGGCCGCGGCGACCCGCTCGACCTGGCTCTTCCCCACTCGCGCCAGCGCGTCGCTCGCCGCCGCCAAGTACGCTTCGCCACTCACGGACTGCTGGCTAGCCGTCACGTCACCTCTCCGGAGTCCATGTCCTCGCCGCAGCTGAGGAGCTTCCTTTCACGGCACGTACACATTCTGAAGATTCTTTCTAGCCCTGTCGCAGGGTTGTCAAGAGTCGTTATGAAACCGCTTCTGCCCGGGGCCGCACAGCTGCGGGCAGATTCGGATCAAGCCTGAAGATGGTCTTGCTGAAACCGTTCCCGCACGGTGAGATTGCCAGCGTGACAGGTCCCCTCGCACTCGGTTTGGATCTGGGCGCCACCAACAGCAGGGCCCTGATCGTCGATGCTGACGGGCAGCGGCTCGGCTCGGGACAGGCGCCCGGCGGCAACCCCACCGCGGAGCACGTGCCCGACGCGCTGGCGGCGATCGCCGCCGCTATCCGGGCCGCCCTCGGCGATATCCCGCCGGAGCGGATCGGGTCCGCGGCGATTGGAATGGCGGGCGTGGGACGGCTCAAGGAGCCGGCTGTCACGGCGCAGTTCGACACCATGTGGCAGGAGCTGGGCCTGACCTGCCACTACCAGCCGCTGAGCGACGCGGTGGTGGGCTTCGCCGCGGGCACCTCCGCGCCCGACGGGACCCTGCTGCTCGCCGGGACCGGCGCCATCGCCGTTGACATCCGCGATCATCAGCCACACCGGACCGCCGACGGCCACGGCTGGCTGCTGGGCGACCTCGGCTCCGGGTTCTGGCTCGGCCGGGAGGCGGTGCGGGCCGCCCTCGGGTACCTGGACGGGTGGGCGCCACACAGCGAGCTGACCGGACTGGTGTTGCGCGAGCTACTCGGTGAAGCCTCACCGCCGCCCAGCCGAGACCTGGTGAACACGCTGATCAACAAGGTCCGAAGCGAACCCGAGGTGCGGCTGGCGCGGTTCGCCAGAACGGTCCTCGAAGCGGCCGCCGGCAGCGACGCCACAGCCCGCGACATCGCCACCGAGGCGGCCCGCCACCTGGTGCGAACCGCGAGTCAAGTACGCCCCGACGACGACCCGCGCAGCGCCGCCCGTCCGCTGGTGCTCGCCGGCAGCCTGCTCACCGCCGACACCGTGATCGCCGCCGAGATCCGCGCGGTCGCGGCGCGTCGGTGGCCCGACGCCGCGGTCTGCCTGGCCACCGACGGCGCCGCCGCGGCCGCCTGGATCGCCGTGCGTGAGCTGCCGGAGCTGGCCCTGACGCCGGAGCAGCTACACCAGGCGCTGCTCGCCAACCAGTCCTGACCACCGGGCACGCCGACGAGCCCGACGCAGCCGGCAGGCGTTGCCGCGCTGGTCGGGCTCGGGCCACGGCGAAGCGCCGCTGCGCAGACCGTCAGGCCACGTCCTTCCGGCGCACCCGAGCCGCTCCAACCACAAGCGGAATCACGATCCAGAAGCCGATGGACGCCGCCAGATGAGCAACGTCGCCGCCGGTCAGGTCGCCGCGGGACAAGGCGGCGGAGTTGGTGTTCAGGTCCAACCACCTGGCTGAGAACTCACCCGCCGCGCCCAGCTTGCTGATCAACGCCCAGAGAATCGGGGTGGTCATGCAGAGCACGATCGCGGCCGGCGCGTTCAGCAGCAGCATCCCCACGGCCAGCCCGGTCGCCACCAGCAGCACGTTCGTCGCGGTCCAGCCCAGCAGCGGCCACACTGACACATCCCAGTTCGGCGGCGCCTGCTGCAACTCGGCCGTCACGGCTGTGATCGGGGCCGCGACCGCCATCGCCAACCCCGACGCCAGCACCGCGGCGAGCAAAGGCGGCAGGCACTTGGCTGCCAGCACCCGCCCACGTCGGGGCTCCAACGCGTACGTGACCAGCGCGGTCCGGTGGCTCCACTCGTTGGTCACCGTCAGGATGCCGAGCACCGGGAGCACGATCCCGTGCCCGATTCCAGCGGTCCCGATCAACAGCCCGAAATCCGGGCCCGCCACCACACCGCGACCTGTGATCGCCGCGATGGTCAGCGCCACCAGCACGGCGGACAGGATCATGCCGCTACGGGTGTCGAAGAGTTTGCGGGTCTCCACCGCCAGCAGGCGCGCGAACGGAATCGGCGCACCCGCGTCAACCGCGGCTGCTGGGGCACAGGTCCCGGCGGAACCGGCAGGGGCGTGGCTCATGTCCATCCTCATGGTCTCGTCGGTGATGGGTCTGCCGCGCACGCTCATGCCGCGCTCCGGTCGGCGTGCGCGGTCAACTCGAGAAATGTCTGCTCCAGGCTCCGACCTGCGTTCAGCTCGTCGACGGCGCCCTGGATCAGCACCCGACCGTGTCCGATCACCACGATCTGGTCCGCCACCTGCTCCACCTCATGCAACAGGTGGGAGCTGAGCAGCACCGAGCATCCTGAGTCGGCGAGGCCGCGCAGCAGCCCCCGCATCCACTGGATGCCCTGAGGGTCGAGGCCGTTGCCGGGCTCGTCCAGGATCAACGCCTTGGGTCTGCCCAGCAGCGCGTGGCCGATGCCCAGGCGCTGCCTCATTCCCAACGAGTAGCCGCCGACCGCACGCCGGCTCTCCCGGCTGCTGAGGCCCACCAGATCGAGGATCTCGCCCACCCGTGACCTCGGCAGCCCCAGGGTCATCGCGCCCAGGGTCAAGATTTCCCGCCCGGTGCGTCCGGGGTGCTGCGCGCTGGCATCGAGGAGCGTGCCGACCTGCCAGGCCGGGCAGTCAAGCTCCGCGTACGGGCGCCCCAAGACGGTGGCAGAGCCGGAGCTGGAACGCGCCAGCCCGACCAGGATGCGCATCGCCGTCGATTTGCCCGCGCCGTTCGGTCCGAGGAAGCCGGTGACAGTCCCCGGCGGCACTGTGAACGACACCTCGTCGAGCGCCTTCACCTGCTTGAAGCGCTTGCTGAGCTGAGTGAACTCAATCATGGACCCAGTCCAGCGAATCCGGCCCCACGATTCATCACCCCCAGGTCGAGCGCTGCCGAGCGTGGGACTACTCCCTTCCGGGCGCCTGCCAACCATCGGCTGCGCGGACATAGACCCAGGTCGCTAGGCGAAGGGCGCCGGGCTCTTTAAGCTGCGGGCTGTGCCCGACCAGAGCGAGAACCAGCCACCCCTGGACCAGCTGGACGTCGCGCTGCGCTACCTGTGCGCCGTGCTGCCGATGCTGTTCTACGGGATCGTCTGGGTCGCGGTCGTGGCTCGGGACGGCAGCCGGCTCACGCCCGCGCTGCTCGACGTCGGGCTCGCGCTGATCGGGTTGATCCTGATGGGATGGCGGCGACGCTGGCCGTGGCAGATCGCGCTGGCCACCGCGCTGCTCACGGCAGGCTCCACGACAGCGACGGGCCCGGCCCAGGTCGCGTACGTGTCCTTGTGCACCCACCGGCGACCACGCCAGATCATCGCCCTCGGGTCCGTGTCCTGGCTGTGCCTGGCGGCGCGCTCCAGTTGGGGAGGGTTCAACCAGACCACCGTGGTCTCCCTGGTGACCGGGACCGCCATTCTCGGCGGCCTGACTGTCTTCGGCCTCTACCTACGGGGGCGCCGCGACCTGGCCGCCTCCGAGCGCAGAGCGCGGCGCGCCGCGGAGCGCGAGCAGGTGCAGCGGGTCGAGCAGGCCAAGTTGGCCGAGCGTTCCAGGATCGCCTTCGAGATGCATGACGTGCTGGCGCACCGGCTCTCGCTGCTGTCGATGCTGGCGGGAGGCTTGGCGTACCGTGCCGACCTCTCCCCGGAGGAGACCCGCACCACGGCGTTGGCGATTCAGGAGAACGCGCACCAGTCCCTCAACGAGCTGCGTGCCGTGCTCGGCACCCTGCGAAGCGACGGCGGTGTGGAGGCGCCGCAGCCGAGCCTTGGCCACGTGGACGCGTTGTTCGACGAGGTGCGCGCCGCCGGTCAGCAGATCGAGGTGAAGGACACCATCGACGACCGAGAGCTGTTGCCGTCGCAGACCGGGCGACATGCGTACCGGATTGTGCAGGAGGCGCTCACCAACGCCCGAAAGCACGCTCCGGGTAGCCGGGTGGTGGCGGAGCTGGGCGGACGGCCCGGGCAGGGTCTGCGGATCACCGTGCGCAACCCGGCCCCAGCAGGATCCGCTGGACCCGGCGGCCGGCTCGGCCTGGTCGGCCTGGCGGAACGGACCCGGATGGCGGGTGGCGCGTTGCGCCACACCGTCAGGGACGGGCACTTCGTCCTCGACGCCCACTTGCCATGGGAGGCCACGTGACGCGGTTGGTGATCGTGGACGACGACCCGATGGTGCGCACCGGGCTGCGTCTGATTCTCGGCGGTGAGCCTGACCTGGACCTGGTCGGCGAAGCCGGGGACGGGCGGGAGGCCATGGAGGTGATCCGGGATCGCAGGCCCGACGTGGTGCTGATGGACATCCGGATGCCGCGCCAGGATGGGCTGACCACCACCGAGCTGCTGCTCAAACAGCCGGACCCGCCCCGGATCCTGGTGCTCACCACGTTCGACGCCGACGACATGGTGCTGCGGGCGTTGCACCTCGGCTCCTGTGGCTTCCTGCTGAAAGACACACCGCCACCGAAGATGATCGAGGCGATCCGCGCCGTGGCCACGGGCGACCCGGTGCTCTCGCCGAGCGTGGCCCGACAGGTGATCGCCGCCGCCACGGGCGGGCACGAGCCGCGGCGTCCGGCGGCGCAACGGGAGCTGGCCAGGCTCACCGGACGCGAACGTGAAGTCGCGATCGAGGTGGCCCGAGGCAGCTCGAACGCCGAGATCGCCGAACGCCTTCACATGAGCGTGGCGACCGTGAAGGCGAACGTGACCCGGATCTTCGCCAAGCTCGACACCGACAACCGGGTGCACGTCGCCCTGAAAGTGCGCGACGCCGGTCTGCGGTGAACCGCGCCGCCGGCCCAGCGCCTGCTCCCGCCGCGCCGCCGGACCACGCAACCCCAGCGCCCGCAGTGACCGCCCGGCCGCGCAGCCCCCACCCTCGCTTATCGTGGCCGCAGCTCCCAGAACGCGACCGCGGCCGCCGCCGCCACGTTGAGCGAGTCGACCCGACGGCGCATCGGGATCTGTGTGCGCACCGCGCTCTCGGCCAGCGCTCGCGGCGACAGGCCCGCACCCTCGGCCCCGAGCAGCAGCGCGGGCCGACGCCGTACGGCTGGGGGAAGCTCGTCGATCGGCACGGCGTCGGGCGCCGGCGTCAGCGCGATCACCGTGAAACCCGCGTCCCGAACCTGGCTCAGCCCGGCGGGCCACTCCTCCAGCCGCGCGTACGGCAGCGCGAACACCTCACCCATGCTGACCCGCACACTGCGTCGATACAGCGGATCGGCGCACGAGGGCGACAGCAGCATGGCGTCCACGCCCATACCCGCCGCCGCCCGGAAGATGGCGCCCACGTTGGTGTGGTTGTTCACGTCCTCCAGCACCGCCAACCGCTCGGCGCCGGCGATCACATCCGCCGGCTTCGCCGGTGGCGGGCGGTGAAACGAAGCCAACACTCCCCGGTGGACGTGGAACCCGGTGACCGCTTCCAGCACCTGAGGCTCAGCCGCGTACACCGGCGCGCCGGCGGCGCCTGGCTCGGCGGCGGGCGCAGCGGCGAGCAATTCAGTAACCCGGTCGACCCGCTTGGCGTCCACCAAGGCCGAACGCATCCGGTAGCCGGCACGCAGCGCGCGCCGCAGCACCAGCTCACCCTCTGCGATGAAGAGCCCATGCGGTGGTTCGAACTGGGTCCGGAGCGCCACGTCGGTCAACGCTCGATAGTCAGCGATCCGGGCATCGTCAGGATCGGTGATCAACAACGCCAGGTGAGGCGTCAGGACGGCCGCGCCCCGCCCTGCTCGGGAGGCTCGCCGTCCGGCCCGGGCCTGCCCAGCTCCGGGGGCACGCTGCCAGTCTCCAACGGCAGGTTGCTCTGCCCCGGGGCTTGCTGGCCGCCAGCGGCCGGGACCCCGCCACCGCCCGCCGCCGGGGCCCCGCCCGCTCCGACAGCCGGGGCGCCGCCGCCTGGGGTCGAGCCAGGGCCGGGAGGCGTCGCCTGTTCGGCCGCCCGCACCGCGCTCTGCGCCTCCCGCTCGGCATCCTGGGCAGCCGCCCGCGCCTCCTGCGCGATCGCCGCGATCTCCTCGGACTCCTCGCCGCTCACCGTCGGCTCCGACGGCTGCTCCTGCAACCGGCCGATCACGCCGCCGAGACCCTCCAGCGCCCTGGTGATCTCGGACGGGACGATCCACAGCTTGTTCGCCTGACCGTTGGCGATCTGTGGCAGCGCCTGCACGTACTGGTACGCCAGCAGCTTCGGGTCCGGGTTGGCGCGGTGGATCGCGTCCGCGACGGTGCGTACCGCTTTCGCCTCGCCCTCGGCGTGCAGCACCCGCGCCTCCCGGGCGCCTTGGGCCCGCAGAATCGCGGCCTGCTTGTCACCCTCGGCGGTGAGGATCTGGGACTGCTTGTGACCCTCGGCCTGCAGGATCGCGGCACGACGGTCGCGCTCGGCACGCATCTGCTTCTCCATCGAGTCCCGCACGCTGGGCGGCGGCTCGATCGCCTTGATCTCCACCCGGGTCACCCGGATGCCCCACTTGCCGGTGGTGTCGTCGAGCACCCCCCGTAGCTGCCGGTTGATGTCGTCCCGACTGGTGAGGGCACGCTCCAGGTCGAGCGAGCCGATCACGTTCCGAAGCGTGGTCACGGTGAGCTGCTCGATCGCCTGCAGGAAGTTGTGGATGGCGTACGTGGCCAGCCGGGGGTCGGTGACCACGTAATAGAGGACGGTGTCGATGGAGACGACCAGGTTGTCCGACGTGATCACGGGCTGCGGGTGCGAGGTGAACACCTGCTCGCGCAGGTCCACCTTCTCGCGCACCCGGTCGACAAATGGCACCAGCAGCCTGGGACCGGGACGCAACGCCCGTTGGAACTGACCCAGCCGCTCGATGATGAACACCTGCTGCTCCGGCACGATCCGGATCGCCTTGGCGAGCACGACCAACACCACGCCCACCAGCACCAGCAGTAGCACCCCGACGACGGTTTCCACCCCTACACGTCCTTCCACACCAGCGCCGTGGCGCCCTTGACCTGCACTACCTTGACCCGGTCTCCCGGCTCCATCACCTGGGTCTCGTCGAACGGCCGCGCCGTCCAGTGGTCACCCTGCACGTTCACCAGACCGCCATCGGTGTCGACCCGCTCCAACACCACCGCGCTCGAGCCTTCGATCTCGGCGACGCTGAGCGGACCGCTGTGATGTCTGCGCCGCAACATCCGTTTTTTGAGAAACGGCCGGACAAACCCCACCGTCAACGTGGACACACCAGCGAACACCAGCACCTGGATCACCAGGCTGTCCGTCAGCACACCCGTGCCCGCGGCGGCGAGGGCGCCCGTCGCGAGCATCAG
>JBOGDL010000363.1:0-14700 GCA_050701815.1 Micromonosporaceae bacterium | reverse complement strand
AGGCCCGTCGAGCCTTCCTGCAGTACGCCGCCTTCGCCGCCGCGATCCTCCCCGCCAGCTTGACCGGGGCCGTGCTCGCGGGAGTCCGTGGCGCCGCCTGGGGGATGGTGCTCGGCGCCGCCGTGGGCGGCATGGTCGCGTACCTGCACTACCGCCGGGCGCTTCGGGAAGTACGCCCGATCCGCCAGACCGTGGCATTGTGAGCACCACCGTTGTGGCCCCTGCTGGCGCGGGCCGGAGAGCGGCCCGGAGGGTGGTTCAGCCAGCGCGGGAGCCGGCGAGCTCGCTGTAGATCTTGAGCAGCTGGGAGCTGATCACCTCGGGCGAGAAGGCGGCCAGGTAGCGCCGTCGCGCGGTCTCGGCCAACCCCGCGGCCTGCTGCCGGGCCTGGCCCAGCGCCGTGGCCAGCGCGTCCACGGTCGGCTCGCTGACCCAACCCGCAGCCTGCGGGTTGTCGCCAGCACCGCCGCCGGCTCCGGGCGCGGCGCCCACCAGGAACGGCAGCCCACCCTTGTCAGTCACCAACGCCGGGCGGGCGTTGGCCAGCGCCTCGACCACCACCATCGGGCACACCTCGTCCCAGGTGGACGGGGTGATCAGCGCGGACGCGGCGCGCATCGCATCCAGCACCGCGGGATGGGGCACCTGCCCCCGGTACGTGATGTCGTCACGTGCCGCCGCCGCGGCGGCCACCTGCTCGCGCAACGGCCCGTCGCCGATGATGGTGAGCGGCCCGAGCGCGCCCACCGGGTGCCGGCGCCAGGCGTCCAACAGCAGGCCCAGCCCCTTCTCCTCGGTGAGCCGCCCCACGTACGCGAAGCCGTCGCCTGCCACGTTGTGGGGACCCGGGTCCGGAAGGCTGTTCGGTTTCACCGTGATCTGCTGATCGCCGATGCCGTAGTCACGCAGGTGCGCGGCCATCGCGGTGGTCAGGGCGATGTAGCGGTCCACCGAACGCCAGGTGCCCCGGTGTGCGGTGAGCGCCGTCGCCATCACCACGCTCTGCGCCCGAGACCCGCGGTAGCAACCGTGCTGGATCGCCGGGTACGGGTACGCCTTGCCCCGGCAGTCGAAACAGGGCTGGCCGTCCCGGTAGTAGACCCCGGCGACGCAGACCTGGCGGAAGTTGTGCACCGTGTGCACCACCGGCACCCGATGGGCGTGCGCGGTGCGGATCACCCACGGCGACAGCAGCGGGTACGGGTTGTGCAGGTGCACCACGTCCGGCCGCTCGCGTCGCAGCAGCTCGGAGAGCTCCCGTTGCGCCCGCCGAGCGTAGATCGGCGACACCGGCAGCATCGCCTTCTCAGACGTCGGCAGGTTCGGGATCTCATCCGAGGTGCGCTGGAACGGCAGCACCTCCACCCCCGCCTCAGCCAGCATCGCGAGCTCCGAGTCGACCACGGTGTTCTCGCCTGACGGCTGTGCGGAGACGTACCGGTTATGGGCGACGACGACCTTCATCGGCGGCCCTTGACGGGTGTGGACGCGCTTCTACGCGAGAAAGCTGCATTACGAGTACGGGTGTGCTGCACCGCTCATGCTCCTGTTTGGCCTTTTTCGCCCGGATCTGCCAGACCCTTATGGTCGGCGTTTCGCTTTTCTGCTGCTAACGCCGTGTCACTCGGGTTTACTGCGGCTTGGGCCCGGTGACAGGGCAGCCCGTCCTGGTTGTGCCCTCAGTCACCGTACCTGCGCGAGAATCTGCATCGTGCCCGCGCCCCGATTGCCGGTGCAACGCACCGTGACCAGGCATTGAGGATCGTCGCATGACGCTCGGGCTTCACGACCATCACAGGGGGGCGTTTGCTCGTGGTCGACCTAGGGGCGCCACCTGCTGTGGTGGCGCTATCGCCCCGGTTGAAGACAGCCGGCCTCGGCGTCGCGGCCGTCACGGCGGTGACGGTCGGGCTGTGGTGGGGGCTGCAATCAGATCCGTTACGCGGCCTCGGCGCCGCGGTGGCGGTGTTGATCGGGGCGGGCGTCCTCTACCTCGCCGTGTCAGTCCCCGGCAAGAGCCGGGAAGGTCTGCTGCTGGGGATCGGCATCCCGGTCGCGGCGATGATGGCGTGGACTTGGCTTGAGGAGCCGCTCTATGTCTGGGCCATCACGGCCGCCGTCGGAGCCCTGGTCGCGTGGTGGACCTATCCCTGGTGGCGGGACTGGCGCGAGTTGGCGCAGCTGGGTGGGTTCTGGCTGGCGGTCTCGCTCTGGGCGTGTGGGGCGATCAGCGCGTTGTGGCTGGTACGCGAGGGCGTCTTCGCCGGCCGCGTGGTGTACGGCGGCTTCGCGATCCTGACGGCGTTGCTGGTGTTCACCACGGTGCGTAAGCGTGGGGTGGACATCTCCGTCGGAATCGCGGCGGGGCTGCTGATCTGTCACGCGGCCCTCCTGGTGCTCGGCGCCCAGTACGTGTTCGAGACCGGCGATCGGCACACCTCTGACAGCGCGTGGGGGTTCGCCCAATCGAGCCGGTTCTGGGGTGGGCCCTGGTTGGTGTACCACCCGAATTTCATCGCGATGACGGCGCTGCTGGCCGCGATCCGGATCGGGGCTGACTCCCGATTCGCTGCCTGGCTGCGATGGGGCGTGCTCGGCAACGCGATGCTGCTGCTGTACATCGCGGACTCGCGTACCTCGCTGCTGATGGCCGGGGTCGCGTCGGTGGCGTACGCGGTGCTGCACCTGCGCCGCGACGGGCTGCTGGGAAGCGACGCGGATTCGATCGCGGACCCCGCGCCACGCGATCCCGCGCCACGCGATCCCGCGCAGCGCGGCACGGCGGCGCGGGCATGGGCGCGCGCCCTGATCCCGTTGGCGGCCACCCTGCTGGTCTTCGTCGCCGCCGGCGGCAGCGACATGCTCTTCAAGGACCGCTACCACAATGACCGGGACCGGCGCGCCGTCTCAGCGGACGCCGGCCGTGACATGAACGCCGCGCTGTCGGGCCGAATCGAGATCTGGGGGATGATCCTGGCCGACTTCGGCCGGGACAGCACCGCAGAGAAGGTGTTCGGCAACGCCGACTACCCCCGCGGCGAAATCCTGCGGCACCGCGACCCGAGCCACCAGCGGTATCACACCCAGCCCGAGCTCAGCGCCGACAACGTTCTGGTGGGGGCGCTCCGCCGAGGCGGCGCGGTGGGGCTCACGATCATCATCATCGGCGGGCTGGTGGTGTTGCGGCGGGCCACCCGCAACGGCGCCCCGATGTGGGTCACGGTGGTGACGTTGGCGGCCGGCGCCAGCCTGATCTCCGAAGACGAGCTGGTCGGCACCACCCCGCTGTGGATGCTGGTTTTCGCAGGCGAGGTGTGGATCTGGCATCGAACCCGAAACCCGCTGGGCGCACGGTCCGCTGAAGCCGTTGGGTCCAGCGTGAAGGCGGTCCGGTGACGGTGCCATGCCCAGGCGTGGAGCGGCCGCTGACGGCGCCGTTTGGCTTGGGGGCGCGGTCCCCTGACAGCTAGGGCACACTGGTGCTGTGCCGGAGTTGCCAGAGGTCGAGGCTCTCGCCGCGTACCTGCGCGAGCGCGCGGTCGGGCGTACGGTACGGGCTGTCGAAATCGCGGCGATCAGCGTGCTCAAGACGTACGATCCGGCGCCGTCCGCGCTCGCCGGGGCCGCCGTGACCGGGGCCGGCCGGCACGGCAAGTTCCTCGACGTGACCTTCCAGCCGGGGCCAGGCGGCACAGCCCAGGCAGGCCCGGGCGACCCAGCCGACGAGATGCACTTGATCATGCACCTGGCGCGGGCGGGGTGGCTCACCTATCGGGAGGAGCTCTCGCCCCGGCCAGCCAAGCCGGGTCGGGGCCCGTTGGCGTTGCGGCTGCGGCTGGATGACAGCTCCGGGTTCGAGCTGACTGAGGCGGGCACCCAGAAACGCCTCGCCTGCTACCTGGTACGTGCCCCAGCGCAGGTGCCGGGTGTGGCTCGGTTGGGCCCTGACCCCCTCACGCTGGAGCCTGAGCAGCTGGCTGACCGGGTTCGGGGGCGCCGGGCGCAGCTGAAGGGCGTGCTGACGGATCAGACGGTGCTGGCGGGCATCGGCAACGCGTACAGTGACGAGATTTTGCACACCGCGAAGCTGTCCCCGTTCGCTCGCGCGGACCGGCTGACCGACGAAACGGTCGCCCGGCTGGGGCGCGCGATTCACGACGTGCTCGACGATGCGATCGCGCGTTCCGTCGGGCAAGGCTCGGCCACGCTCAAAGGGGAGAAGCGCTCAGGTCTGCGGGTGCACGCGCGTCGGGGGATGCCGTGCCCGGTGTGCGGCGACGTGGTGCGCGAGGTGTCATTCAGCGACTCCAGCCTGCAGTACTGCCCCACCTGTCAGACCGATGGTCGCGCTTTGGCTGATCGGCGTATGTCAAGACTGCTGCGCTGAGCTGGTTGCCATGGTCTACTTGACGCGCCCTGTGACGAGGCTCGCCTGGTTGGTGCCAGCTACCTGCGGGCAACCTCGAAGAGTCGCTCGGATCCGTCCTCGTATCCTCGGGAAATCCGGACTCGACAGGGCGTACCGGGACCGATTAGTGTCGGCCGGTCGCCACTGGGTAACCACGGTTGCATGTCACACTGTTGAAATCGTGAGCGAGGGTCGCTCCCAGTCACGAGTGGCCACGCCACTGTTGCGGCGGTCCCGGTATGGATGATCAACAACGGCAGGACGAGCGGGGCGACACGCCGCTGAAGCGGGCGGCGGATGAATCCGCACATCGTGACCCTGGAGGACGCAACGCGGTGACCGTGAGCCTGCAGCGCCCGGCAACCGACCCCAACAAGGATCGGGCGAGGCGTCGTCCTCGGCCCCGACCGGCGGGGATCGACACCCGGGCGATCCCCGTTGCGAAAGGCGTCACCAGGTCGGGATTGTTCCGGCAACACCGCCGGATATCCCGATGGCATCGGCCGTACGCCGTCATCCTGCTCATCACCGACTTCTTGTCGGCCGCAGGCGCCGGCCTGCTGGCGATTTCGGAGACACCGCACCCCGAGGCCGGCTTCGACTCGATCAACGAGGTCTACCTGATCGGTCTGGTGCTGCTCCCGCTCGGTTGGGTGACCGCGATCTGGGGGCACGGAGGGTACGACCGGCGCTACCTCGGTCTCGGCACCGACGAGTTCAAACGCCTGGTCAGGGCCTCGCTGACGGTGGTCGCGGTGGTCTCGTTCCTCACCTTGACCCTGAAGGCGAACGTCTCCCGGGTCGCCACCGCCACCGTTCTGCTCGCGGCGCTGTTCCTGCTGCTGGTCACGCGGTACATCGCGCGCCGGGTGCTGCACCTGTTCCGTCGCGGCGGGGTGGGTGTGCACCGGATGCTGCTGGTGGGCTCGCTGCAGGACGCGCTCGAAGTGAACGCGGTGGTGGCGCGCAACCCGTTCGCGGGTTTGACCCCGATCGCCATCTACCTGACTCAAGGCAGGGCCGCGGCGCGGGGGGCGGCGAGTCCGTTGCCGCTGTTCACGGGCCGGGATCGAAACCCGGTTCAGTTGGTACGTGACCTCGGCGCCGACACCATCGCGGTGTGCGGGTCCGCCGGGTCGAACGCCACCGACCTGCGGCGCCTCGCGTGGCAGCTTGAAGGCACCGGCGTCGACCTGGTGGTGGCGCCACAGCTGACCGACATCGCAGGTCCACGGGTCCACATCCGTCCCGTGGAAGGGCTCCCGCTGCTGCACGTGGAGGAGCCGAAGATCTCCGGCCTCGGCTGGCTGATGAAGAACCTGATGGACCGGGTCGCCGCCGCCACCGGGTTGCTGCTGCTCTCGCCGGTGCTGCTGGTGACCGCGCTGTTGATCCGCAGCTCCAGCCCTGGCCCGGTGATGTTCCGGCAGGCTCGGGTGGGTCGCGAAGGCAAGAAGTTCTGGGTGTGGAAGTTCCGCACCATGTATATCGACGCCGAGGAACGTCTGGCTCAGCTGGTGGACCAGAACGAGACCGACGGTCTCCTCTTCAAGATCAAAGACGACCCTCGGGTGACACCGATCGGACGTTGGCTCCGGCGTACCTCGATCGACGAGCTGCCGCAGCTGATCAACGTGTTGAAGGGCGAGATGTCTCTGGTGGGGCCGCGTCCGCTGCCCGCCGAGGACGGGGACTTCCTGGGCGACGTCCGGCGCCGGCTGCTGGTGCGCCCCGGCATCACCGGCTTGTGGCAGGTCTCCGGCCGCTCCGACCTGTCCTGGGACGACGCGGTGCGCCTCGACCTCTACTACGTGGACAACTGGTCTCTCACGTTCGACCTGGTGATCCTCTGGCGCACCTTGAACGCGGTGTTGCGCAGCACCGGCGCGTACTGACGGCGCCAGCGCTGCGCCTCCCCGTGCCGAGTTGCTAGTGCAGCCCGGCTTCCTTGCGTAGTAGGGCCGGCAACGCGTCAGTGCCGGGCAGCCCCCGAGCCGCGAACCAGTTCGCCACCACGGTCGCGTCGCGGTCCAGGAACGTCGGCCCCTGAGGGTTGGCGACCACATCCACGATCTGAGGCACATCGATCAGCACCAGTCGACCGTGATCAACCAGAATGTTGTACGGCGACAGGTCGCCGTGAGCCAGACCCAACTGAGCCAGCGTCACCAGCGCCTGCACGAGTTGCTCCCACAGGTCGGTCAGCTCCCCGGGATCGGGCCGCAGCTGGGCCAGTCGCGGCGCGGCGGAGCCGTCCGGGTCGCCGATGAACTCGAGCAGCAACTCGGTGCCGATGATCTGCACCGGGTACGGCACCGGCGCCCCGTTCTGGTGGAGCAGGCACAGCGCGGCGAATTCGGCGTTGGCCCACTGGCCGGCGATCGCCTGGCGGCCGTACTGGGTGCGTTTCGCGACCGCTCGGGCGTCGCGGGAGCGGCGGGTCCGCCGTCCCTCCAGGTATCCGGAGTCACGATGGAACATTCGATGCTCGGAGCTGCGGTAACGCTTGCTGGCCAGCAGGCATGCCCGGTCCGTTCCGGGCACGGCTCGCTCCAGCAGGATCACGTCGGCTTCTTTGCCGGTCTTGAGCATGCCCAATTCGGTGTCGACCGCCCCCAGGTCGGTGATCAGCCAGGAGGGGTGCGGCTCCGGGCCGCGCTCGCCGGCGGTTGACACGTCCCACACTGACCAGCGGTCGCCCGAAGGCAGGCCGTCGACGGCGTCGTGGAGGTCTTCGGCGGGTAGCCGCTTGGCTGTTCTGGATTGGCGGGTTTCATCATCGTCGTCCCAGCGTTGTTTGCCAGGCCGCCGAGAGATCGGGTACGAGTCACGTTCACGCATGTGGTGGGTTCTCCGTAGATCATTCCCACCCAGCGTCGGGGTCAGCCGGTGGGAGGCGAGTAGAGGTCGGGGCATGCCGACCACGCAGGCGTACGCACTGGTCGACCTCCCTTCTCGCTCGCCGCGGAACCCACGGCTCGATCTCGTGAGGGTCACCCTCACAGGGATTGGCGTGCGCCGCAAACGATTTATCTCGCCGACGCTGGAGCCCGCTCGTGGGCTGGATCGGGCGTCGCTGGCGGCGCCGGGCGTACAGAGGAATGTTCACTCAACGGCGTCTGATGGGCGGGGAGGGTAACCATGTCCTGCGACGCGCAGTTTATTGAGAGTGGCGCGCGAGTCGTTTTCCAGTGGCAGCATCAGGAAGGTGATGCGAATCCGCCCTGGAGCCAAGATCCACACCAGTCACCCGTTCCTCACCCCCGTGCCTGATCGAAGCCCTAGCCGTCAACTGCGGGGCAGTCTCGCGGCGCAAGTCACGCTCTGGACGGCCCCGGGCGGTCTGGACGCTCCGACGGCGGGGCTGACAGTCGCGTCCGCGATGGTGGTCGAGGGCGATCCGAGTCGGGTGTTTGGCGTGCTGGACCCGGAGTCTGATCTTTACCAGGCGATTCGTGAGGCCCGGGTGTTCACGGTCCAGGCCCTGACGCCCCGGCATCAACAGCTCGCCGACCGCTTCGCTGGCGCCGCACCCGCGCCCGGAGGGCTGTTCCGCGGCGGCGAGCGATGGCGCGACACCACCTGGGGGCCTGTGCTCGCTGACGTCTCCACCTGGGCCGGGTGCAAGTTCGTGGAGGCGCGGTCCGCTGGTTGGGGGCAGCTGGTGGAGGCGGTCGTCGATCACGTGGTGCTGGGTGAGCGCACCTCGCCTTTGCTCTATCACCGTGGGCGGTACCGGGAACTGCGGTAGGGCCGACAGTGCCTGGTACGCAGTCCGGGTTACCTAGATCGCAGTGGTTGCGGCCGACGAGCAGGTGGAACCGGTTGCTGGGTAGGCTCACGCGTTATGGCCTCAATCCCGCAGCGGTTCGGCGAGGGTCACCGGGTGTTGGTGACCGGAGGGGCGGGCTTCGTCGGCTCGCATCTGGCCGACGCGTTGATCGCCCGCGGTTGTGCCGTGGTCGCCCTCGACAATCTGGTCACTGGCGGGAAGGAGAACGTCGACCACCTTCGCGCCAACCCACGGTTCGCGCTGGTGGAGGCGGATGTTTCGGAGGGTCTGCCAGACGTTCCGGCGCTCGCGGAGCCGTTCGACGCGGTGCTGCACTTCGCCTGCCCCGCGAGTCCCACTGACTTCGCGAAGCTGCCTCTGGAGATTCTGAAAGTCGACTCGCTCGGCACCTTCCACTGCTTGGAGCGGGCCAAGGTCGATGGGGCCAGGTTCCTCTTCGCGTCCACCTCTGAGGTGTACGGCGACCCGCAGGTGCATCCGCAGCCGGAGTCGTACTGGGGCAATGTGAACCCGGTGGGCGTGCGAAGCGTCTACGACGAGGCGAAGCGTTTCAGCGAGGCCGCGAGCATGGCGTATCACCGGCGGCACGGCGTGGACACCGGAATTGTGCGGATCTTCAACACGTACGGGCCGAGGATGCGGCCGGACGATGGCCGGGCCATCCCGACCTTCATCTGCCAGGCCTTGCGTGGTGAGCCGCTCACCGTGGCTGGAGACGGTTCCCAGACCCGTTCGATCTGCTACGTCGACGACCTGATCCGAGGCATCCTGCTGGTGCTCGACTCCGGCGTGTCCGAGCCGATCAACTGCGGCACCGAGCACGAGATTTCGATGCGGGACCTGGCGACGCTCACCACGGAGCTGGCAGGTTCGACATCGGAGCTGACGTACGTGCCCCGGCCTGCAGACGACCCCAGCGTGCGCAGGCCGGATCTCACGTACGCCCGCACCCAGTTGGGGTACGAGCCTCACGTCCCGCCTGAGGTGGGCCTACGCCGCACCATCGAGTACTTCTCCCGCCACCTGGGCATCGGCTGACAGCGTCGCTGGGCTGACAGCGTCGCTGGGCTGACGGGCCCGCCGGGCTGACGGCCCCGCCGGGCGGAAGTTGGTGTGTTCGGCTGTACACGTCGGGTGGACTTTTGGGGCAACTGAGAAAGTTTGGGTGAACCCGGCGCCAAGCTGTCGACCGCCATCTCTACCCTGGACCCATGTCAGCTCCGCGATCGAGTGGCCGTGCATCTGTCAACCCGGGGGGCTATCCTGCTGCGCACCAGGGTGGCTACCAACAGGGCGCTAGACCTGGCCCAGTCAGCGGCCGGGCATCGGTTGGCGCCCCGCCCCCCGGCCCTGGCGGCGGTGGCTACGGCCCCGGTGGGGGTGGCTACGGCCCCGGCGGTGGTGGTCGTGGCCCTGGCGGCGGTGGCCCGGGCGGGTACGGCGGTGGCTACCGCGGCGGCAAGCCCAGGCCCCGGTGGGGTCGGATCCTGGGTGTGACCGCGGGCCTGCTAGCGGTGCTGCTGGTGCTGGCGGGGGTCGGTGCGTGGGCGTACATGAGCTCGCTGAATGACGACATGCGCCGTACGAACGCCTTCGCCGACATCCCCGACAACCGGCCCGAGAAGAAGGTCGACGGCCCGCTCAACATCCTGATGTTGGGCTCTGACTCGCGGGACCCGAGCGCGAAGCAGGATGCCGGCAAGTGGCGCACCGACACCATCATCTTGTTGCACGTGCCGTCGGACCACGAGAAGGCGTACTTCATCTCGATGCCTCGCGACCTGTACGTGCACGTGCCGGAGAGCCCCCGCAGCGAGTACAGCGGCACTGACGCCAAGCTGAACGCCGCGTACTCATGGGGTGGCCCACCGTTGATGGTGCAGACCGTGGAGAACTACACCGGGGTACGGGTTGACCACGTCGCGATCGTCGACTTCTTCGGCTTCAAGAAGATGGTCGACGCCGTGGGTGGGGTCAGGATGTGCCCGGAGATGCCGCCGGGCAAGAACTCCTTCAATTCGATTCACAAGCCGAAGCGCACCTTCCACAAGGGGTGCCAGAACATGAACGGCACCGTGGCGCTTGACTACATCAGGCAGCGCTACCAGTTCCCGACCGGCGACTTCGCGCGGATGAAGCACCAGCAGCAGTTCGTGAAGGCGCTGATGAAGAAGGCCACATCTGCGGGCGTGTTCACCAGCCCCACCAAGATGGACAAGTTCCTCCGGGCCGCCACCAAGGCGGTGACCGTTGACGAGGACTTCTCGCTGGCGTCGATGGCGATCCAGTTCCGCAGCTTGCGCAGCAAGGATCTGAAGTTCATGACCACGCCGAATCTGGGCACCGGCACGAGAGGTAACCAGAGCGTGGTGGTCTCCGACAAGAAGAAGGCATCAGCGTTGTTCGAGGCCGTGGCGAACGATGAACTGGCGGCGTGGATCAAGGCGAACCCGCAGAAGAAGTAACGTGCTGGTCAAGTCCTGTTTCAATACGTGTTCATCTATCGTCGGAGTCGCGTAACCGGAGTGGGATCCGTACAGTGGTCCGCACTCATGATCTGAAATTCCGTGTTGGAGGAGGGCTGTTGGGCCGGCACCGCCCAATGCCGTACGACACACCAGTCAGCACACCCGGTGGGCCGCCCAAGGCTCCATTGTGGGCGCGGCTGTGCGTGTGGTTTGGCGCCATCTTGATGTTCGCCTCCGGGGGCGTCCTGGTAGGCGGCAACCTGCTGCTCGCGAACCTGAGCAGCAACGTGGGCACCGACAATTTGCTCGGCGGCGCCAGGAAATCCAATAGCGGCCGGGTGTCGTTGGATGGCCCCATCAACATGCTGCTGCTCGGCACCGACCGCCGGAAGGGCTGGTCGTCGTGGCAGTCGGACACGATCATGATGGTCCACGTGCCAGAGAGTCATGACCGTGCGTATCTGATCTCGTTCCAGCGGGACACCCTGGTGGACATCCCGGCCTTCAAGAAGGCTGGCTTCAACGGCGGTCAGGACAAGCTGAACGCCGCCTTCTCGTACGGTGGGCGCAACCCCAACGGGGGGAAGTTCAGCGTCGCGCATGGGTTCGAGCTGATGGCGCGCACGATCCAGAACTTCAGTGGGATCCAGTTCGACACCGGCGCCACGATCGACTTCGAGGGTTTCCTGAGGACTGTGAAACTGCTGGGCGGCGTGAAGATGTGCGTCGAAACCCCGTCTGGCAAAAAGACCTTCCAGTCGATTCACCCGCCGAAGCGCATCTTCAAGAAGGGCTGCCAGGAGCTCTCGCCGGCAGAGGCGTTGGACTACTCGCGGCAGCGCTACCAGTTCGTGGACGAGCCCGGTGGTGGCGACTTCGCGAGGATGCGGCATCAACAGCAGTTGATCAAGGCGATTCTGAAGCGGGCGATCGAGACCGGGTTCGCCAACCCCACCAAGATCCCGTCGCTGGTCAAGGCAGCGGGCAAGTCGCTCTTGCTGGACCAGAGTATCCCCGTCGCGCAACTGGGCTGGACCCTCCGCAAGATCAAGCCGGACAGCCTCACGGCCATCGAGGTGCCCGTGATGGCTGCCAGTGTGGACAGGACGTCCTACCAGAAGCTGGTCCCGAAGAAGTCGGCCTCCTTGTTCGAAGCGATCAAGGAGGAGAAGCTCGACGCCTGGACGCTGAAGCACCCGGACGCCATCAACCCGATGTGACGCTATGGCCGCTAGCCGGGCACCTGTTCAGGGGCCGGCGCCGCCACCGACGTACACCTTCGTGCCGGTTTTGTGCGGTGTGGACCTTGTGTGACGGGCGCAATCTGTACAGTTACCCCGCACTCGTGACCGAGTTCATGCTGAGGTGACCCGTTGGGCAGGTACAGTCCCGCGCCGTACGCCGCACCAGCACGAGCCCGCCGGACGCCTGCGAAGGCGCCCAGGTGGGCGCGGCTGTGCGTGTGGCTCGGCGCCATCTTGACGATCGCGTCGGGAAGCGTCCTGATCGGCGGACACCTGTTGCTCGCGAATCTGTCCAGCAACGTCGGCACCGGAAATCTGCTTGGCGGCGCCAGGAAGTCCAACGCTGGCAGGGTGTCCCTGGACGGCCCCATCAACATGCTGCTGCTCGGCACCGACCGCCGGAAGACCTGGTCGTCGTGGCAGTCGGACACGATCATCATGGTGCACGTGCCGCGGAGCCACGACCGGGCGTACCTGATTGCGTTCGAGCGGGACACGTTGGTGGACATCCCGGCCTTCAATAAGGCTGGTTTCAACGGCGGTCAGGACAAGTTGAACGCCGCCTTCTCGTACGGGGGGCGCAACCCCAACGGGGGTGACTTCAGCGTGGCGCAAGGGTTCGAGCTGATGGCGCTCACGATCCAGAAGTTCAGCGGGTTGACCTTCGACACCGGCGCGGTGATCGACTTTGACGGCTTCCTCAAGACGGTGAACGTGTTGGGCGGCGTGAACATGTGCGTCGAGACTCCGAATGGCGCTGACAGCTTCCAGTCGATCCATCGCCCGTACCGGACCTTCAAGAAGGGTTGCCAAAAGCTCTCTCCCAGGAAGGCGCTGGACTACTCGCGGCAGCGCAAGCAGTTTCCGGATGGCAACTTCGCGAGGATGCGGCACCAGCAGCAGTTGATCAAGGCGATCATGAAGCGGGCGGTCGAGAACGGTTTCGCGAACCCCACCAGGATTCCGTCCCTGGTCAAGGCGGCGGGCGAGTCACTCCTGCTGGACCAGAGCATCCCGGTCAGCGACCTCGGCTGGGCGCTGCGCAACATCAAGCCCGACAGCCTCACCGCGCTCCGGGTGCCAGTGAGCAGCTACATGATGAACGAGATCAGCTACCAGAAGTTGGTCCCTGACACGTCCGCCGCGCTCTTCAAGGCGATCAAGAACGAGACTCTGGACGCCTGGACGCTGCAGCACCCGGACTTTGTGAACCCGATGTGACGTGGGCCGCGGCGGGTTGCCCGCGCGGGCGCGCCTTCAGCGTGGTGACGTGGCGTCGTCCGAGCTGGGTCGGCTTCGGGGCGGGCGACGCTCGCGTACCGCGGTGTAGATCCGTCGGGCGGCTTCGGCCACGTCCTCGTGTTCCCAGATCGCGATGAGCTGCCAGCCCGCCTCGTCGAACGTCTGTTCGGTCGCGGCATCCCGGGCCAGGTTCCGGGCAACCTTGTCCGACCAGTAGCCGCCGTTGGCGGACGGGGCCCGGTAGTGCTGCGGGCAACCGTGCCAGAAGCAACCCCGCACCTCCACCGCGACGCGGCTGGGCCGGAACACCACGTCGGCGGTTCTCCGCACCTTGGGCAGCGGGCGGGCGCACACCCGAAATCGCAGCCCCATCGCGTGCAGCGCACGGCGTAACGCCAACTCGGGTCTGGTGTCGCGACTCCGGTTCGCCCGCATCGATTTACGCACCGCCGGGGTGGTTGCCCAGGATTCCCGCGTCACGAACCCAGTGTCTCGCTTACAGGTCTTGGCGTGCGATCCGGCCCCTGTGGCGGGCGTCGCGCCGTGAACCGGCGCGGCTGGACCAATCGGAGCGTCCTCGCATCCTTCGGCCACGCCGCGGCGTGTACTTGAGGAACCAGTTGTTAACCAATCGTTCACCTGGGTACCAGGTATCGCAATGACCGCCATCCGTGCCTCGGAGGCGACGTGAAACCGAAACGTTCAACTGACTCCGCAACTGCCAGTGATCGTCCGCGAATTCCCTGGTGGGCGTGGACCTGCCTGATCTTTGGCGCGGTTTTGACGATCGCGGCCAGCGGCGCCTTGGTGGGCGCCAACTTCCTGATCAACCGGTACGCGGATCGAATTGCCACCGAAAATCTGCTCGGTGAAGCCGGCAAGCAGCGCAAAGACAACGTGGGACGAGTCGCGCTCGATGGTCCGCTGAACATCCTGCTTCTGGGCTCGGACTTCCGTAAAAAGCACGGAGGCAAGGGATGGCGTGCCGACACCATCATGATGCTGCACGTGCCGCGTAGTCACGATCGTGGCTATCTGCTGTCGTTCTCCCGGGACATGCTGGTCGACATCCCCGCTGCGAAGAACTTCCAAGGCGGCGAGGACAAGCTGAACGCCGCGTTTGTGTACGGCGGGAACGGCGCGGGCGGCTACCGGCTGCTGGCCAAGACGCTGTCCAACTTGATGGGTGTGCGGTTCGACAGTGGCGCGGTGATCAACTTCCAGGGCTTCATCAAAGTGGTGCGTGCTCTCGGCGGGGTGCGAATGTGCGTGGAGACGCCGCCGGGCACAGACCAGTTCACCTCGATTCACAAGCCCCACCGCACGTTCAAGAAGGGCTGCCAGAAGCTCACGGGACGTGAGGCTCTGGACTACCTGCGGCAACGTAAACAGTTCCCGGACGGCGATTACGCCCGGATGGAGCACCAGCAGCAGTTCCTCAGGGCGTTGGTGCAACGAGCCAGGGATCAGAACGTGCACCGTAATCTCGGCAAGCTGGATGAGCTGGTCACCGCCGGTGGCGAGTCGCTGATCATCGACCGAAGC
>JBOGDL010000362.1:0-5050 GCA_050701815.1 Micromonosporaceae bacterium | reverse complement strand
TCGCCCTGGTCCTCGGCGACGTCGATCAGCCCGGAAGAGATCGCCGTCGGCACCGCAGCCACGATCACGAGATCGCGCAGCCTGCGAAGCAGGTCCTCGGCGAACCGCTTCGGGTCCTGGCCGGTCTCGATCACCTTGTCGATCACGCCGAACACCGCGGCACTGTCGTGTGCCGCGAAGCCGTCGACGACCGCGTCCAGCAGCGAGTCGGGCGTGAACCCGAGCAGCGCCACGGCCAGCGCATAGGTCACGCCCTCCGGCCCGGCGCCGCCGATCAGCTGGTCCAGCACGCTGAGCGAGTCCCGCACCGAGCCGGCTCCGGCGCGGACCACCAGCGGCAGCGCGGCCGGCTCGATCGCAACCCCCTCGGCCTCGCAGAGCTGCGCCAGGTACGACGCGAGCACCTTCGGCGGCACCAGTCGGAACGGGTAGTGGTGCGTGCGGGACCGGATCGTCCCGATCACCTTGTCCGGCTCGGTGGTGGCGAAGATGAACTTGAGGTGCGGCGGCGGCTCCTCGACCAGCTTCAGCAAGGCGTTGAAGCCCTGCGTGGTCACCATGTGCGCCTCGTCGATGATGTAGATCTTGAACCGCGACTGCACCGGCGCGAAGAAGGCCCGCTCACGCAGGTCCCGGGCGTCGTCCACACCTCCGTGCGAGGCGGCGTCGATCTCGATCACGTCGATGCTGCCGGGCCCGCCGCGGGCCAGGTCCTCGCAGGACTGGCACTCGCCGCACGGCTCCGGGAGCGGGCCCTTCTCGCAGTTGATCGCGCGGGCCAGGATCCGGGCGCTGGTGGTCTTCCCGCAGCCGCGCGGACCGGAGAACAGGTACGCGTGGTTGACCCGGTTGTTCGACAGCGCGTTCCGCAGCGGCTCGGTGACGTGGTCCTGCCCGATCACCTCGGCGAACGTGTCCGGCCGGTACCGGCGATACAGGGCGAGGGGCGCTTCCACGCCCGCCACCCTAACGCCGTGCGCCGACAGGGCGCGCGGGCCCGGTCACGGATGCTCGAGCAGGCTCAGCAGATAGTCGCCGTACCCGGACTTGGCCAGCCGCTCGGCCCGGACCCGCAGGCCGTCGTCGTCGATGAAGCCGCGCCGCCAGGCGATCTCCTCCGGGCAGCCGATCTTGAGGCCCTGCCGTTCCTCGACCGCGCGGACGAACTCGGCGGCCGACATCAGCGAGTCGAAGGTGCCGGTGTCGAGCCAGGCCGTACCGCGCGGCAGCACCTCGACCTGCAGCCGCTTGTCGTGCAGGTACACGTCATTCACCGCGGTGATCTCCAGCTCGCCACGCGCGGACGGCCTGATCGACTTGCTGATCTCGACCACGTCGCTGGAGTAGAAGTACAGCCCGGGAACCGCGTAGTTGCTCTTCGGCTGCTTCGGCTTCTCCTCGATCGACAGCGCTTTGCCGTCCGCGCCGAACTCCACCACGCCGTACGCCGTGGGGTCGGCGACCCGGTACGCGAAGACGACGCCGCCGTCGACGTCGTTGAACCGGGACAGGTGCAGGCCGAGACCGGGCCCGTAGAAGATGTTGTCGCCGAGCGCCAGCGCGACCGACTGGTCGCCGACGAAGTCGGCACCGATGTGGAACGCCTGGGCCAGGCCCTCCGGCTTCGGCTGCACGGCGTACGAGATCGCCATCCCGAACTGCGACCCGTCACCTAGCAGCCGCTGGAACTGGCCGGCGTCCTCCGGCGTGGTGATCACCAGCACCTCGCGGATGTTCGCCAGCAGCAGCGTCGACAGCGGGTAGTAGATCATCGGCTTGTCGAAGATTGGCATCAGCTGCTTCGACACCGCTTTGGTGACCGGCCAGAGCCGGGAGCCGGCGCCGCCGGCCAGAATGATGCCGCGCACTGACACACCGTACCCGTGCAATGACTTTTTGTAGTGACCATTAATCCGCGCGTCGTCGCTGGATTCCCGCCTCCCTAGTGGTCGGCGGCAGGCTGACGCGATCCGCTATCGTGCTGCAAGCCGTTGGTTTCAGCGCATCGTGAGCGTGCGAAAGTTTTCGCCGCGGCTGCGGCGCCACACCACGACCACACGCTGGAACGTGCTGACGGACCACACGCAGCCCGCCGCCGGCAGCGCGGGGACCTGCCAGCGCGATGAGCATGAGGAAGGTGCGATGAGTCGGGGCGACGGCGCGACGAGCCCGCAGCAGACCGCCGGGCCGGCGATTGCGACACCCGACCCGCTGCCCGGGCTGGACCCCGAGCCGACGCCAGAGACCCGCTTCCTCGGCCGCTCCCCCGGCCAGCTGGCCTGGCAGCGGCTGAAACGCGACCGGACCGCGATGGTCAGCGGAGCGGTGCTGATCTTCTTCATCGCGCTGGCCCTGGGCGCACCCCTGATCGCGCTGCTCTACGGGACCGGGCCGCGGGAGCGGTTCTGGGACGGCCTGGACAGCCGCGGGTTCCCGCTCGGGCGCGCCGGCGGCGTCAGCTCGGAGCACTGGCTGGGTCTGATGCCGGGCGACTCGTTCGACCTGATGATGCAGATGATCTACGGGTTGCGCACCTCGCTGTTCATCGCGACCGCCTCCGCCCTGCTCACCATCGTGATCGGGGTGGTGGTCGGCATCGCCGCGGGCTACCTGGGAGGTTGGGTCGACGCCGCGATCAGCTGGCTGATCGACTTCACCCTGGCGATGCCGTTCCTGATCTTCTGCCTGGCGGCGATCCCGGTCGCGATCGCCCGCTTCTTCGGCCCCCGGGACGAGGTGCCGCCGTCATTCCGGGTGTTCCTGCTGATCGCGGTGTTCGGGCTGTTCTCGTGGACGTACACGGCCCGGCTGGTACGCGGCCAGGTGCTGTCACTGCGGGAACGCGAGTTCGTGGAGGCGGCCCGGGCCGCGGGCGCCGGCACCGGGCACATCCTGTTCCGGCAACTGCTGCCGAACCTGTGGGCGCCGGTGCTGGTGACCCTCTCGTTGAACCTGCCGGCGTTCATCACCGCCGAGGCGGCGCTGTCGTTCCTCAAGATCGGCGTGGCGTTCCCCACCCCGTCGCTGGGCTGGCTGATCCGCCGCAGCATCGACTACCTGCGAGGCGACCCCTGGTACGCGATCTTCCCAGGCGTGACGATCTTCCTCCTGGTGCTGGCGTTCAACTTGTTCGGCGACTCGCTGCGCGACTCCCTCGACCCCAAATCCTCGCGATAGGCGCCCTGCGATGCTGCGATATCTGATCAAACGCACCCTGCTCGGGCTGACCACCCTGTTCGCGGTGAGCGTGGCCACGTTCCTGCTGTTCTTCGCCGTGCCGACCAACCCGGCCGAGGTGATGTGCGGCGAGTCCAAGAGCTGCAGCGCGGAACGGATCGACGAGATCGAGCAGCGGCTCGGGCTCGACCAACCCCTCGTCGTCCAGTACGGGCAGTTCATGTCAGGCGTGTTCGTCGGCCGCACGTACGGGGAAGGCGACTCGGCTCGGGAATGCCCGGCGCCGTGCCTGGGCTACTCGTTCCGCAGCGACGAGCCGGTGACCGACATCGTGGCGCGCACCGTCCCGGTGACCCTCAGCGTGGTGGGCGGCGCGGCGGTGGTCTGGCTCGGGATCGGCCTGTCGCTGGGGATGACCTCGGCGCTGCGCCGGGGCAGCTGGTACGACAAGACCGCGATCGCGATCTCGCTGACCGGCGCCGCGATGCAGGTGTACTTCTTCGGCCTGATCCTGTTGATCGTCTTCGTGTACGAGTTCGGCGTCCTACCCGTCCCCCGGTACATCCCGGTGACAGAAGATCCGCTGGGTTGGGCGGGCGGGTTGCTGCTGCCCTGGTTCGCCCTGGGTTTCCTCAGCTCGGCGATCTACGCCAGGCTGGCGCGCGCCCAGATGCTGGAGACCCTCTCCGAGGACTTCATCCGCACCGCCCAGGCGAAAGGGCTGCCGAAGCGGACGGTGTACGGCCGGCACGCGTTACGCGCCGCCGCCACCCCGCTGGTGACGATCGCCGGGCTCGACATCGGCAACGCCCTGGGCGGCACCGTGATCACCGAGACCGTGTTCGGCCTCAACGGCCTGGGCCGCTCAGCGGTGCGCGGAGTGGAGTACCTGGATCTGCCCGTGGTGATGGTCACCGTGCTGCTGGCGGCGGTGTTCATCGTGCTGGCCAACATCGTGGTGGACATGCTGTACGCCGTGATCGACCCGAGGGTGAGGTTGGGCTGATGGCGTCAGACCCAGACACCGGCCCAACCGAGGGCGCCGGCTCAGGCGAGGGCGCCGGCGAGGACCCGTACCTGTCGGTGCGGGATCTCAGCGTCCGGTTCACCACTGAGGATGGCGTGGTGCAGGCCGTGGACTCGCTGAGCTTCCAGGTGCGCCGCGGTCGCACTCTTGGCATCGTGGGCGAGTCCGGCTCCGGCAAGAGCGTCACCAGCTTGGCGGTGCTGGGGCTGCACGACCGGCGCCGCACCCAGGTCACCGGCGAGATCCTGCTCGGCGGACGTGACGTGGTGGCGATGCCGGAGCGAACGGTGCGGCAGCTCCGGGGCCGCGACATGGCGATGATCTTCCAAGACCCGCTGTCCGCGCTGCACCCGTACTACTCGGTGGGCAAGCAGATCGCGGAGGCGTGCCGGGCGCATCAGCGGGTGTCGGCGAAACAGGCGCGGGCGCGCGCGATCGAGATGCTCGACCGGGTCGGGATCCCGCAGCCGTCCCGGCGGGCGGACTCGTACCCGCACGAGTTCTCCGGCGGGATGCGTCAACGCGTCATGATCGCGATGGCTCTGGTCAACAATCCGGATCTGCTGATCGCCGACGAGCCCACCACCGCGTTGGACGTGACGGTGCAGGCTCAGGTGCTGGACCTGCTCACCGACCTGCAGAAAGAGTTCCACTCCGCGATCATCCTGATCACTCACGACCTCGGGGTGGTCAGCCAGATCGCCGACGACGTGCTGGTGATGTACGGCGGCAAGGCCGCGGAGACCGGCTCGGCCGAAACGGTGCTACGGGCGCCGCAGCACCCGTACACCTGGGGGTTGTTGGCCTCCGCGCCGTCACTGCACGGCGACCCGGACATCGACCTGC
>JBOGDL010000361.1:0-5255 GCA_050701815.1 Micromonosporaceae bacterium | reverse complement strand
GCCCCGGAGCCAGTGGACGGGATGCCGTGGACGGACCCGGCCACCCTGGGCGGCGGTGAGGACCAGTTGGGCTCCCCCACCGCCGACAGCGGCCCGGCGCCGGTGTCGGACCTGTACGCGTACGACGCTTCGGAGCCGCCAGCAGGCGCCGACAACTCTCCGGAGGCGTGGGGCACGCTCGAAGGTTCGGAGGACCCAGCCACCAGCTCACTCGCCCGGTACTGGGGGCCGTAAGACCGATCTGTCGGCAGCTGCGCGGACCGTGCGCCCGGCCCCGCGATCCGCGCCGGGCGCGGCGATCGCCATCTGACCGTCCGGGGCGTTGCGGCCAGGTGATGCCGCCGCTGGCGAAGACCTGGCGCTGGTGACCGGCCGATGGCGCGGTCAGCAGGCACAGACATCGATGGCGCCGCTTCGCGCCCCAGCAGCGGCGATCAGCGTCAGGGCATCAGCGCCACGACGATCAGCACCACGAACAGCAGCACAAACGCGCCGGCCACCAGCGAAGTGATCATGATTGCCGAGTTGTCGCTGCTCGACTTCGCTGGCGACTGCGCCGGAGCCGAGGACACGGGTGGCCGTTGCGGCGCCGGGTGAGCCATCTGCCGTTGCGGCGCCATGCCACCCACCCGATGTGGCGCTCCCGGAGGCCCGCTCGGGCGGGGCTGCATGTTCCCGGCCGGAGCTGGCCGTGCTGCTCGAGGCGGCGCTGCCGGCGGGCCGGAAGAGGGCCGAGCGACCCGGGCGGGATCGGGGCCGGTCGCGGGGCGAGGCGGCACCGGACCCGCCGGGGGACGGGGCCCTGCTGGTGGCCGCGGCGGTGGCGGTGTGCCGGGGCGCTGCGGCACCGCGACCGGTCGGGCGGGGCCGGGCCCTCCAGGGCGAGCCGGCGGGCCCGGTCGGCGGGGCTGTTGCTGCATCGGCCGCGGCATCCCGGACACCGGACGTCGCTGCCCGCCGCCAGGGCTGCCCACTGCGAGGGATCCTTCGACCACCACGGTCTCGGGCTGCTCGAGCGTGGTGGGGGCGACTCCGAGCTCAGTGTGGATCAGGTGACCTGCCAGCGGAATCCGGCTTGAGCCGCCGACCAGGAAGATGCCCACCATGTCCTTGGATTGCAGCCGGGCCCCGGCGATGGTCCGCTTCAGGCACTCGACCGTCTGCTCCAGATGAGGCTTGACCAGAGACTCGAACTCGTCCCGGGTCAGGTGCGCGTCCACCTCCAGCGCAGGCAGGTGGATGTCGGCGTTGGAGGTGCGGGAGAGCATCTCTTTGCAGCCGCGCACGTCCTCGTAGAGCATCCTGCGGTAGCGACGGTCGCCCGCCTCCTGCGGCTTGACCAGCTTGGTCCACATCTGGTGGTGGCTTTCGGAGTACGTCTTGCCGAGGTGCTCGACGATGGCGTGGTCGAAGTCCAACCCGCCCACATCTGACAGGCCCTCTTCGGCGAGCACCTCGAAACCGGTTTGGGTGCGCCGCACCACCGTGGCGTCGAAGGTGCCGCCGCCCAGGTCGTAAATGGCGAGTGAGCGACCAACCGGGACCGCGGTGCCGAGCACCGAGGTGAAGTAGCTCGCGGCGCCGACGGGCTCGGCGATCAGCTGCGGTCGCGGCAGCCCCGCCAACCGGGCGGCTTCGACCAGGATGCTGCGCCGCCGCTCGCCCCATCGGGCGGGGTGGGTCATCCGGACCTCGGCGGGGTTGCCTCCGATCTGTCGGCGGGCTTCGGTGAGCACCTGCTCCAACACGTGCGCCATCAGCCGCGGGACCGGCAGTTCCTTGTCGCCGAGGAAGACTGTGCTGTCGTCAATCCGACGCTTCGGGTTGGGCTCGAAACGGGTGGGGTCGACTCGAGCGTTGCGCTCCGCGTCTCGGCCGACCAGCATCCGGCCGTCAGGCGCCAGGTACACAGCCGACGGAAGCATCGGCGAACCATCGAAAAGCAGCGGTCTGACCCGTCCGTCGGGCATCCGCAACATGGCCACCGTGTTGGATGTGCCGAAGTCGATTCCGAGCACTCGCATCCGTCAATCTCCTTCCCCCGCGGACACGATACTGCCCGGCGCAATCAGCGTTCACGGCGCTGCGCGATGCGCTGGGCGAGGTGACTCAACGAGGTGGGAACGTCACCGCACCGCGAGGGCGGGTGATTGCTTTTGCAGGTCACAAGACCGAGCTATGCGACGTCCATCGATTTCGCCGGCCGGTCTGGACGCGCGATGTTACTCCCTGTTCATGGAGGGCGCCAGGCCGGGCTGACCGGTCCCAGAGCGCTCTGCGCCGGGCGCGAGCCGACCGCCGGGGCGGCTCGGACGTCACGTTGATGGCATCATGATCGCGCCGTGTTCTCCGCGTCCCGGCCCGCGTCCGCGCCACAGGGCACAGCCGCGTCGCGTCCCCGGCCAGGGCCGGATCGGCCGGATCCCGGCTGCCGCGACGCCAGGCAGGCCGCGCAGCCGAGCCGCCAGCCGCGCAGCCGAATCAGAAGAGAGGCCCCCATGGCAACACCTGAGGCCACGGACCCCCCACCCGACGAGGGGCCGCGATCCGGGCAGCACGGCCACAGCACCCGTCGGGAACGGGTGGGCTGGTACCTGTACGACTGGGCGAACTCCGCGTTCATCACCACCGTCGTGACCGTCTTCTACGGTCCGTTCCTGACCGCGGTGGCCAAGCAGGCGGCCGGGTGCGACCCGGCGTCGCCGTGCCGCTCGGCGCAGCTGCAGGTGCTCGGGCTCGGGATCAAGCCAGGCTCGTACTTCGCCCTGGTGGTGACGGTCTCGGTGATCCTGACGGTGTTCGTGCTGCCGGCCCTGGGCGGGATCGCCGACCGGCTGGCCCGCAAGCGGCTGTTGCTCGCGGTGTGCGCGTACCTGGGCGCGGGGGCGACGGTCGCGATGGTGTTCGTGACGGGAGACCGGTACCTGCTGGGCGGCGGGTTGTTCATCGTCGCGAACGTGGCGTACGGGGCGAGCATCGTGATCTACAACTCGTTCCTGCCGCAGCTGACGGGTCCGGAGGAACGCGACGCCGTGTCCAGTGTGGGCTGGGCGGTCGGCTACCTCGGGGGTGGCCTGCTGCTGGTGCTCAACCTGGTCGCGGTGACGGTCGGCGAAGACCTCGGAATCGACCAGCTCGACCTGGCCCGCTGGAACCTGGTCTCCGCGGGGATCTGGTGGGCCGGGTTCACGTTGGCGCCGCTGGCGTGGTTGAAGGACCGTCCGCCGGCGGAGCGGCTGCCCGGCAACGTGGTGATGCAGGGCTTCCGGCAGCTGCGCGAGACCGCGCGGCATTTGCGGGCGTACCCGTTGACGTTGTTTTTCCTGCTCGCCTACCTGATTTACAACGACGGCATTCAGACGGTGATCGCGCTGGCCAGCCAGTTCGGCAGCGAGGAGCTCAAGCTCAAACAGGGCGCGCTGGTGGCCACGGTGTTGATGGTGCAGTTCCTGGCCTTCGCCGGGGCGTTGTCGCTGGGGGCGTTGGCGAAACGGATCGGCGCGTGGAAAACGCTGTGCCTGAGCCTGGTGCTGTGGGTGTGCGTGATCATCGGCGCGTTCTGGCTGCCGGTCGGGCAGGTGCTGCCGTTCGTGGCCCTGGGCGGTGTGATCGGTCTGGTGCTGGGCGGCAGTCAAGCGCTGTCGCGGTCCCTGTTCAGCCAGATGATTCCGCGGGGCAAGGAAGCGGAGTATTTCGGCTTGTACGAGATCAGCGACCGCGGCACCAGCTGGCTCGGATCGCTGGCGTTCGTGCTGGTTTTCGAGTTGACCAGCAGCTACCGGATCGGGATCGTCTCGCTGTTGATCTTCTTCGTGGTGGGTCTCGCGTTGTTGGCCAAGGCGCCGGTGCGCCGCGCGATCATCGCCGCCGGGAACACTCCACCGAGGGTGATTTGACAGCGCTCGGCTGCGAGCCGCCGGGCGGTCGCTAAGCTGCGGCATCGTGGATCTCGCGCACACCTCCCCCGCTCCGACGTCCGCGCAGCTCGGCCGCGCCACGCGATCGTCGCCGGCTTCGCCTCGTGCCCGGTTGTCCGACCTGGACACCGGCGCGCTCGCCACGCCAGTGGGAGACGGCCATCACCGCCGAGGTGGCGCCCGGTTGAAGTTCTTCCACGGCCCGATGGATTGCGGCAAGTCGACGCTGGCGCTGCAGATGGACCACAACCATTCCCGGCAGGGTCGCCGAGGTCTGCTGCTCACCAAGCACGACCGGTCCGGCGCGCCCCAGATCACCAGTCGGATCGGGCTCGGCCGCACCGCGTTGGAGATCACCGACGACACGGACCTGCGGGAGCTGGTGCGCCGCCAGTGGGCCGCGGGCAAACGGGTCGACTACATGATCTGCGACGAAGCCCAGTTCTACACCCAGGCGCAGGTGGATCACATGGCTGACCTGGTGGACTGCTCCGATGTGGACGTGTACGCGTTCGGGCTGGCCACCGACTTCCGCTCCGAGCTGTTTCCGGCTGCCAGGCGACTGTTCGAGCTCGCCGACGACGTGGTGCGGCTGCAAGTGGAGGTGCTGTGCTGGTGCGGCCGTGAAGGTCACCTCAACGCCCGGGTGCAGGGCGGCACGGTGGTGCGGCACGGCGCCCAGGTGGTGGTCGGCGACACCGCGGAGCAGGCGATGCGCTACCAGGTGCTCTGCCGGCGCCACTACCGCACCGGGAACCTGGGTCCGTCAACCCCGCCCGAGGGGCAGCTCGAGTTGAGCTGAGTGAGGGTCGGTGGGAAGCCGCCGTGGCCAGAATGGGTGAGCCGACCCGCCGGCCAAGCGGAATCACATTGCCCGGCGTCGCCCTCGCCGGCATCCTGTCCGCATGTTGATCAGGGATGCCACACCCGAGGACTGGGACGCCATCTGGCCTCTCTTCCGCGCGATCGTCGCCGCGGGTGACACGTACGCGTACCGCCCAGACCTTGGCAAAGAGGAAGCTCGCGACCTGTGTGGCTGCTGGCTGCGCCGAACCGCACCGTGGTCGCCGTTGACGACACGGGCGCCGTGGTGGGCACCGCGAAGATGAACAACAACCAGGCCGGCAACGGCTCGCACGTCGCCAGCGCGAGCTACATGGTCGACCCGGCGCATGCCGGGCAGGGAATCGGCAGAGCGCTGTGCGCGCACAGCGTCGAGTGGGCGCGCGCCGCTGGGTTCAGGGGCATGCAGTTCAACGCGGTGGTGGAGACCAACGTGCACGCGGTGCGGCTCTACCGGTCCCTTGGCTTCGAGGTGATCGGCACCGTGCCTGAGGG
>JBOGDL010000360.1:0-16167 GCA_050701815.1 Micromonosporaceae bacterium | reverse complement strand
GTGGGCCCAGTGACGGGTGGTCGGTGCGTACCGCCAAAGCGAGCTGTCGCAGGCTCGGGCCTGGGCTCACCCCCAGCGCTCGCATCGCCCGTTCCGCGGTGGCGTACGCCTGCAGCGCCGCGTCCCGATGGCGGCAGCGATACAGCGCGATGATCAAGTGGCGGCAGAATCGCTCCCGCAGCGGGTGGGCAGCGGTCAATGACCGCAGCTCATCGACCACCTGGGCGTGTTGACCCAGCCGGAGGTCGGCCTCGATCCGGTCCTCCACGGCGGACAGCCGGAGCTCTTCGAGGCGGGGGGCCTCGAATTCACGTAGCAGTTTCGAGTCCACATCTGACAGCGGCGCCCCGCGCCACAGCGCCAAGCCGGCGCGAAAGCCAGCCGCTGCGGACGCGTAGTCCCGTGCGGCGAGGTCGATTCGGGCACGCTTCGCGGTCTCCTCGAACAGCGCCAGGTCCAACTGCATCGGCTCGACCCGCAGCAGGTAGCCGCCGGTGCTGCCTTTGCCGTTGGGGCTGATGGCGCTGCCGGCGTCGGCCTCGGCATCAGCCCGCGACCCCACGGCTGGCTGTGCGCTGTGGCGGATGCTCGCGGTCGTGCCGCTGGGGGCGGCGCCCGAGCCGGCGGCGCCGTTGGCGGAGGCCGAGCCGATGTGTTGCGGGCCCACCAGTGTGATCCGGCGCCCGAGCAGTCGACGCAGCTTGGCGATATGCGCGGCGAGGTGGTCCGCGGAGGCGGCTGGCGGTCGGTCGCCCCAGACCGCCTCGACCAGCCAGCTGGTCTCCTGAACCCGGTTCGCGCCGAGGAGCAGCGCGGCGAGCAGCGCACGCGACTGCGCACTCGGCACTGCGAGCCTGCTGCCCAGCCAGACCTCGACTGGACCGAGGATGCGGAACTGCACGCGCGCCACCCGACGAGGAGTTGGAATACGGACGAAGCGGCTGTGTCTGCCCTACTCGGCGGGGATGCCGATGCAGGGATGAATGGTGTTCAGTGAACACCATTCCAGACGTGCGCCGCAGGGCGGGGTCGACTGATTACTCTACGTGTTCGCCTGTTCGTCGGTCGCGACGTGCGCGCCCTCGCCGATTAGGGTGGCAAGTGCGAACCGGCGCTCCCGCAAGCCCAGCGCCTTTGGCCGTGCCGTCAAGCCCACTGAGCGAGACCAGCACGCAGGATCTGTTCTGCCGGCTGTCGGGTAGCTGGGCCTCGCCTACCCCGCCGACTTTGTGGGACAAGGCATGAGACGAGGGAGGATGTGAGAATGGGCGATCCGCACCGGGCGGCATCCGCAGCGAGCGCTGGAAAGGGCTTGGCGGATGTGGTTGCCGCCAGCACCGAGATCAGCGACATCGACGGTCAGGCGGGGGTGCTGTCCTACCGCGGGTACGACATCCACGATCTGGCAGGTCAGGTGTCGTTCGAGGAATGCGCGTACCTGCTGCACCGGAGTGAGCTGCCGAATCAAGACCAGCTCAGGCAGTACGCCTCCGAGCTGCACGCCGGCCGCGACACCGGGCCCACGGTGGAAGCGGTGCTGGCGACCAGCGTGGCGAACCGGCCGCCGATGGAGGCGCTGCGCACGCTGGTGAGCGCGCTCTCGGCCGACGACGTCGACACCAGCTCCAATGACGGCGCCGCCAACGCCCGCAAGGCTGCCCGGCTGGTCGCCCAGATGCCGGTGCTGGTCGCCGCATACCAGGCCCGGCGTAACGGGAATGCGGCTCCGCCCGCAGAGGCAGACCTGGGTATCGCCGGCAACCTGCTGCTGCAGATCACCGGGAAGCGTCCCGACCCGACGGCGGTCGCGGTGCTGGACGAGTGTCTGGTGTTGCACGCCGACCACACCATGAACGCTTCCACCTTCGCCGCCCGGGTGTGCGCGGCGACGCTGTCGGACATGCATTCCGCGGTCACCGGGGCGATCGGCACCCTGAAAGGGCCGCTGCACGGCGGCGCCAACGAGCAGGTGATGAAGCTCCTGGAGGAGCTTGTCGATCGGATCGACCGCACACCCGGGGCCGACCTGCGCGACGAAGCGGCGCAGGCGGTGCGCGCTCGGCTGGACGCCGGTCAGAAGATCATGGGATTCGGGCACCGGGTGTACCGGGGTGAAGACCCGCGGGCTACCCACCTGCGCAAGATGAGCCAGTCGCTGGGCGAGTTGGCAGGTGACATGCGGTGGTACGACATCAGCGCGGAACTGGAGCGGGCGGTCTTCGAGGCCAAGGGGCTGCGTCCCAACGTGGACTTCTACGCCGCGAGCGTCTACCACTACCTGGGTATCCCCACGGACCTGTTCACGCCCGTGTTCGCGGTGTCCCGGATGAGCGGCTGGACCGCTCACGTGATCGAGCAGCACGCCGACAACCGGCTGATCCGTCCGGAGAGCGAATACATCGGGCCGGGCCCGAGAAAGCCTTTCCCGCTCGATCAGCGCTGACCGTAACCGGGTTGGCGCGCGCTGCCAGCTGAGCGGCGAAGCCGCTCAGCTGGCAGCCACACCCGTCGACCGATTCCGGATCGGAGTGGGCCGCCGGCATCCTGAGCCTGCCCTCGCGGCGCTTGAGCGATTGCCTTCCTGACGCGCGTCTTCCGGCGCTTTTTTGAAATCTTTCTAGAACAAAGAATTGCGCTCGAAATTTCTCTCCTAGACGCGCGGCATAGGTGTGGGTCAATATGTCAGGCACATCCTCTTCAGCGGCGCCACCCGTGAGAGGGCCACTTCGATTACGTGCCCCCTGAAGACTGCGCGGACGGATCCCGCCTGCTCTTTTGGCGGCTCATTTCCCCCGGAAGGATCGAGATGCACGTATCTGCATTCGTGCGCAAGCTGGCCGCGGTTGCCGTCTTCGGCTTGACGGCCAGTCTGCCCGCCGCGATGCCTGGCCACGCGTCGCCAATGGGCGCAGGCTCACCAGAAGAAGCTGTCGTCGAGAAGCTGCTCAACCGCGCTGCGGAGACTAAACAGTTCGCCGACAGCGTCGCGAAGGACACCAAAGTCGACGTCAGCCGGGAAAACGGCAATTGGGCTTTTGGCACAGCGGTTCTGCTGGGTTCGAAGGACACGTACCCAGAGGGCTGGTTGTTCCTGGCGCAGCGAAAAGCCGGCGGATGGCAGGTGGCCTTCGACGGGGAGCCCGGGTTCGGAAAACTCTCCAAAAACGCTCCGGTGGTCTCCCCACGAGAACGTCAACTGTTCGCCTCCCACGCCGGAGGCGTCACCCCCCAGGCGAACGGCGACTACCGCACCGGGATGCGTCTGCCGTACGCGATCGGGCAGTCCTGGTACATGTACGGCGGGCCCCACGGCTGGGGCGGCAACCACACCCCGTACAGCTCGGTCGACCTCGCCGGTGGTGATCAGCGCGTGCTCGCCGCTCGGGGCGGCACGGCGTACACCATGTGCACCGGCTGGATCCGGATCATCCACGACCGGGGCTACGCCACCGACTACTACCACCTGTGGAACAACATCAGCGTGAATGGCGCCGGGGTCGGCGAAGGCGCTTTCCTCGGCAACACCGGCACCGATGTGACCTGCGGCGGCTCGGCCAGCGGTCGGCACGTGCACTTCGCGTTGCGGCAGAACGACACGTACGTCGGCATCCACGCTCACGTGATCGGCAAATGGGTGATCATGAACGGCGGCGCGGCGTACCAGGGCTACGCGTTGCACGGCAGCCAGCAGGTGAACGCCGGAGGCGCCCTCTACAACTACGGGGCGCTCGGATTCACCCAGGGAATCGTCGACGCGTACGGCAGCGCCAGCGTGAACAAGCGCAGCGGCCCCGGCACCGGCTACGGCATCGTGGGCTCGGTGGCCGACGGCGCCACCGTGGGCATCTCCTGCTCGGCCAACGGCACCACGCACACCGGACGCTGGGGCGCCACCTCGCTGTGGAACCGGCTCACCGACGGCACCTGGGTGAGCGACGCCTTCCTCTACACAGGAATTGACGGCCCAGTCAACGGCTGGTGCTGATCGATTCCACGAGGCGCATTTGGGGCCACCCAGCTGCGGCGCTCGCCGGCGGCTGGGTGCCCCCAGGAATGATTTTGTCTGCACGCTTTCGAATACCTGAAGGCGTTCGTTGAATGTGCGGCCGCTGGGTCGTACGGACGAAGGATGGGCGGCATGCGCAGGATTTCCTTACCAGGTCGGTTGGCGATTGCGCTCGGCGTCTGCGCGTTGAGCGTCACCACGACGTCCGGCGTGCACGCGGCGCCGGTCGGGAAGAAACTCATCAGCGCATCTGGAAAAGCAGATCTCAAAGCGGCGGTCGTCAGCAAGCTGCTGGATCACGCTGATTCGAGCGCGCAATTCGCGGGTTCAGATGCCGACGACACCCGAGTGAATCTGACCCGTTCGGCTGGACGCTGGGGATTCGGCTCCGCGGTGCTGATGAGCGAGCAGAAAGCGAAGGCGTACCCGCGGGATTGGATGTTTGTCGCCGAACATGTTGACGGCCGTTGGCGACTCGCCTTTGACGGGGAAGCTGATTTCGCCACGCTGACCGCCCGGGCGCCGATGCTCAGCGCGAAAGAGAAGGCGATTTTCGCGTCCCACGGAAACCGGCCCCACGGCGCGGAGCCCGGTGCCGCGGCCAACGGCGACTACCGCACCGGGATGCGACTGCCATGGGCGATCGGGCAATCGTGGACCCTGCTCGGCGGTCCCCACGCCTGGGACGCGGGCAGCGGGCCGTGGAGCTCGCTGGACCTCACCGGCGGCGACCAGCGCGTGCTGGCGGCCCGTGACGGCGTCGCGTACACCACCTGCACGGGCCGGATACTCGTCTACCACGGCGACGGGTACACCACCCGCTATTACCACCTGTGGGACCACATCCAGGTGGACGGCGCCTCGGTGAGCGCTGGCGCGTTCCTCGGCTACACCGGCACCGAGGTGGGGTGCGGCGGGTCCGCCAACTCCCGGCACGTCCACTTCTCGCTGCTCCAGAACGGAAACTACGTCGCCGTCTCGCCCCACATCATCGGCAAGTGGGTCCCCATGAACGGCAGCTCCCAGTACGGCGGGTACGCGCTGCACGGCAGCACTCGCGTGAACGTCGGCGGCCTCCTATACAACTACGGACCCTTGGGCTCCACCCAGGGGATCGTGGACGTCGACGGCAGCACCACGTTGAACAAGCGCAGCGGCCCAGGCACCGGTTACCCGGTCGTGGGCACGGTCTCCGATGGCGCCACGGTGAGCATCTCCTGCTCGGCTGACGGCACCACGCACACCGGACGCTGGGGCACCACCTCGCTGTGGAACCGGCTCACCGACGGCACCTGGGTGACCGACGCGTTCGTCTACACCGGAGTCTCGGGCCCGGTCAACGGGTCCTGTTGAGCGTGCGCGGAGAAGCACGCCGTCGCTCGCACGGCCCCTGCGTGCGGGCATCCCCACCCCGGAAAGGCGCATCACACGGAAGGAGAAGGTCAATGCGAGGTTCACACTCTCGTACGGTCCCGGAGGCGCTGAACGGCGCCCGGCCCGCGGGCTCGGAGGCGGCGCCGGAACGCCGGCTCAATCCGCTCAGCTGGCTGAGAGCCGGGTCAGCGGTCTTGTTGGGATTCGTGCTGTCGCTGGCGGTGGGCGCTCCGGCATCGGCGCACACCGTGGTGTGGAACGAGTTCAGCTACACCACGCCGATCACCGATTACGCCGACGGCGTCAACATGTGCGCCCCGGTCACCGCCTGGTTCGGCCAGGGCGGTCACACCGGCGGCCAGTACTACGCGATCGACATCGGCCTGCCGAGCGGCACCCCGATCTACTCCCCTAAAGGCGGCTACGCCTGGTACCAGTGGAACACCGGGGGCGGCAACATGGTCAACATCCGCCATCCCGAATCCGGTGGCTCGATGACCACGGTGCTGGCGCACCTCAGCTCGGTCAGGATCCCCACCGATGGCGTGGCGCGATGGGTGAACAAGAACGTGATCATTGGTTACTCAGGGGCCTCGGGTCAGGTCACGGGCCCGCACCTGCACTGGCAGATGAACGTCTCGGACCACATGAATGACGGCGCATACGGCGCCAACCTGGATCTGATTCCGGGCGTCGAGGGCGGTTGGTCCCCACGCAGGGTGTGCGGCGTTGAGCACTGATCCTCGCCGAGCCGGGCGCGGCGGCTAGCTGCGCGCTGAAGGAATAGGCCGCCCCGCTGTCTTCAATGGCAGCGGGGCCGCCGCTTGTGAAGGCCCGGCTGAGGCGAAGTTCGCGCCAGTCGGGACAATCCGCGCTGATGGAGAATCCGCACTGATATGGTGCGGACGGTCATGGCACGCGGGGCGTGCCGCCCGCACATCACCCAGCCGGGAGTGTTGGTCAATGGGCAAGAAGGTCACCGTCGTCGGCGCCGGCTTCTACGGCTCCACCACTGCGCAGCGGCTCGCTGAGTACGACATCTTCGACACGGTGGTGTTGACCGACATCGTCGAGGGCAAGCCTGAGGGGCTGGCACTCGACATGGGGCAGTCCCGGGCGGTTGAGGGCTTCGAGACCAAGATCGTCGGGCAGACCACCGGCCCCGCGGGTGAGGGCTACGAGGCGATCGAAGGCAGCGACGTCGTGGTGATCACGGCCGGGCTGCCACGTAAGCCGGGCATGAGCCGGATGGACCTGCTCGAGGTGAATGCGAAGATCGTCCGTCAGGTGTCGGAGAACATCGCCAAGTACGCCCCCAACGCGGTGGTGATCGTGGTCTCCAACCCGTTGGACGAGATGACCGCGCTGGCGCAGCTGGCCACCGGGTTCCCGAGGCATCGGGTGCTCGGCCAAGCCGGGGTGCTCGACACGGCTCGGTTCACCACGTTCGTCGCCGACGAGTTGGGCGTGAAAGTGGGCGCGGTGAAGACCCTGACCCTGGGATCTCACGGCGACACGATGGTGCCGGTTCCCTCGCACTGCACCGTGGATGGCAAGCCCCTCGATCAGCTGCTGGACGCCGCCAAGGTCGAAGAGCTGGTGGAGCGTACCCGCAAAGGCGGCGCCGAGATCGTGGGCCTGCTGAAGACCGGCTCCGCGTACTACGCGCCGTCGGCTGCGGCCGCCCGGATGGCGAAGGCCGTCGCTGAGGATTCCGGCGAGCAGATTCCGGTCTGCGCCTGGGTCGACGGCGAGTACGGCATCGAAGGCGTGTACCTCGGCGTGATGGCCGAGCTGGGCACGGGCGGGGTGCGACGGGTGGTCGAGGTGGAGTTGACCGACACTGAGCTGGACGCGCTGAAAGAGGCAGCCGAGGCGGTGCGGGCCAAGCAGGCCGACGTCGCGAGTCTCTGAGCTTCAGTTCTGACAGCTGGCCTCGCTGAAGCGGGGTCAGCTCTCTCTTCGCTGCGGGCGGGGCCTGCTCTGTTCGCTGAGACGACTAGCAGCGAGCATGCCCGGGGGCTACTGCTTCGGCGTCGCCTGGGCAGGCCCTGCGAATTCCAACCACGCCTCCACAACGGAGATCGTCTCGCCGGTTCGCCGGTGGCTGTCGTCTTCGTCGGGATGGATCTCCGCTCGTAGCGCCGCGATCTGCGACCGCAGCTGCTCGACCAGATCTGCCTGGTCGGGCTCGGGTTTCGCGGCGAGCCTGTGGGCCGTACGCCGGTCCGCCACCCGGTAGCACAGCCGCAACACCACCTGGGCGAGCGAGAACCCAGCTCCGAAGGTGATGGCAAGCACCGTGGAGAGAATGACCGGGTCCAAGGTCCGGCCGGTGGTGAGCGCGATAGCGAACGCGGCCATCACCGTCCACACGCTGATGATGGTCACACCAGCGATCTTGGTACGGGTGGACGTCAGGCTGGCCTGGTTGTACAGCTCCATCGCGGCGTTCGACAGGTACGTGTCGATGGAGTTCAGCGCCGCCACCTCATGGGTGGGCTCGTCCCTCGACTTCGGGGATGTCTCCGAATCCAGCCCCAGGTTCGGATCCGGCTCCAAGTCCGGCTTCGGGGCGCCCAGACCAGGGTCAGTCCAGGCTCGCAGCTGGGCCCGCAGCGCAGCCTGTGAGGCGAGCTGGGCACTGTCACGTAGCAGCAGAGACAGGTCGCGGGGGGAGAGTCGAGCGGCCGTCACGGTCATCATCCTTCCCGCTCGGCGAGTGACTTCTCGATGGCGGATATCGCCAGACACAGTTTCGCGTGGGTGACGCTGAGGTCCCGGACCGTGGGGTCGGCGCGGGCGAACCACGCGAAGCCCGGCCCGCTCTGGGCCGCGGCGGACCACCGGTGTTCAGACATGAAGGCAGCGGCCATGGAGCTGACCGACATCTCGGCCTTACGGAGCAGCTCCAGAGCCCGCTGAAGCGGGTTGTCGGACGCGGCGCGGGGTTCCTGGGACAGCGCTCGCCCCCGGGATGCGAGGGCTCGTTGGTAGTAGACGCGACGCAGTCGCAACATCAATTCACCGGAGCTGACGGCCGCCACGGCGGCGGCGGCCAGCCCGGCGGTGACCATCCAGCCTGGGGGTTGCTTGAACACGCCGGCGGCGACGACGCCGATCACGAACACGGCGCCAGCGCACATCAGCGTCTTCCCGGCTTGCCGCACGATCACCATCGTGATCCGGGTCGGCGGCGCCACGGCGATCAAGGCCGTGGCTTGCTGGAGATGGTCGCGGGCATTGGTGAGCCGAGGAGAGGTCTCTTCCCGGATAGCTGTGGCGAGATGCTTGCTCGCCGCCGCCATGGCATTGCTGGTCTCGGCCAGCCCAGTGAGTAACCGGTCCCTGGCCTGGCGCGGGGTTGACAGCTTGGGTGCCTCGGTCATGGCGTCCCAAGGTACGCGATCGGGTCACCACGGCGGCTCCCGGAGCCCGAGTCAGCCGTTCTGGCGCCCGGTGGGCGTTGTCGCCGGGCTGGGCTCACATGACGGCGATTGACCAGGCCGGGTGAGGCCGTGGTCAGCACGCGTAGTTACCTTCGGATCCATGTGGAATCGGAAGCAGCCCCTCAAAAAGCCCAGCCCGCTGGCTCAGGCTGTGGCCATCGGCGCCCTGTTGTTGCTCTGCGGGCCACTGGCGTGTGCGTTATGGACCAGTCCGATCAATGGGGCTGGGTACCTGATGGGGTTCGGAGACCAGGTCAGGGTGCACGTGACCGAGGACTCCCGTGGCGCCAACTTCTCCCGTAACTCGGAGGCAGGCCAGGGCTACTACGAGCGGGGCGGGGCGCGGGAGCAGGTGCGGGTGTACGGGGTGCGGGCGGGCCAGGTGGTGGATGCCCGGCTGCCGCTGATCCCGGTGGGGATCGGGACGGGGCCAGTGGTCTACGCGGACCGTTCTCACGCGATCCGGGATCTGACCCTCGGTCTCGTCGGCAGCGTGTGCTTGTCGATCTTCCCTCTCATTGGCGGGCTCGCTCTGATCAGCGTTCGCCGTCAACGCCGGGCTGCGCGTGACCCAGGATGAGGTGACGCTGCCCAGTCCCAGCCGGCCCTCGGTGTGTGCGTGGGGCGCTTGCCCAGTACGCTCGTACTGCTAAAACATTCCCATATCCCGAGGAGCCCGGCAGATGGCCAAGATCAAAGTAGCCAACCCGGTCGTCGAGCTCGACGGCGACGAGATGACCCGGATCATCTGGCAGCAGATCAAGGATCAGCTGATCTTGCCGTACCTCGACGTTGACCTGAAGTACTTCGACCTGTCGATTCAGCGTCGAGACGAGACAGATGACCAGATCACCGTGGACGCGGCCAACGCGATCAAGCAACACGGGGTCGGCGTCAAATGCGCCACGATCACCCCGGACGAGGCGCGGGTCGAAGAATTCGGGCTGAAGAAGATGTGGCGCTCGCCCAACGGCACGATCCGGAACATTCTGGGCGGCGTGGTGTTCCGTGAGCCGATCATCATGAGCAACGTCCCCCGGTACGTCCCGGGCTGGGTGAAGCCGATCATCATTGGTCGTCACGCCCACGGCGACCAGTACAAGGCCACCGACTTCGTCGCCTCCGGCCCCGGCACATTCACGCTCCGCTTCGAGCCGGCCGACGGCAGCGCCCCCATCGAGCACACGATCGCGGACTTCCCCGGCGGTGGTGTCGGCATGGGCATGTACAACTACGACGCGTCGATCATCGACTTCGCTCGCGCCTCGTTCCGGTACGGGTTGGAGCGCGGTTACCCGGTCTACATGTCGACCAAGAACACCATCCTCAAGGCGTACGACGGCCGGTTCAAAGATCTGTTCCAGCAGATCTTCGACGAGGAGTTCAAGGCCGAGTACGACAAGGCCGGCCTCTGGTACGAGCACCGCCTGATCGACGACATGGTCGCCCAAGCCATCAAGGGCGAAGGCGGCTACGTGTGGGCGTGCAAGAACTACGACGGCGACGTGCAGTCCGACGTGGTGGCACAGGGCTTCGGCTCGCTTGGTCTGATGACCAGCGTCCTGATGACCCCGGACGGCAGCGCCGTCGAGGCGGAGGCCGCGCACGGCACCGTCACCCGGCACTACCGGCAGTGGCAGAAGGGCGAGAAGACCTCCACCAACCCGATCGCGTCGATCTTCGCGTGGACCCGGGGCCTGAGCCACCGCGGCAAGCTCGACAACACGCCATCCGTGAGCGACTTCGCCGCCGCCCTGGAAGGTGCGTGTGTGGCCACCGTCGAGAGCGGCAAGATGACCAAGGACCTCGCGTTCCTGGTGGGTGGCGACACTCCGTGGCTCACCACGGACGAGTTCATGACCGCGGTCGCCGACAACTTGGCCGACCAGCTCAAGTGACTCTCAGCCGGCCCGCTCACCGCGCCGACGCTGTCAGTGAGGTGAGCGGGGCGCCGCTGCCTTAGCGGCGGGCGTCCGGGGGAAGCTCGGACGGGCCCACGTGCCGGTCGAGCCAGTCGCGGATCGGCAGCGAGTCCCGGAGGAACTGGGCCACCCGGTCCTTGGCGCTGGGTCTGCTCAGCCAGGCCCCGGTCGGCCACTGCCTCCAGGTGATCAGGCCCTTGTTACGGAGCAGCTCGATCCGCGGGTGATCCTTGGGGTAGCCCCTCGGGGCGGTCTTGAGGGTGTCGTGGGCCGCGACGTCGATGTGCTTGGCGCGTGCCGCCGCCACCAGGTCGGCGAGCTGGGCCCCGGACTTGTCGTCAGCGACGGCTTCCCGGTAGCGGGTCAGCTGGTCGGACGCCAGGTGGTACATGCCGCTGCCGGCCCCGAGCCCGCTGGTGGAGAACTGGACGTAGCCGCCTTCGGAGAGCGTGGCGCCAATCGCGGTCTTATACAGCGTCTTGTCCCGGCTGAACCGCACATCCCGGTACGGGCGGAAGATCTTGCCCTCTCCGAACTCGGGGGCCAGCTCCGCGAGCAGCGCCTCCATCGGGGCGCGCACCGCCTCGTCGTACACCGTCCGGTGAGCTTCCCAGTACGTCTTGGAGTTGTCGGCCTCAAGCCCGACGAAGAACTCATGCGCCTCGGGAGGCCATCCCTGAAAAGCCATGCGCCGAGCGTATTACCCAGCGCCGGCCGAGGACGGTCGCACTCGCGCGTGCGGCGCCGCCACCTGCTCAGGGCCTGTCACCTGGTCATGGTCCGTGACTTCGGCGCCCGTGACTTGGTCGGGTCGCGTCACTTTGGTCAGGTCGTGCCGCACCCAGACGTTGGGCTCCACGTACACCGCGTAGTCGTGCGCCTGGCGGCACTCCACCGGCGACAACGCGCCCGGCACCTCGATCGGCCCGTCGGTGTCGAAAGGCAGCCCGGTCCATTCCCGCCATTGCGCCAGCGATCCGCTGATCACCATCGAGGTGGGCGCCACCTTCTCGATCCCACCCCCCGCGCGTACGTGCACGCGAAGCCACGGATCGTGCGGCAGCCCGTCGTCGCGGGTGCGGAAGGCGTACTCGCTCATCGGGGTGGTGGGCTCGTGGTGCTTGGCGGTGGGACGCACCGGCGCGACCAGCAGGTCGAAGCCGAGCTTCCGGACGTTCTCGCGCATCGCGGCCACCATCTGCGCGGCAAGCCCCCGACCTTGGTGCTTCGGGTCGATCAGGATCTCGATGGCGCTCACGGTGTCAGGCGCTGCGCCGCTGCGGTGGTTGGCGAACGCCCACACCATGACCCGATCCCAGCCGTCGGGCGGCAGCGCCCCGCGTCCGGGGAAGTCAAGGGCGAACGGGACGCTGATCCCCCGCGCGATCACCTCGCCTTCATGGAGTCCGACCAGGATGAACTCGCTGAAGGTGTCGTGAAGCTGCCCCCAGTACGCGTCCGCCACGATGTCCTCGAGCATGAACGCTGGCCAGTGGTTCGCGAGGGCGCCTGCGGCGTCACGTAGCTCGGGTCGTTCGGCGAGTGTGGTGATCTCCAGCTCGGTCACCGCAGCAGGCTAGCGTGGCGAAATCGAAGCGTGCAGGTGATATCCGCCTGCCGCCTGCGGCGGGGCGAGGCGAGGTCAGCCTTGGGCGACTCCACCGGCTGGCGTGGCCGAGAACGTGACGGGCGGCGCGAACCCAGCCTCGGCGAACGCGGCGGTGACCGCCTCGGCCACCCGGCTCGCCCCCGCCGAGTCCACCAGCGCCAGCACGCAGCCGCCAAAGCCGCCGCCGGTCATCCTGGCCCCGTACGCGCCGGCGGCCAGCGCCGCGTCCACGGCGGTGTCGAGCTCGCCGACCGTGACCTCGTAATCGTCCCGAAGGGAACGGTGAGAGGCCGTCATCAGCGGCCCGATCTGGCGGATCTGCCCGGCCCGCAACAACTCCACGGTGTCGAGCACGCGTTGATTCTCGGTCACCGCGTGGCGCACCCGGCGCTGTGTCACTTCGTCGTCGATGCTCGCCAGCGCCGTCGACAGATCGACCACGTCCCGCAGCGCGGGCACGCCCAGCAACTCCGCGGCCTTCTCGCAGTCGGCGCGGCGGGAAGCGTACTCGCCGGAGACCAGCCGGTGCGGCGCCTTGGTGTCGATCACCAGCACCGCGAGGCTGTCAGCGTCCAACTGGAGCTGGGTGTGCTCGACCCGCAGTGTGCGGCAGTCCAGGAACAGCGCATGGCCTTCCCGCGCCAGCGTGGACGCTGACTGGTCCATGATCCCGCAGGGCATGCCGACGTAGACGTTCTCCGCCCGTTGCGCGATCCGGGGCCACTCCGACCGGGGGATCGCTCCGCCGCAGAGAGTGTTCATAGCGGCGAGCACGGCGCACTCCAGAGCCGCCGAGGAGGACAGGCCGGCTCCGGTCGGCACGTCGCTCGCCACCGCGATTTCCGCGCCGCACAACTCGACACCCTCCTCCCTGAGCGCCCACAGCACACCTGCGACGTACCCGGCCCATCCGGCAACCGCCCCCGGAGTCAGATCCTCCGGGCCGAACTCGGCCAGCTCCCGGGTCTGCTCAGACCACACCCGCCACCGGGTCTGGTCCGCACGGGCGACCGCTGCCGCGGTGCGGCGAGGGAGCGCGAAGGGCAGCACGTACCCGTCGTTGTAGTCGGTGTGCTCGCCGATCAGATTCACCCGTCCGGGGGCGGCCCACACATGAGCTGCCTCGACCCCGAAGTGCCGCCGCAGCGCCTGCCGCGCCTGATCTGCCGGTGTTGGCTGTGCTGGTGGGGTGGATTGCATGCGCGACCCTTCGGTGGAAGTGGGGGGTGTGTGTCGATGGGGCTGGGTCTGCGGGCGGGCTGGTTAGAGTCCACCGGCGCTCATCGGGCGGCCGCTGTGGAACGCCCAGGCGTCCGCGATGATCTCAGTCAATTCGGCCCGCTCCGGTTTCCATCCCAGCTCCGCCTGGGCCTTCTCGCTCGCGGCGACCACCACGGCCGCATCGCCGGCACGCCGGGGCGCCATCTGCACCGGCAGCGGGTTGCCCGTCACCTCGCCCACCGCGTCGATCACCTGCCGGTTGCTGTACCCGTTGCCGTTGCCCAGGTTGTAGATCTCGTGCCGGCCAGGCTGGATCGCCTCCAGGGCCAGCAGGTGCGCGGTGGCCAGGTCGGAGACGTGGATGTAGTCACGCACACAGGTGCCGTCCGGGGTGGGGTAGTCCTCGCCGTACAGCAGCAGGGTGTCCCGCTTGCCCTTGGCGACATCCAACGCGATCGGAATCAGGTGGGTCTCGGGGTCATGCCGTTCGCCCAGCCGCCCCACGGCGCCGGCGGCGTTGAAGTAGCGCAAGCTGGCCGCGCCCAACCCGTACGCGGCGCACTCACCCGGGAGCATCATGTCGACCATGAGCTTGCTCGCCGAGTACGGGTTCGTGGGCCGGGTGGGCGAATCCTCGGTGAGTCGATCGTCGCTGGCGCCGTACACCGAACCGGTCGAGGAGAAGATGAACCGGCGCACGCCAGCGGCGCGCACCGCGTCGAGCAGGGCCAAGGAGCCTCGCACGTTGACGTCCCAGTAGATGTCGGGATGGATCACCGACTCACCCACGGCGATCTTGCCGGCGAAGTGCAGCACGCCCTCGAACCCGGCGCCGGGGACCAACACCTCAGCTGCCTGGTGAACCGACATCTGGTGAAAACGGACGCCGTCCGGCAGGTTGTCGCGGTAGCCCGTGGACAGGTCGTCGATCACGGTGACGTCATGGCCGGCCTCAACCAGCTGCTGGGAGACCACCGCCCCGATGTATCCGCATCCCCCGGTGACCAGCAATTTCATGATCGTCTTCTCTCTGGGAGCAACCCCTGATTTTGCTGCCTGACACAGCCTAATGCGGTGACCCCGCACCAATGCCGGTGTCCACGCGGCGCCCGGGGCGTGGGATCTCGGGTTGTTCTGGGCCCGGCGGGCGCGGTGAACGTGGGGGGTCACCGCACCGGGTCGTAGGATCGCGAGATGGAGGGGGCTGCCGATTCCCGGCCTCGTGCCGGGGTGGCTGGGGTCCGCCGCGGCGTCGCGCGAACGGTCGCGCGAGTGGCTGACGGGGTCATCAAGGTGCTCGGGGAGAGCCGCACCGCGGGTCGCGAGACGATCACCGAGGCTGAGCTGCGGGACCTGGTCGCGGCCAACACCGTGCTCCGGTACGAAGAGCGATCCCTGATCGGAGACGTGCTCTCCGCGGCGCAGCGGCAGGCGCGCGAGGTGATAGTGCCGCGTACCGACGTGGTTTTTCTGGACGCTGGAATGACGGTGAGCCGTGCCCTGCGTCAGGTCGAAGGACAGGTGCACTCCCGCTACCCCGTGATGGACGGCTCCTCCGACGAGGTGGTCGGCGTGGTGCAGATGCGTGACCTGCTGTCCCCTCCCGGCGCCGCCCACACCATCACCGTGGGGGCGTTGGCGACGGAGATCGCGCGAATCCCCAGCAGCAAGCGGCTGATCGCGGCGCTCGCCGAGATGCGGCGGGAGGGGCAGCGGATGGCCCTGGTGGTCGACGAGTACGGCGGCACCGCCGGCATCGTCACCCTGGAGAGCCTGGTGGAGGGCCTGGTGGGGGAGATCCACCCGGGCTCGACCCGGGCTTCCGCCCCCGCCACGGTGGACGGGCGGGTGAACCTGGCCACGCTCGCGGAGCGCACCGGGCTGCGCTTGGCTGATGGGCCGTACGAGACGGTGGGCGGCTACCTGATGGCGGAGCTGGAGAGGATCCCCACCGTCGGCGACCAGGCCGCGGCCGATGGCTGGCGGCTGACCGTGGCCGCGATGGACGGGCGCCGGGTCGCCGCGGTGCGTGTGACGCCGCCGCCCCTGCAGCAATCGCCGCCCATGCAGCAGCAGCCGCCGCAGTCGCCGTCCCTGCAGCAGTCGCCGCCCCGCGGCCGTGTCAGCTGATCCCACGTCGCCCGCTGCCGAGGGGTGGCTGTGGAATGAGATCCGGTTGACCCGCGCCGCCCTGGTAGTTAGTTTCGGCGAGTGGCTAGCGTTCCGTAACTAATTTGCCGGCCGCGCTTGACTGCTTCCACCTGGCGCCAACCCCCCACGCCACACCAGGAGCTGACATGAGACGACGCACGCTGCTGTGGGCCGCGTTGCCCAGCGTTTACGCCGTGATGAACCCGACCGCCGGCTTCGCGGGGCCGCCCCGCTCAGCGCCCGGACAGGTCCAGCCAACCGAGGCGGGGGCGGCCTCCGAGCTACAGGTTCCGATCCGGGTGGCGACATACAACGTGCACGCGGGCGCCGGCGCGGACAATGCTTTCGACCTTGACCGCCAAGCCGACGTGATCGCGTCGTGGGACGCCGACATCATCGGGTTGCAGGAAGTCGACGTGCACTGGGCCGCGCGGA
>JBOGDL010000359.1:0-5074 GCA_050701815.1 Micromonosporaceae bacterium | reverse complement strand
GGGCGCCGCGGACCTGATTGGGCTGGCACGCGAGCTGCTGGTGCGGGGCGACTGGCCCCAGGCGGCGGCCGTGGAGCTGGACGAGCCGGACGCGTACCACGTGCTGCCCGGCGAGTACGCCTTCCGGCTGCGTCGACGCGACGTGGTCGCTCAGATGCCGCTCAACCGGCCCGCACCCGCGGGCGTCACGACCGAGGACCAACTGCGCATCCTCGACACCACCTGAGCCCGGTGAACCGGGGGACCGGGCACACCTCGATCGGAGGACCAGTGAATTCTGCAACCGACCCCGCGCCGGCGCGCCCGCCGGGCGCCGCGCCCTCAGAAACCACCACCCCCGAGGCCAAGCGCGCCGCCAGAGCCGCCTTCATCGGGCTGTTCGTCGACTTCTTCGACATCTACCTCCCGATCGTCGCCCTCGCGCCGGCGATGATCTACTTCCAGCCGGAAGGCACCCCCAAGACCACGGCCACCACGATCTTCTATCTGACGTTCGCGGTCACTCTCGCGGCGCGACCCCTCGGGTCCACGATCTTCGGATACTTCGGCGACAAGTACGGCCGGCGCCGTTCCACTCTGGTCGCGATCGCCGGCTTCACGGGCGCGACGTTCGCGATGGCGCTGTTGCCCGGCTACCAGCAGGTTGGCTACGCGGGCATCGCGCTGCTGGTGGCGTGCCGGTTCATCGGCGGGATCTTCATGGGTGGCGAGTACACCGGTGCGAACTCGCTCGCGCTGGAGGCCGTGCCCACCCGCAAGCGGGGGATCGTCGGCGGCGTCATCGGATCGGCGTACCCGTGGGGATACGTGGCGATCTCGCTGTTGACCTTGGGCTTGCTGCAGGTGCTGCCGGCGGGGGCGGTGGACTCGGCGTACGTCCAGTGGGGCTGGCGCATCGCCTTCGTGGCGGGCGGGATCCTCGGTGTGCTGCTCTTCTTCTACTTCCGCCGCACCCTGGAGTCCGAGACCTGGCTGCGCGAGACCGGCGGGGCATCCCGCGAGCACACTCCGTTCCGGAACCTGTTCACGGGCCTGAACCGCAAGGTCCTGATCGAGATCTTCGTGCTGATGAGCGGGCTCTGGCTGATCACCCAGGCCACGGTGTCGACCATCCCGGGGCTGCTGGTGTCCTACCTCGAGTTGGACAGCGAGACCGTGACCGCCGGCATGCTCGTGGTCTATGTCGTGATGGCTTTGTCGTACCTTGTGGTCGCCCAGATCGGACAGATGGTTGGCCGCCGGCGGACGATGATCGGGCTCGGCGCGGCGTCGATCGTCGCCGTCGCCCCGTTGTTCTACGGGATGGTCGGCACCCTCGAGGCAAATGGCTCGATGGTGCTCGCGTTCACGCTGATCACGCTGTTGATGGCGATCGGCATCTCCCCGTTCGCGCTCGCGCACACGTACGTGATCGAACGGTTCCCCACCTCGGTGCGCGCCTCCGGCTATGGCATCGGGTACAGCACCGCGATCATCCTGCCCTCCTTCTACAGCCTGTACATGCTGGGTCTGGAGAGCTTCATGCCGTACGCCTACACCCCGATCGTGCTGATCGTGATCGGGGGAGCGCTGACGATCGTCGGCGCCGCCGTCGGTCGCGACAACGACTACGTCGACATGTCGCGCGTCGACCCGGCCACACCGACGCTGGCCGCCTCGGCCCCCGCCGTCGCCCCGGCGGCAGCGGCCCCGGCGGCAGCCGCCAGTCCCCACCAGGAACGGGCGTGACTGAGAGTCCGACTGCGCCCGGCAGCTCAACCCTGGCTGCCGGGCGCTGGACCGATGCCGGCGAGGGCTTCGGGGTGCTCGACAAGTACCGGGGCGATGTGATCGCCGAGGTTCCCGCCACCCCGGCGGCGCAGGTGCAGCAGATCGTGGACGGCCTGTGCGCGGCGACAGCTGCCGAGCCGCCTCCGCCCGCTGAACGCGCGGCTGTGCTACGCCGCGCTGCCGACCTCGTGGCGGAGCGCCGAGCCGAGTTCGCGGCGCTGCTCACGGCCGAGGCCGGGTTCACCCAGGGCGATGCCGACAACGAGATCGACCGCGCCTGCCTGACCCTGCGGCTGTGCGCGGAAGAGGCGACCCGGCTCACCGGCGAGACGGTCGACTTCTCGTCCAGCCCCGGCCAACACCGCCGGTTGGGCTTCACGCTGCGGGCGCCGATCGGCGTGGTCTGCGCCATCACGCCGTTCAACTCGCCGCTCAACACCGTGATCCACAAGATCGGCCCGGCGTTGGCGGGCGGCAACGCCGTCGTGCTCAAGCCGTCCGAGCTGACCCCGCTCACGGCGGGGCTGCTGTGCCGCGTGCTGCTGGACGCCGGCCAACGCCCAGAGCTGCTCGCCCTGGTCAACGGCGCCGGCAAGGTGGGGGAGGAGCTGCTGGCCCATCAGGGGATCGGGTTCTACTCGTTCACCGGGTCCACGGCGGTGGGGCGCCGGATCCGGGCGGGTGCCGGGCTACGTCGAGTGCAGCTGGAGCTGGGCAGCATCGCCAGCACGATCGTCTGCGCCGACGCGGACCTCGACCGCGCCGTGCCGAAAATCGCCAACGCGGCGTTCCGCAAGGCCGGCCAGGTGTGCACCTCAACGCAGCGGCTGTACGTGGAGCGCCCGGCCGTCGACGATGTGGTCTCCAGGCTCATCGACACCCTCGCCGGAATGCCGGCGGGCGACCCACGTGATCCCGAGACCAGGATCGGCCCGCTGATCAGCGACGCGTCGGCGGCCCGGGTCAGCGACTGGGTCGACCAGGCGCTCGAGTCCGGCGCCTCCGTCGGCTGCGGCGGGCGTCGTCACGGTCCCGTGTACCAGCCGACCGTCCTGCTCGGAGCCGCCCCCGGGATGGCGGTGGTGGACCAGGAGGTGTTCGGCCCGGTCGTCTCCGTGCTGCCGTACGACGATCTCGACACGGCTGTCGCCAGCGGGAACGACACCCCGTACGGGCTCGCCGCCGGGATCTTCACCCGCGACGTCGACGTCGCGCTCCGCGCCGCGCGGGCGCTGCGGGTCGGGACGGTGAACGTGAACGAGGCGTCGAGCGCGCGGGCCGACGCGATGCCGTTCGGCGGCGTGAAGTCCAGCGGGCAGGGCCGGGAAGGACCCGCACACGCTATTCGCGAGGTCACGGAGGAACGCCTCGTGACCCTCAACCCATGACGCCAGGCCGCTGAGCAGCCTTCGTGCCGCTCAACCGATTGAGCCAGACCGCCTGACGGCCGCCGACGGCCGCCCGGCGAGCAGAGTGGCAGCCGGACCAGGATGCCCGGTGGGCAGAGAAGTCTAGCCAGCGTCCCGTAGCTCGGCCAACCGGGCCTCCACCTCGGCCAGCTCGGCTCGCAGCTTCTCAGCCTGCTGCTCCGCCTCGGAGCGCTCGGCGGTGAGGATCTGGTCGACCGCTTCATGCACCTCAGGGGATTCGATGCAACCCAGCATCTTCAGCGCCTCTGCGGGCTTGATCACGTGCGGCTTGGCCAGAGGCTTGCTGCCTTGCGCGGCGGCGAGCAGCCACTGACCATCCTGGTAGGTCAGGGTCACGGTGAAACTCGCCGTCGCCTTTGACTTGGCCGCTTTGCCGCTGCGTCGCGCGGGTTTGGCCGCGGGGGCAGGCGGCGGTGCGTCCACAGTGGTCATACTCGTCTCCTTGCGGCGTGATGGCGAGTCGCGGGTGATCTTAAACTCTGGCGCGGGCGGGTCCGGCGCTGGCGCAGGTTCCGGCGCCGGTTTGGAATCTGCGGCCCGGGACGACTTCGGCGGCGGGATCGCCAGGTCGGTGGGGGCGAAGGGCAGCTCGTCCCGTCCGAAGCGGACCACCACCCACTCGTCTGTCTGCGCGGGATCGGTCAGCTCGATCACTTGGCCGATTCGCCCGGCGATCTGGCCCGCGGCCTCGGTGAACATCACCTTCGGCTTACGGCCCGCGGCGACGGTGTCCCGAATGCTCTGCAACTGATCATCGGACAATCCTCGGGCCACGGCGCTGCTGGCGCCCATCAGAAATCCCTTCCCTTCCCGCGGCTAGCAGAATGCGATCCCGTCTTCCTACCAAGGACCACCGACACTGATCCCACCGTGCGGGGTTTCTGATGCTCTCAGCGGCCGGTCGCTAAGGCTAGCGACCGGCCGCTGAGTCGTCGGCTGGGGCTCCTGGCCCACGGCTTAGCCGTCGAATGAGCCCCGGGTCACGCCTCCGGTGATCACGCACCAGGTGTTCAGGTTCACCTGACCGTCCGGGCTGATCCGGTGCAGCCGCTGGATCTCCTGCACCGCCTGCTTGGTCGCCATGTCGTACACGCCGGTCCTGCTGAGGTTGTAGCCCTTGTTGCGGAGGATGGTCTGCACCGCCCGCACCGCGGGACCCGTCGAGTCGCTGTCCAGTTGCGGCGCGAGCGTCTCCCAGGTCTGCGGGGTGAACGTGGCGTCGGGATCCACCGGCAGCCCGTTGCGGCTCTGCCAGTCCTGGACCGCGGCGGTGGTCACGGGGCCGAACACCCCGTCGGCGGTGAGCTGGTACCCGCGGGCGTTCAGCAGATATTGCCCGACCTGGACGACCTGCCCGCCGACGAACCGCCAGATGTCCGGCCACCGGCGCTTCGGCGCGGAGCTGGCGGGCTCACCGAGGCCGGCGGCGACCCGGCGGCGCAAATCCGGGAACTGGCGGTAGTACGCGATCCCGGGGCACTGGGTGGCGCGGAAGTCCCAGTGGCCGAAAATGTCCCATGCGTGCAGGTCGTACTGCTGGCAGATCGCCACGCACAGCTTCGCCACCGAGTCGAACAGCTCAGCGGTGGGGGTCTCCGTGATGTACGTGCCCTCACTCTCGATGCCGATCGAGCGGGTGTTCTCACCGGGGCAGTGCGCGGAGACGATCTGGTAGTCAGCCTGTTCGAGCGTCTCCAAACTGCCGCGCCTGCCCTCGAGCACGTACCCGCCTCGGCTGACGGTGAAATGCTGCCCGGTGTCGTTCCAGCCGTTGCCATCCATGTGCAGGTCCTGACACCTCACGGCTAGCCTGAGCGCCTGCTCCCGGGAGTAGTCGGTCACGTTCGGGAACGCCATGTGGTGCACGATGATCT
>JBOGDL010000358.1:0-9647 GCA_050701815.1 Micromonosporaceae bacterium | reverse complement strand
GCGCTGGTCGCGGACGGGATGGGCGACGGGCAAGGTAGCGCCGCCGCGGGTCGCATCGCCACGGAGGTCTTCGTCGAGGAGGTCACCAGCCGTGGCGGCGAGCTTGACCCGCGGACGCTGCGGGCGGCGGTGGCGAGCGCCCAGCAACGCGTCACCGCGGCTGGCGCCGCGCTGGGCGAACTCACCGGGGCCACCCTCACGTCCTTCGTCGTGGACCAAGCAGGCGCCGCCTGGATCGTTCACATCGGTGACTCGCGGGCGTACCGGCGGCGCGGAAGAGTGTTAGAGCTGCTCACCGTCGACCACACCGCCGCCTGGCTCGGCGCGATCTACGGGTGGTACCCGATCGACTCGGCCGCTGCCGCCGCGGCCCGCTACCAGCTGCACCGGTACGTCGGGCACCCGGGCCAGCCCGAGCCCGACGTGTTGAACGTGTCGCTGCGGCCCGGTGACAGGTACCTGCTGTGCACCGACGGGCTGGCCGAGCAGGTCAGCTACCAGCGCCTTGACCAGCTGCTGGGGCAACTCCCACAGCTGAGCGCCGATGAGGTGGTACGTCAGTCGCTGCACGACGCGCTGGCCGCGGGCGGACACGACAACGCCACCGTCGCGCTGATCACAGTCGACCCCGGCGAAGCGTAGTCGCGCACCCGCCCACCAGCAGCGGTCACGGAGTCAGCTCGCTGATCGGCAAGGTGATCTCCAACGGGCTACTAAAGATCAGCTCACTGGCGGTGTCGGGGTTGCTCATTCGCCGTGCCGGCCAGCGCCGGCGACGAACCGGGCGGCGCCGTCCAAGGCCTCGCCGAGCGAAGCTTTGCCGTGCCGTAGCTCGTTGGCCATCGCCGCCTGCTCCGAGAGCGTCTCCTGCTCCCGCAGTGACTGCCGGTCATGGCGCATGCAGGTCTGCGGGAACGCCGCGATCTCGGCGGCCAGGCGTTCCGCGTGGGGCCGCGCCTCCCCTGCGGGCGCCAGGCGGTTGACCAGCCCCATCGCCTTCGCCTCCAGCGCGGGCACGCCCCGACCGGTGAGCACCATGTCCATGGCGTGGCTGGCCCCGATCAACCTCGGCAGCCGTACGGTGCCGCCGTCGATCAACGGCACTCCCCAGCGGCGGCAGAACACCCCGAGCACCGCGTCTTCCTCGGCCACCCGCAGGTCACACCACAGGGCCAGCTCAAGACCGCCCGCCACGGCGTAACCCGAGATCGCCGCGATCACCGGCTTGCTCAACTGCATCCGGGTAGGCCCCATGGGGCCGTTGCCGTCATCGCTGACCTGGTTGCCCTGTGACGTGCCGATCGCCCGCAGGTCCGCCCCGGAGCAGAACGTCCCGCCTTCCCCCCATAGCACCGCGACCTGCGCATCGTGGTCTGCGTCGAAGGCCGCGAACGCCTCAGCCAAGGCGGTGGCTGTGGGCCCGTCAACGGCGTTACGCACTTCGGGGCGGGACAGCACGATCGTGGTCACCGGTCCGTTGGACTCGCTGCGCACTGACATCTCGCCGCCTCCTTCATGCCTGACGTCAGCCCCGCAGCCGCCCGTGGCCGAGACCGGGTCCGCTCCGCGCACATGCCAGCAGACCCGCCTGGTGAAGATCCTTGTTGATTCTCACTGGTTCGGTGTCCAATACCGTCCAAGATTCCGTCGGACCGGTTTGGGCCCACAGCAGTCGGGCAGGGGGTCGTAACAGAATGTGAAATTCCGTGCTCGGAAGGTGTTGCCCATGAGTCGACCGCGGATCGTGATTGTGGGGGCTGGATTCGCCGGCTTCCATGCGGCCCGCACCCTGTCCATGTTGTCCCGCGGCTCCGCGGAGATCATCTTGATCAACCCCACTGACTATTTCCTGTACCTGCCGCTGCTCCCCGAGGTGGCGGCCGGAGTGCTGGAACCGCGCCGGGTGTCGGTCGCGCTCAACGGCAAGCCAGGCGTACGGCTGGTGCTCGGCGAAGTCGACACGGTCGATCTTGAGCAACGCCGGGTCAGCTACACCGACCCCGAGGGAGGACGCGGCGAGCTGGGCTATCACCGCCTGGTGCTGGCCGTCGGGAGCGTCAACAAGCTGCTCCCGATCCCCGGGGCGACCGAGCACGCGCACGGGTTTCGCGGCCTCCCGGAGGCGCTCTATCTGCGTGATCACATCACCCGGCAGATCGAGCTGGCGGACGCGTCTGACAACCCGTACGAGCGGAAGGCACGCTGCACGTTCGTGGTGATCGGCGCCGGGTACACCGGCACCGAGGTGGCCGCGCACGGGCAGCTCTTCGCCGCTTCGCTGCTCAAGGCCCACCCCAGGCTGGTCGACCAACCGATTCGGTGGCTGCTGGTGGACATCGCGCCCCGTACGCTCCCCGAGCTTGATCAGGCGCTCTCGCACCGCGCCGAGCGGGTGTTGCGCCACCGTGGGGTCGAGCTGCGGCTGCACACCTCGGTGCAGGAAGCCACCGACCGCGGTGTGCGACTCACGGACGGGGAGTTCGTGCCGACCCGGTCGTTGATCTGGTGCGTGGGAGTACGCCCGGACCCGCTGGTGCAGGGGCTGGGCCTGCGCACCGAGAAGGGTCGTCTGGTGGTGGACGAGCACTTGACCGTGCCCGGCCATCCCGACGTGTACGCCTGTGGCGACGCCGCCGCGGTTCCCGACCTGACCAACCCGGGCGAGTTCACCCCGATGACCGCGCAGCACGCGATGCGCCAGGGCCGCACCGCGGCCCACAACATCGCCGCCTCGTACGGGCAGGGCGCGCCGATGCCGTACTGGCACCGGGATCTCGGGTTCGTGGTCGACCTCGGCGGCGCGCAGGCGGTGGCCAATCCCCTGCAGGTTCCGATCTCGGGGCCGGTCGCCAAGGCGATCACCCGCGCGTACCACTTGGCCGCGATGCCGGGCAATCGGGTGCGGGTCGCCGCCGATTGGCTGCTGAACCTGGTGCTGCCCCGGCAGCCGGTGCAACTGGGGCTGGTGCGCTCAGCGCAGGTCCCGTTGGACTCCGCCGCACCCGAGACCCCCACGGCCGAAACCTCGCCCGTGACACCGATCCGCTAGCGCCCAGCGCGACGGCGATACTTGGCTGTGCTCAGACATCCGGCGTGGCGTGCGTCTTCGCCCAAACGGCCAGACCAGCATCACCGTCACGCGCCGTCGGCTGACTCCCCCGAACGGCCAGGCTGGCCTCGCGCGACGATTCGGTTCTGGACGCTGGCGCTGGTCCTGGCGGCGATGGGCGCCAGTTTTTTGTGGTACGACATCCCCGACCGCACGGTGTTGACGGATCACGTTCGAGTGTTGGGCGGCTGGGCGCCGGTGGCGGCGGTGGCGGCCACCGCGGCGATGGTGACCGTGCTGGTGCCGCGCACCTTCCTGGCGGCGGTGGCGGGGCTGTTGCTGGGCCCCGTGATGGGTGGCGCCTGCGTGCTCGCCGGGGCCGCCATCGGGGCATCGTTGGCCTTCGGCGTCGGACGCTGGCTGGCGCGCGACTTCGTGCGCAGTCGGCGCCGGATCGCCGCTGTCGACCAGTGGGTGAGCTCCGGAGGGGTGCTGAGCGTGCTGACCGTACGGTTGCTGCCCGTGGCGCCGTTCGGGCTGGTCAGCTACGCCTTCGGCGCGTCGGGGGTGCGCTTCCCGGCGTACCTGGCAGGCACCGCGTTAGGGGTGGTTCCCAGCACCGCGGTGTACGCCACCGTCGGCGCCAACGCCATGTCACCCGGCACCTGGGGCTTTTACGCGTCGCTCGCCGCCGCCGCGGCGTTATTGATCGCCGGCCTCACCGGCGCCGCCATCCTGAGAGGGCGCCGGGGACCACAAACACCGTCGTAAAGCAACATTCTCGACACTGCGTACGAGATCAAACGTGTTTCTTCGTTGCCAACGGTCAGCGATGGCTCCACGATCATGGTGGACAACCAGACATAAGGGAGACGCGAGGTGACGATCCCGCCCGAACTGGTGCAGATGCTTCGCGCACTGCTCAGTGGACAATTCGACGCAGTGGCCACGCATGTGGGTCAGGCCGAAGGTGGCGTGCGACTGTGGGACGCCGTGACCGGGCTCCTCAACGCGGCGTTCTGGCTGGCGGTTGATCGCCGGTTCGACCCGGACGCCGACCAGGAGATCACCGAGTACGTGACCACGGTGTGCCGGGAGCACCCAGAGGCGGAGCCCAGGGTCGCGGAGGCATTGATCAAAGCAGCCCTGGGTGAGGAGCAGCTGGTGGCTGCCCTTGACCCTGAGGCCACGCTCCCGGTGCAGATGGTGCTGTTGCACCGGCTCATCGCGGACCGGAAGCTCACAGACTCTCAGCTGGAGGAGTTCCTCTCCGAGACAGTGCGACTTGCCGAGCACAACCTTTCGCAGCGCCGAATCTGAACCGCCGCGACCTTCGCCGCTACGTACCGGACGACACAGACCTCCACGCCCAGGAGCCCGGTATGCGCGGATCAACAAGAAAGACCCCAACGGCGGGTCGCGACCGACCCAGCCTCGCCACCGTGACAGGCGCCGAGCTGGCGCGGATGCGGCACGGCTTCCTCTTCTGGTACTCGCTGCTGGCGCCCGTCGTCGTCGCGCTGCCGCTCTACCTGGCCGCGGCGCGATCACCAGAGGCGATGCAGGGCCGCCAGTGGGATGTGTTCAGCAACGTCACGCTGGAACTCTGGGGCGTGCTGGTCCCGATGACGGCCGGGCTGGCAGCGTCGCTGTCGGTGCACGCGGACCGCGACGCCTGGCGGTTGTTGCTGTCGTACGGGGTGCCCCGCTGGCGCTATTTCGTGGGCAAGTTCGTCGCGCTCACCGTGTTGCAGCTGGCGTCCGCGACCGTCCTGGTGGGGCTGCTCGGCATCGGCGCTGTGATGCACGGCAAGCTCGTTGCCGATCTGCACGTGGTGCTCGGCGGCGCGTACCTGCCCTGGTTCGCAGCGCTCGCCACACTCGCGATCGTGGGATACGTCGCGATGCGGTGGGGCCTGGGAGTCGGCATCGCGGTCGGGGTCTTCGGACTGTTCAGCGGCGCGCTGATGTCCGACAAGGACATCTGGTGGGCGGTCCCGACAGCGTGGCCGATGCGGGTGATCCTCCCGCTCGCCGGGATCGGCCCGAACGGAATCCCGCTGTCGGCTGAGAGCCCGCTACGCGACCTGAGCGTGCTGCCAGCCGCGCTCGGGCTTTCTCTCGGCCTGGCGGCCCTCGTGCTGTGGGCCGGCAGCCGCCACCTTCAGCACAAGCAGATCTGACGACTTCCCCGTACCCGAGGACTCCCCATGAGCAATGCTCTGCACATTGACGACCTGCACAAACACTATGGCCGGCGGTACGCCCTCAACGGCGCCGAGCTGAGCGTGCGCACCGGCGAGGTGTACGGCCTACTCGGCCCGAACGGCGCCGGCAAGAGCACCCTGATGAAGATCGTGCTCGGGCTGCAGCGCCCCAGCAACGGCCGGGTCACGGTCTTTGGCCGCGAGCACAGCACCCAGGTGCTCACTGACATCGGCGCGCTGATCGAGACACCCGGCCTGTGGCCTGGCGTCGACGGCATGACCCACCTGCGCATCCACGCCAAGCTGCGCTGCGTGCCGGCCAGCTGGATCAAGCCGGCGCTGGATCTGGTCGGCCTGGGCGAGGTCGCCGATCGTACGGTCGGCAAGTACTCCCTGGGAATGCGTTGGCGACTCGGCATCGCGATCGCGCTGCTGGCCAGGCCACGTCTGGTGCTGCTCGACGAGCCGACCAACGGCCTGGACCCACTCGGCATCCGGGACATGCGCGCCACCATCCGATCGCTCGCGGACAGCGGTGTCACCGTGCTTGTGTCCAGCCACCAACTGGCTGAGGTGGGCCAGGTCTGTGACACGGTCGGTGTCCTGGTGGACGGCAAGATGCGTTATCAGGGCGGGATGTCTGGGCTCGCCGTCGGCGGTGATCTCGAGGCCGGCTTCTTCAAGATCGTGGAGGAGTCCGAGACGGCCGGCGGGATCCGGTGAGCTGGCTCACCCCGGGCCGCCACCGGCGAGCAGCAATGCCGCGTAGCCGTCTTCGAGGGTCGGCTCGACCGGGTTGCACCCGGGCGGCGGGCGCGGGGTGACCACGCGGCGCTCGACGCCGGCTGCCGTGGTGATCGCGTTCACCACGATCGCGCCCTCCGGCACGTCCACCCCCGGGCCCAGCAGGTACGTGTGTCCCGCCGCCGCGGAGACCAGATCTGCGGTGTCGCCGTGATAGGCGACGGCGCCTGCGTTCAGCACCGCGACCCGACCACAGGTCTGCGCCACATCGTCCAGGATGTGCGTGGAGAGGATCACCACCCGGCGCCCGCCAAGCCCCGCGAGCAGCGAGCGGACCCGCATTCGCTCCTGTGGGTCGAGTCCGGCGGTCGGCTCGTCCACAATGATCAACCGCGGGTCGCCCAACAGCGCCTGCGCGATCCCGATCCTCCTTTTCATTCCACCCGAGTACGTGCCGATCCGATCCCTGGCGACGTCCGCCATGCTCACCTGCTCCAGCAGATCCCCACACTGCCGCCGCCGGACCGCAGGGTCGTCAATTCCTTTGAGCAACGCGAGATAGTCAAGGAACTCCCACCCGGTCAGGTGCGGATAGAGCGAAAACTCCTGCGGCAGGTAGCCCAGCAGCGACTTGACCGCCCGAGCCCCGGCTCGGGTCGCAAGGTCGTGGCCGTCGATGAAGATCCGGCCCGATGTCGGTTTCAGCACAGTGCTCAACAAGCGCATCAGCGTGGTCTTGCCGGCGCCGTTCGCGCCGAGCAGACCGAGCATTCCTTCGCCGAATTCGAGATCCACCCCGTGCAGCGCCCGCCGGCGTTTCCTGAACATCTTGCTGACGCCGTTGATCGAGACTTCCATCGTCCCCCCGGATCTGCTTCGTCAGCTGGTCACGACTACGTGGACCGTGCCAGACGGATCCACGTCAGCGCCAGGAAGCACGCAGCCGCCACCACTGGCGCCAGCACCGCGAGCAGCGCCGACCAGGTGTCGACCTCAGGCCGCAACGGCCCATCGAGCCCGTACGTCGCCAACCAGGGCGAGCCGTGCAGCCACTCCGCGGCTGGATAGCGACCCAACGGCGAAAGGACCGTCCCGGTCACCGTTGGGTACGGCGCCAGCCACGGCGTGGACACCGTCGCCCACACCCAGCCCGCCGCTGTCACCACCCGAGCCAGAGCCGCAGGCGCCACCACCCCGAGCAGCACCGAGAACGCCCCCAGCGCCAGGCCGCCGGGCAGCAGCACCGTCAGCACCGCCACCACGCCCGCGCCGAGCGTGGCGACGGATCTGAACTCGACCGCGGTGACCGCCACCAAGCCCAGGTACGCAGCCACGGGAACCGCCATGGCGAGCGCGAATGACCCGAGAAACCCCCCAACCGCACGGGCGGCGCCGGCCCCCGCGGTGGCATCGAGCACCTCAGCGAGCCCCGGTCGGCGGTGACCAGACAACCGGCCTGTCAGCCCGAACCCCACGCCCAAGGTGGTGACCAGGTTGAACAGGATGGCGACCGATCCGGCCCGCTGCACCGGGTCGGCGCCCGTACCCGTCGGGGGCGACATCAACGCCAGCAGCGCCGCGAGTACGACCATCGGCGCCACCGACCACCACAGCGCCGCGGTGCGGCTCGCCATGACGGCTTCGTAGCGCGCTGCCGCGACCAGGATGCGAGGTGCTGACGCGCCGTGCCTCACCGGGGCCGTACGGGCCGGGCGCAGCGTCGGGGCGGTCACCCCGACCTGCCTGCCGGCGACGACCGGCCTGCCGGGGACGCCCTCACCCGGAGCACGGCGATCACGACCAGGACCGTCGCCAGCCCGACAGCGCTGGGCGATGTGGTCCACACCGCCGAGACAACCCCGTCAACCAGGGGCACGGCGCTGCCTCCGGAGAGCACACTTGCCGAGCCGACCGCCCACATCGACAGACTCACCACCGAGCCGAGCGCCGGGGAGCGCCCCACCGCGAAGACCAGGGCCGCCCCAGACGCCAACAGCGCTGGCCCGAACCAGCTCGCAAGCGTGTCGGGCAAACTGTTCGACCGGCCGAGCAGCTGCACCGCCACCGATGACACCACCGCCAGACCGAGATCAACGCCGAGCACCCCCACCAGCCGGCACATGAAGACCGCCGCCGGCGAAACCGGCATGCTGGCCAGCGGCTCTGCACGCGGATCGGGGCGCCGGGATTGAGCCGACAACGTCCCGACGAGCACCACGAGCACCACTGTCGCCCCGAACGCCTGCACGCTGAGACGACCCGGAGGCAGCCACATCGCCAGCGCCACAGCGCCGGCGAACCCCAGCAGACTCGCCGGCATCAGGACGGCAGGCATCAAGCGAAGCTGGGCGAGCACCAACGACCCGGCCAGCCGAGCCTGCTCCAGCAGGCTGACCTGCCGCGGCGGCACACCTGAGAGCGCGGGCACACCCGGGGGTGGCGGCAGCGCCGCCCGCAACCGCTCGAACGAGGGCGCCGCCGTGTCAACGTCGGCGCATGATCTTGTTGCCATGGCGAGGTTCGCCATCGCCGACACCCGCAGCTGGCAACGTCCGCAGCCGCGCAGATGCTCGCCGGGGCGAGGCGGGTCGGCGCCCGCTGCCGCGGCGACTTGCTCATCGGTCAGGTGTGTCACCGGGACCTCCCTGCTCCGGGCGGCGCGTCAGCGCTGGCGCCAGCTGCTGCCTCGCGGCCGACGCAGCGGCTCTCGTTGCTCGCCCAGCGGGTCCCGTGGCTCACCCGCCGCTTCACCTGTGCCATCCGGCTCTTCACCGTCCCGACCGGGATGTCGAGGATCGCCGCGATGTCGGCGTACGACAGCCGCTCGAGCAGCACCAGGTCCAGCACCTCACGCAGCTGCGTCGGGAGCTCGCGTACGGCCGCCACCACCTGGTCAAACTCCATACCGGCGAGCACCTGATCTTCCACGTCGGGTCCGTCCATCGCCGGTTCCACCGTCTCGTCGAGCTCCACGGTCGGCAGGGCGCGCTTGCGCAGCCGGTTGTGTGCCTGCCGGCGGGCGACTCCGAGCAACCAGGCGAGCACGCCGCTCTCGCCCCGAAAACTTCCTGCCGACTGCCACGCCGCCAGCCATGACTCCTGCAGAATCTCCTCGGCGACCGCGCGATCGGCGGTGAGCCGGCGGATCAGACGCAGCATGGCGCCGGCGTGGCGCTCGTAGAGCACCCGAAGCGCGTCCTGGTCCCCGTGCGCCACGCGCGACAACAGGCTCGAGTCGGGAAAGGCCGACGTAATCCCCACCTCCCGTACGTAGCACCCAGAGCCGCCGCGGTTCACGCCCGAACAGGTTCTGATTTGCCGCTGCAGTCCGGCCGCCACAGCGATGGTCAGGTACGGCAGGCGGACGTCCACGCGACGGTAGGCTCGGTGGTCGAATCCGCCACGTCCTCGCGGGAGCCGCCCGATGCTCGCCCGGCAGCGTCAAATGCTCATCGTGGAGCAGGTACGCCGCGATGGCGCGGTACGGGTGAGCGACCTGGTGGAGGCGCTCGCGGTCTCGGACATGACGATCCGGCGCGACCTGGACGTGCTCGCCGAGCAGGGCCTGGTGGAGAAGGTGCACGGGGGCGCGACCTTGCCCTCGGCGCGCAGGTTGGAGGAGCCCGGCTTCGAAGCCAAGTCGGCTC
>JBOGDL010000357.1:0-11724 GCA_050701815.1 Micromonosporaceae bacterium | reverse complement strand
GCCGCAGCACGGAATCATCCATCGCGGACAGCGCCTGCCAGGTCCGGTACGCGAACATGCCCCAGTTCCAGCCCAGCTTGCCCGCCGGCACCGCGGCCTCGAAGGTGCGCACCGGCCACCCGAACATCGCCGCCGTCAGCTCCTCCGTCTTCACCGTCACCTGCCCGGCGCCCGCGCGCTTGGCGGTCTCCCGCAGCTCGTCCGGGACGAACGTGTGCAGGTCGACCACGGCCTCCAAGGCGGCCGCGGCGCTGGACTCGTCCAGCTCCTGCTGCGGTTTGCGCCAACTGGCCAAACCCGGGATCTTGGCCAGGTTGACGGTCGCCCACCAGGTCAGCCGGCCCAGGCGGCGGGCGTACCAGTCGCCGATCCGGGTGGGGTCGCCCGCGAAGACGAACCGGCCGCCCGGTTTGAGCACCCGCAGCACTTCGGCCATCGCCGTTTCCACGTCCGGGATGTGATGCAGCACAGCGTGGCCCACCACCAGATCAAAAGAATTGTCGGGGTACGGGATCCGCTCCGCGTCCGCCGCCCGGCCCTCGATGCTCAGGCCGAGCTGCTCCGCATTTCGCTGCGCGACCTGCACCATTTTCGGGGAGATATCGGTGACGAAGCCTTTCTCGATCACCCCCGCCTGCATCAGGTTGAGGATGAAGAATCCGGTGCCGCAACCCAATTCCAGCGCCGTCGGGTACGGCCAGCCCCGCTCGCCCGCGACGAGCGCGAACCTGCCCCGGGCGTAGTCGACGCACCTCTGGTCGTACGAGATGGACCATTTCTCGTCGTACGTGTCGGCTTCCCAGTCGTGGTAGAGAATGTTCGCCTGTTTCGGGTCCTCCCGGGCGGCTTCCACCTCAGCCCATCCCACGCGTAACCACCTTCCGACGGTGTCGGCCCCAGCCCGGTTGGCGCCAGCCCCAGCTCATTAGTGTCAGCCCTGACTTGTTCTGTGTCAGCCCTGGCTGGTCTCGTTCAGCGCCCGGTGAACTCCGGCGGCTGCTTGGCCACGAAGGCTTCCATGCCGATCCGCTTGTCATCGGTGGCGAACAAGCCCGCGAACAGGTGGCTCTCCAACGCCAGCCCGCTGGCCATGCTGACCGCGAGCCCGTCGTCGATGGCGGTCTTGGCGGCGCGGAGCGCCTGCGCGGGGCCCTCGGAGAACTGGCGCGCGTACTCGATGGCGGCGGTGAAGACCTCGGCGGCGGGCGCCGCCTGGTCGGCCAACCCGATCGCCAGCGCCTCGTCGGCCTTCACCATCCGCCCGGTGAAGATGATGTCTTTCGCCTTGGCGGGGCCCACCAGGCGAGAGAGCCGCTGGGTGCCGCCGGCGCCGGGGATGATGCCGAGCTTGATCTCGGGCTGGCCCAGCTTCGCGTCGTCCGCGACGATCCGGATGTCGCAGGCGAGCGCCAGCTCGCAGCCGCCGCCCAGGGCGTACCCGGTGATCGCGGCGATCACGGGCTTCGGGATCCGGGCGATCGCGTCGAACGCGCTGGACAAGGCCCCGGCTCTGGCCACCATGTCGGCGTAGCTCATGTCCGCCATCTCTTTGATGTCGGCCCCGGCGGCGAAGACCTTCTCGCCGCCATACACCACCACGGCGCGCACGTCGCTGGCGGTCGCCTCGGCCGCGGCGGCGCGCAGCTCTTCCTGGATCTGAATGTTGAGCGCGTTCATCGGCGGCCGGCTCAGCCGGATCACACCCACGCCTGGCACCTTGCTGCCGTCAGCAGCCTGGACCTCGGCCTCGAACTGAACGAACTCGCCCACCTGCGCACCTCCATCGAGAGGGTTCCCGGGAACATCGAACGGCGCCCGGAAACCTTGCGGCGACCTTCGGGCAGCCTATCGGCGCCGTCGGCCGCCGCGATCCGATTCCCCCGCCGACGCCCCTGCCACCACCCCGGCACGCCCAGCCCGCACGCCACGCCGCGGCATGATCGCGCTGATCAAGAACCTGCGGCTGAGGATGCGCAAGCTGGCACTGCCAACCCCCTGATCACCGCGATCATGGAAGGATCACGGCGCTGGCGCTAGCAGCGACAACGGGAGGTCATCGTGACCCGTACGGCTTTGATCACCGGAGGCTCGGGCGGGCTCGGAAGCGCAGTCACCGGCGCGTTCCTGGACGCGGGTTGGCGGGTGGTCGTGCCCTGGGTCGTCGAGTCAGAGCTGGAGCGCCTCGGTCAGCACGAGAGTCTGCACACGGTGCGCGCGGACCTGTTCGAGGCCGAGTCGGCTCGGCAGGCGGTCCAGGTCGCGGCCGCGGACCCAGAGGCGCCGCTGCGAGCGGTGGTGAACTTGGTCGGCGGGTTCGCGATGGGCGGACGGGTGCACGAGACCGACGTCGAGGAGTTCGAGCGGCAGCTGCGGCTGAACCTGCGCCCCACGTACCTGGTCAGCCAGGCGGCGTTGCCGCACCTGATAGCCGCAGGCGGCGGCGCCATCGTGTGCGTGTCGAGCCGGGCGGCGCTGCGTCCGTTCCCCGGCGCCGCCGGGTACGTGACCGGCAAGGCAGCGGTGCTCGCGCTGGTGGACGCGCTGGCCGTCGAGTACGCCGACGACAACGTGCGGGTCAACGCGGTGCTGCCGAGCGTGATCGACACCCCGGCGAACCGGGCCGCGATGCCGAAGGCCGATCACGACTCGTGGGTGAAGCCGGCGCAGATCGCGGATGTGATCCGGTTCCTCTGCGAGGACGGCGCCGGCGTGGTCAGCGGGGCCCATGTGCCCGTGTACGGCAAGACGCACTAGAAAGGGCTGTGCGGCGAGAACGCCGCACAGCCCGAGGTGACGAGGGAGCGAATGAGCGTCGACAGCGCCTACCGCACGGTGGAGGATTACCTGTCCGGGCGGCGTGCCGCTCTGGTGCGGGAGCCCGTGGGCGGGCTGCGGAGACCGTTCATCGATCCCAGCTCGGTGTACACCGGCCAGTTGTGGGACTGGGACGCGTACTTCACGTTGCTGGCGCTGCAGCCGCACCTTCCGGTGGCGCCGGTGGCTCGTGATTGCGTGCAGAACTTCATCGAACACCAGCGCGACGACGGCTCCATGCCGTACCGGATCGCGGCGGACTCGACGCCGGGCGGAGAGAGGCGGCCGGACGACTCACCGTTCAACTCGGCCAAGCCGGTGCTGGCCCAGATGGCGCTGCTGGGGGCGCGGGACGACCCGGACTGGGCCGCCGCTGCGCTGCCGGCGCTTCGCAGCCACACCCGGCACTGGGAGCAGACACAGCACTGCCGCAACGGGCTGTTCTGCTGGCGGTCCCACCGCGGCAGCGGCGCCGACAACCACCCCGGCGTGTACGGGCGCCCGCTGAACGCCACCGCGGGAATCGACCTGAACTGCCTGTTCGTCGCGGAGTACCGGGCATTGGCGTCGCTGTGCGCCGCAGCCGGGGATGCCGAGCACCAGACGCTCTTCAGCAGCCAGGCGGAACAGCTGGCAGAACGGGTGCGCCACCTGCTGTGGGACCCGGTGGCCGAGGACTTCTGCCACGCCGACGTGCTCTCCAGCACCCCGGAGGGCGTCAACCAGGAGGCGGACTGGGCGGTGCCGTTGCGGTACCGGTCCTGGGTGGGCTTTTACGCGTTGTGGGCGGGCGTGGCCACCCGTGCCCAGGCCCAGCGGCTGGTGTCCCGGGTGTTCAGCTCCGATGACCTGGTGTGCGAGCACGGCCTGCGTACGTTATCCAGCCGGGAGCCGCTGTTTCACCTCTCCCGGTCGGCGAACCCCTCGAACTGGCAGGGCCCGGTGTGGGTGATGTCGAACTACATCGCGTTCAGCGGGCTGCTGCGGAACGGGTTCACCCCGCAGGCGCGGCACATTCTGGAAGGCACGTTGACGATGCTGGCGCGCGACATCGAACGCCACGGGACGCTGCACGAGTACTACCACCCGGACACCGGCGAAGGTCTGATGAACCCCGGCTTCCTGAACTGGAACCTGCTCGCCACCACCATGCACCGGGAGTTCGCCGCGGCGACCGCAGAACAGGACGCGGCGACCGCCGAGCCGGGTCAGTCCGAGCCGGGTCGGTCGGCGGCGGGCGTGCAGCCGCAGGACTGACGCACCAGCAGCTCGGTCTGGTAGCTGCGGTGGGTCGCCTGACCGTCACCTGACTTTCGCAGCAGGTGGTCCACCGCGTCCCGCGCCATCTGCGGGATCGGCTGCCGGACGGTGGTCAGCGCGGGCCAGGCGTACTCCGCCTCCGCCGAGCCGTCGAAGGACACCATCGCGATGTCCTGCGGGATTTTCAGCCCCGCCTCGTGCAGCGCCCGGAGCACGCCGATCGCCTGCGCGTCCGAACCCACGAACAACGCGGTGGGGACCCGCCCGGACTTGAGCATGCGTTGCCCCGCTTGATATCCGGCGAGCCGGTTGGCCGGGGCCCGGAAGGTTGGCCCCTCCGCCAGGCCGGCATCGCCGAGGGCCTTCAGCCACCCCTGCTCGCGGCCGTCACCGCTGGAACCCTCTTTGGCGCCGAGGATCAGGCCGATGTCACGGTGCCCGTGCCCGATCAGGTGGCGCACCGCAAGCTCGGCGCCGGCCTGCAGGTCCGTGCCGATGCTCGGCGCCCCGGGCTGGGCGCCCGTGCTGTCCAGCAGCAGCACCGGCACACCGAGCCGGGTCAAGTCCCCGACGTCGGGCTCGTACATGACGCTGGCCAGCAGGACTCCGTCGAGCTGACGGGCGGCCAGAGTGCGCAGGTGCTCGCGTTCCTTGTGCACTGAGCCACGGGAGTTGGCGAGGATCAGCGCGAAGCCTTCGTCCTTGGCGTAGTCCTGGATGTAGTTGGCCAGCTCCACGAAGAGCGCGTTGCCGCCGGCGGCGAGCACCAGGCCGATCATCTCGGGGGAACGCAGCTTGAGCGCGCGGGCGGCGGCGTTGGGGCGGTATCCCAGGACTCGGATCGCGTCCAACACGCGGGCCTCGGTCGCAGGCCGGACTCGCTTGGGGCCTTTGTTGACCACGTAACTGACCACGGCGGCGCTGACCTGGGCGTAGCGCGCCACGTCCTCACGTGTCACCGGACGCTTGGCTGGCATGGCAGCCATCCTAGCCAGCTTCCTGAACCCGGACTCGCCTCGAATCCGAGTCACGCCAGTACTCACTGTGCAACACGAGTAACCTTCCCAACTTCTCAGCTCGAAACCCTGTACAAAGGTGCACCACGCCACTAACTTCGACCGAGTCAATCTGGGATCTATTCGTGTAGATCCATCACTCCGACGGTACACCGGTTCACCGGAGGAGCCCCGGGAGGGAGCAAGGCATGAAGTCACCAATCGCAGGAGTCGCCGTGCTGCTGGCAGCTTGCCTGTCTACGGCGGCCTGCGGGGCACAGGGCGGCGGTGAGTCCGACTCGGGCACACTGCGAATCAGTTGGTTCGGGAACGACGTCCGCAATGCGGCCATCCAGAAGGCGATCAAGGAGTTCGAGAAGCAGAACTCACACATCAAGGTCAAGACGGAGTACACGCCGTTCGACAGTTACGCGGACAAGCTGGCCACTCAGTTCGCCGCCAATGACGCACCCGACATGGTGATGCTCGACGAGACGCGCCTGGGTGAGTACGCCGACCGCGGCGCCCTACTGGACTTGGGCGACTCCATCGACACCTCCAAGTTCGACGCGAACGCGGCATCGGCGGGAGAAACCGCGGACGGGGCATTCGGGATCACGGCGGGCCTGAACGCCATGGCGATCCTCGCCAACCCGGAGCTGTTCAAGAAGGCGGGCGTGGAGCTGCCCGACGACAGCCAGTGGACCTGGGACGACTACTCCAAGGTCGCGGCGGAGGTCACTGAGAACAGCGCCAAGGGCGTGTACGGCTCAGCCGCTCCCAACTTCGGCCCCGGGCTGGAGCTGTGGCTGCGGCAGCAAGGCAAGTCGGTGTACACCAACGACGGCAAGTTGGGGTACACCGCTGCGGACGCGGCACCGTACTTCACGTACCTGAAGAGCCTGGGCGCTGACAAGGCGATCCCCCCCGCGTCGGTGATCGTCGAGGGCCAGCAGGGCCTGGAGCAGAGTGGCTCGGCCACCAACAAGGCCGCCCTGGGATGGTTCTGGAACTCCGCGCTGGGCCCGGTGAACACCGCTTCCGGGCAGGAGATGACGGTGCTGCGGCCGCCGAGCGAGGCGGGTGACGCCAGCTCAGCGGGGCTGTTCTACAAGGCCGACTCGCTGTGGGCGGTCAACGCGCGGTCTGAGAAGGCAGCCGCCGCCAAGAAGCTGATCGACTTCCTGGTGAACAGCCCGGACGCCGGCAAGCACCTGCTCACCAACGTCGGGGTGCCGGCCAACTCCGAGGTACGCGCCGCCCTGGAAGGCAAGCTCGACCCGAGTAGCGAGGCCAGTTCGGCGTACATCGACAAGATCTCCAGCGAACTGGGGCCGAAGCGTCCGACGATCCCGGCCGGGGGCGGCGTGTTCGACGCCACGATCGGACGCGTCGCCTTGGACGTGCTGTTCGGCAAGCAGACCCCCGAGGAAGCTGCTGAGAAGCTCGTCTCTGAAATGTCCACGGCCATCAAGGGATAACTGAGATCAGTGAGCGTCCTCAATGAGCTGTCCCACCTGCGTGGCAGCCGCCGTGCCGCCCGTAAGAACGACCGCTCTGCGTACGCCTTCCTGGCGCCATGGTTGATGGGGCTCGTCCTCATCACCATGGCGCCCATGGCGGCATCGTTATGGCTGAGCTTCACCGACTACAACCTGCTGCAGGCGCCGGAATGGGTCGGCGTCGACAACTTCAGCCAGATGCTGGATGACACCCGGCTACACCAGTCGCTGCTGGTCACGTTCAGCTACGTGCTGGTCGGGGTGCCGCTGCAACTGGCCGTGGCGCTGGGCATCGCGGTGCTGCTGAACCAGGGCATGCGAGGGCTGGCGTTCTACCGTTCCGTGCTCTACCTGCCGTCGCTGCTGGGCGGCTCGGTGGCGGTGGCGATCCTGTGGCGCCAGATCTTCGGGGCCGAAGGCCTGGTGAACCAGGCGCTCGCGCTGGTCGGGATCCAGGGCATCGGGTGGGTTTCCGACCCCCGTACGGCGCTCTGGAGCATCGTCGGGTTGCACGTCTGGACCTTCGGGGCGCCGATGATCATCTTCCTGGCGGGCCTGCGCCAGATCCCGAACATGTACTACGAGGCGGCGAAGGTCGACGGCGCCAGCCGGCGGCAGATGTTCCGGAACATCACACTTCCGTTGATCAGCCCGATCATCTTCTTCAACCTGGTGCTGCAGATCATCTCCGCGTTCCAGGCGTTCACTCAGGCCTTCATCATCTCGGGAGGCTCCGGCGGCCCGTCGGACTCCACGTTGTTCTTCACGCTGTACCTGTACCAGAAGGGCTTCGGAGAGTTCGACATGGGCTACGCCTCAGCCCTGGCATGGGTGCTGCTGGTGATCGTCGGGATCTTCACCGCCATCAACTTCCTCGCGTCCAAGTACTGGGTCTTCTATGAGAGCTGATCAAGCAACCTCCGACACGCCAGCGCCAGCGCCGGCAAGGCCAGGCCGGCGAGCCCGCCCGTGGTGGCGCGGACCAGCGAAGCACGTCGCGCTGATCGCGGTCTGCTGCGTGATGCTCTATCCGCTGTTATGGATGGTGGCGAGCTCGCTGCGTCCGCAGGAGCTGGTTTTCCGGGAACCCGGCTTGTGGGTCTCGACACCACGCCCGGACAACTACGGCGAGGGCTGGAACGCGCTGGAGTACCCGTTCGGGCACTACCTCGTCAACTCCACCGTGATCGTGGTGCTGAGCATCGTCGGGAACCTGTTGGCGTGCTCGCTCGCGGCGTACGCCTTCGCCCGCCAGAACTTCCGGGGCCGCAAGCTGCTGTTCGCGGTGATGCTGGTCAGCATCATGCTCCCGCTGCACGTGGTGATCGTGCCGCAGTACATCCTCTTCTCCCAGCTGGGCTGGGTGAACACGATCCTGCCGCTGGTGCTGCCGAAGTTCCTCGCCACCGACGCGTTCTTCGTGTTCCTGATGGTCCAGTTCATCCGGGGAATCCCCCGGGAGCTGGATGAGGCCGCTCGGATCGACGGCGCCGGACACCTGCGTGTGTTCACCAGCGTGATCCTGCCGTTGATGGTCCCGGCACTCGCCACCACGGCGATCTTCACCTTCATCTGGACCTGGAACGACTTCTTCACCCCGCTGATCTACCTCACCTCTCCGGAGGCGTTCACGGTCCCGGTCGCCCTGCGCACCTTCGTGGACTCCCAGGGAGAGACCTCGTGGGGATCGCTGTTCGCGATGTCGGTGCTGTCGCTGGCGCCGGTGTTCATCGCGTTCCTGCTGGGCCAGCGATGGCTGGTGCGGGGAATCGCCACCACCGGACTGAAGTAACCGCCCGTGGCACGGGCAGTGGCATCGAAGACGAGCCCAGGCCGGACCTACGCCGGCCGGGCATGAGCCCGGCCGGACGTGTGCCGGCCGAAAACCAGACAGGAGACACCCCATGGGGCGGCCCAACGTCGTCATCATTCACTGGCACGACACCGGTCGGCATTTGGGCGCGTACGGGCGGGAGCATGTGCACAGCCCCAACGTCGACCGGCTGGCGGAGGAGGGGGTGCGGTTCGACCGGGCATTCTCGACGGCGCCGCTGTGCTCCCCCGCCCGGGCGTCGTTGTTCACGGGCCGGTACCCGCACAGCAACGGCATGATGGGGCTGGCGCACCTGGGGTGGGAGTACCACGCCAACGAGCGCACCCTTCCAATGCTGCTCGCGTCTGACGGCTACCGCTCGGTGCTGGTGGGGCTGCAACATGAGAGCGCCGACCCCACCACCCTGGGGTACGACATGGTCATCGACCTGAACGCCGACCGGCAGGCGGCGCCCGTCGTGGCGGAACTGGCGGCAGACCAGCTGCAGACGCTGGCGGCCGGCGAGGCGCCGTTCCTGATGGTCGTGGGCATGTTCGAGCCGCACCGCCCGTTTCCCGCGCACCGCTTCCCGGTGAACCCGGGCACCCCGGTGGACATGCCGCCGTACCTGGTTGACACCGATCAGGCGCGGGACGACCTGCGCGGCTTCCATTCGGCCATCACGTACGCCGACCAGGCCACCGGACGGATCCTGGACGCGATCGACGGGCACGGGCTGGACCGCGACACCATCGTCATCTTCACCACCGACCACGGCATCCCGTTCCCACGCGCCAAGTCCACCCTGTACGACGCCGGGATCGAGGTGGCGATGATCGTCCGGATGCCCACCGGAACCCAGGCCCCCGCGCCCGCGTCGGATCAGCTGGTGAGCCTCGTCGATGTCACGCCCACCGTCCTGGATCTGCTGGACGTCGCGCCGCCGGCCAACCTGCAGGGCGTCAGTTTCGCCGGGGCACTGCGCCCAGCAGACACCACGCGCCCGGCAGACCCGTCGCGCGGGCAGCCGCAACCGCGAGCGGAGATCTTCGCGGAGAAGAACTGGCACGGCCTGCGCCAGTACGACCCGGTGCGCTGCGTCCGCACCGGGTCGCACAAGTACATCGTCAGCTTCGAGGACCGGCCGCACGTGCCGCTGCCCAGCGACATCGCCCAGTCCGGGTCCGCGATCGGGGTGGACGCCGAGCGCGAGCGAGGCCGCGTCGAGTTGTACGACCTGACCGCCGACCCGCACGAGACCACGAATCTGGCGGGCGAGCCGAGCCTGGCCGAGGTCGAGGCCGACCTGGCCCGGCGGTTGCGGGAATGGCAGATCAGCACACACGACCCGGTGCTGGAGGGCCCGGTTCAAGCGGCTCGGGTGATGGGCTCCGCCGGCGGGCCCCGCCACAGCCGCACTGAGCTGATCGAGCCGGTGTTCGTGCAGCGCAACTGATCGCTCCCCGCGCAGCCGAAGCGGGCCCACGATCGCACGTGGGCCCGCTTTCCTTGCGGTGTTTCAGATGTGCTGGGGCACGTCGCCGACCTGCTTTTGCTGGCGCGCAAGCTCAGCTGTCATGGCCTCGCGGACACTGGCGTACGCCGGGTCGTCCCACACGTTGTTCAGCTCGTCGGGATCCGCACGCAGGTCGTACAGCTCCCAGGCGGGCGGGGCGCCGTGGTCAGAGGTCCCCGGGAGTCCGAAGCCCTGGTTGTAGAAGTAGACCAGCTTGTGCTCGTGGGTCCTGATCCCGTAATGGGCCCAGACCCCGTGTTCGGGGTCGCCATGCTGCCAGTAGCGGTAGTAGACGGCCTGACGCGGGTTGTCGGGCGCCTGGCCGCGGGCAATCGGACGTAGGCTGTCGCCCTGCATCCGGTCGGGCGCTTCGACGCCGGCCCAGTCCAGCAACGTCTGGGCGAAGTCCACGTTCGACACCAGGTCGTCGCTGCTGGAGCCGGCCTCGATCTCGGCCGGGTAGCGCACCAGCAGCGGCATCCGCAGCGAGTGCTCGTAGATGAAGCGCTTGTCGTACCAGCCGTGGTCGCCGAGGAAGAAGCCCTGATCGGAGGTGTAGATGACGATCGTGTCGTCGGCGATGCCTTCGCAGTCCAGGTAGTCCAGCAGCTGGCCCACCCCTTCGTCGATCGCGGCGACGCAGCGCAGGTAGTCGCCGATGTAGCGCTGGTACTTCCAGGACGCCTCGGCTTGCGGGTCGAGCCCGTCCGGGACCGGTTGCTTCAGGTCGGCGGGCTTCATGTGGTCCGCGACCCGCATCCGGGCCGATGCCGCGGCCGCCGACCGGGTCGCGTACTCGTCGCGGAAGGTCGCCGGCTCGGGGATCGGATCCTGGTACAGGTCCGCGTGGCGGGGCGCCGGCTCCCAGGGCCGGTGCGGCGCCTTGTGATGCACCAGCAGGCAGAACGGCCGGTCCAGCTCGCGTTGCCGCAACCACTCCAGGCTGAGATCGGTGATGATGTCGGTGACGTACCCGGAATGCCGCAGCTCGCCTTCAGCGGTGAGCATCACCGGGTCGTGGTAGTCACCCTGCCCCGGCAGCACCTGCCAGGTGTCGAACCCTTGCGGGTCATGCTCCGGCCCGTGCCCCAGGTGCCACTTGCCGAACAGCGCCGTCTGGTAGCCAGCCCGCTGCAACAGCGGTGGGAAGCTGGGCTGCCCAGCGTCGAACGGGTTGGCCATCGCCATCACCCCGTTCACGTGGTTGTACGTGCCCGTCAGGATCGACGCCCGGCTGGGCGCGCAGATCGCGTTCGCGCAGAAGCAGTTGTCAAAACGCATCCCGCCGTCGGCGAGCCGGTCCAGTTGGGGGGTGGTGTTGATCGTGCTCCCGTACGCGCCGATCGCGTGAGCGGCGTGGTCGTCGGACATCACGAACACGATGTTGGGTCGACGCATACGGCTTTCGTCCCTCATTTCAGATCGTCAGAACCCGGGGCCAGCGGTGGCGCCGGCGGGCGCGATTGTGGAAGCGGCAAGGATGCCGGCGGATGACACGTGAGACGTGGCGGCGCGGCCGAACTCGCGACCGCGCCGCCACGTCCAAGACGCCCAGAGACCGTCCTAGTGATACGTCTTCACCCAGTCGTGCTCAGCCACCTTCGGGAACCCCAACCCGGGTCCGCCCGGCGGGTTGCCCTGCGTGCTCAGGATCAGGTGCCGGTCGGCAGTGACAAGCGGCGAGTCGGCAGGCAACTCCTTGACCCACACCGGCTGGCCGTCGAAGTAGAAGGTGAGCAGGCCGGCGGTCTTCTCCCCCAGCTGTGTGATCTCGCGCCGCACCCCGTACGTGTGCATCTTCTTGGTCAGGTCACCGGCGTTCAG
>JBOGDL010000356.1:0-10876 GCA_050701815.1 Micromonosporaceae bacterium | reverse complement strand
GTGATGATCATGATGACCAGGAACAGCAGCCAGGCCAGCGCGGAGGCGTAGCCCATGTTGAGGAACTGGAATCCCTGCTGGAACAGGTAGACCACGTAGAACAGCGCGGCCTCGTTGGAGTACGTGCTGTTCTGCTGGGCGCCGAAGAACATCGTGTACGCCTGATCGAACATCTGCAGCGCGGCGATCGTCTGCACGATCAAGGTGAAGAACAACGCGCCGCTGATCATCGGGATCGTCACCCGCCGGAACTTCAGCCACGCGCCGGCGCCGTCCAGCTCAGCCGCCTCGTACAACTCCTTAGGGACTTGACGCAGCGCGGCCAGATAGATGACCACCGTCCCTCCGAGGCTCCACAGCGTGGTGATCACCAGCCCCGGCTTCACCCACGCGGAGTCGGTCGTCCAGTTCGGGCCGGATATCCCCACCAGGCTGAGCGTGTTGTTGAGCAGTCCCTCCTGGCCGTTGAGCAGCAGCAGGAACAACGCGCCCACCGCGACGGTCGGCGTCATGACGGGCAGGTAGAACACGGTCCGGAAGAACCCGGCGGCCCGCCCGACCCGGTTGAGCAGCATCGCGAGTGCGAGCGCCAGGGCCATCCCCGACGGCACGAACATGACCGTGTAGAGCAAGGTGTTGCCCAAGGCCTTCGCGACCTTCGGGTCAGCGACCAGCTCGCGGTAGTTCGCCAGCCCGACATTGTTCGGCGGGTTGATCGCGTTGAAGTCGGTGAACGAGAGCACCAGGCTCGCGATCATCGGGCCCAGCATGAACACCAGGAACCCGACGATCCACGGCGTTATGAAGCCGTACGCCGCGCCGATCTCGCGCCAATTTCTCCGCGTGGAAGCGCGGCCACCGTTCCGCTTGGGCGGAACGCCGCCCGGACGGGTTTTCCGGGCGGCGACTGCTCCTGTCAACATGGTCGTCTCAGTTCACTTGGCGGAGTTGAAGGCTTTGCTCGCCTCTGCCTGGGCTTGCTTGAGCGCCTTGTCAGGCTTCTGTTGGCCGGACAGCGCCCGGTTCGCCGCCTCCTGCCATGCGGTCTTGATCTGGCTGCCCGCTTGGGAGGGGGCGATCGCGAACCCGTACTCGGTGGAGGCGTAGTAGTTCTTGATCGCCTCGTGGAATCCGGTGTCCCCGTCCTTGAAGTACTTGGCTTTGATCTGCTCGTCCGCTTGCTTGTTGGAGGTCCACAGGCCGGTGAAGATGGAGTCGTTCTTCTCGACTGTGGCCTGCCGGGCGGCGCCGGCCTTCAGCCAGGTCTCGGTGGCCGTCAGCGTCTTCATCCAGTTGATCGCCGCCGCCGGGTTCTCAGCCCCCTTGGGCAGGCACCAGCACAGGCCGCCGGTGAAGGTGGTCGGGTTGCCTTGGCGGTCAGTGAAGGGCAGCGAGCGCAGGTCTAGCTTCGGGGTCGCCTGCACCAGGACATTGACGTACCAGCCCTCCCACGGGAACGCGCCCGCCTGGTTCTTCGCGAACTGGTTGCCGGAGCCGAACAGGTCCCAGGTGTCGCGGAACGCCTTGAACTTCGACCAGCCGCCCTGCTCGTCGAGCAGGCTCAGCGCGTACGTCATCGCCTCAATGATTTTGGGGTCGTCGAGGTTCGGGGAACCGTCGGGGTTGACCAGGTCCGCGCCGTTGGCCTTGGCCCACAACGGCAGGAACTCGGGGAGCTTCGGGTCAAATCCGATCCGCGTGATCTTGCCGCCGGCGGTCTTGAACAGCTTGGTCGTGGTGGTGTGCAGCTTGTCCCAGTCGGTGGTGCTCACGTCCTCAAGCGAGAGCCCCTCCTCGTCGAGCGCCTTGCCGTTCACGAGCAGGTTGCGGCTGTCGTAGAACTCGGGGACGCCGTAGATCTTGCCGTCGAATGTGACTTCCTTGAGCGCCGCCTCGCGGAACACGCTGGTCTTGATACCGGCGTCGGAGATGCGATCGTCCAGTGGCTGGATGGCGCCCCGTGCGGCGTAGCTGCCCACCAGGCCGCGGTCGATGTACACCAGGTCCGGAGGGTTGCCGCTGGCCACCGCGGACAGGAACTGCTGTGGGTCGAAGTCGCCCTGATTGATCTTCAGATCCACCTTCGGGAACGCCTTCTTGAACGCGTCGATGCGAGCCTGCCCGACCTCGTCGGGCTTGCCGAAGCCCAACGTTGACAAGGCGCCGGAGTCGCCTTTGCCGGCGTTGCCCCCCTTACCGCCAACTCCGCCGCACGCGCTCACGCTGAGAGCGAGCGCTCCCGCTGAGCCGGCGAGAAAACCCCGTCGGGTGATAGTCATGCGTTCGCTCCTCACAGCCAAGCGGTTGTCCGGACGGGCACTGCCACGCTCACCGCTGTGACCTGCGGTTTCCAGCTCGGAGCTCGAGGCTGGTCGGGTGCCAGGCGCGTCAGAGAGTAAATGTGGCATCGTTGCCACACAGGTGGCCTGGACCGTATTTCGGGTACCAGCGGTCTGTCAACTATTCGAACGCGGCAGCGCCCGAGACAGCGGGCCGGCTTGGACCGCCCGGCACCGCGGGCACGCTCACGCCAGCCGCCGAGGCGGCACCCCCGGCCCCAAGGCGCCAGGCCCGGACACGTGACGCGGCGCGGCGGCCGACCCGCGCACAACCACCGAAGGCGCGATGTAGCTCACGGTCGCCTCCGGAGGCGCGGAACCGCCGAGGCGATCGACGACCAGCTGCGCGGCCGCCCGCCCCAACGTGTCGGTGTGCTGGTCCACAGTGGTGATCCCGGGCGTGACCATCGACATCCAGGGCACGTCGTCGAACGCCACCAGAGACATGTCTTCGGGCACTCGCAGACCCCGCCCCTGCAGCGCTTGAAAGGCGCCTTCGGCCAGCATGTTGTTCGCCGCGAACAACGCGGTGACGTCGGGACGCCGATCAAGCAGCGCGTCAACGGCGCCACCCGCCGCGCCGGGCTGAAACGGCGTCGGCACCACGAGCTCGGCGTCCACCGGTATCCGCGCCGCTTCCAGCGCCTCCCGGTAACCGTCACGGCGTCCGGCGCCGGTGGTCCAGTCGGTCTCGTCGATCAACAACGCGATCTTGGTGTGACCGAGATCGACCAGATGGGTGGTGATCTGCTTCGCCCCCTGGATGTTGTCGACCAGTACGCCGTCGGAGGTGAGCCCTCTCATCATCCGGTCGGCCTGCACCACCGGGATGCCGTCGTCCATCAACATCCGCACTCCGCGGTCGGCAACCGGGGTGACGATCGCCGCCGACACCCGCATCGCCAGGAAGGTGCGGGCGCCCTCCAGCTCCGATTCCACCCTGCCGTCGGTGTTGACGAAGATCACGTGGTAGCCAGACTGGCGGAGCTGCTCCTCGATCCCGGCAGCAAGGTTGGCGTAGAAGGGGTTACGCAGATCCGAGATCAACACTCCGACGGCCTGGCTGCTGCGGTTACGCAACGACCGCGCGTTGCCGTCAGGGACGTACCCGAGCTGCGCGGCCACCTGCTGCACCCGGGCACGCACCTCGGTGGCGACGTACCCGTTTCCGCGCAACGCGCGGGACACCGTGGAGGGCGAGACGCCGGCGGCGCGCGCCACGTGTTGGATGGTGGGGCGACGCCGAAACGCGGCAGCCTCCGTCGCTTGAGCGACGACGCCATCCTCACGTTTGCGCACCATGGGGCGACAGTCTATGACTCGTGGCTGTCAGCCATCGCTCCGCGGACCAGGACGCTTTTCACCGGACCAGGCACGGTCGTTTCGGGTCAAAAGTCCAGCCGGGCACGAGCTGCCGCATCGCCACAGCGTCGTCACGGGCGCCGAGTCCGTATTGTTCGTAGCGCGCGTGGGCCTCCGCGGGCCGCTCGCGGTCCAGCTCGACGTCAAGCCCCCCGGACGTCGGCACAGTCACGTGACCGCCCGGATCTCCGACGGGTCGCGAGGGTCAGGCCCTGGCCATCCTGCCAGATCCAATGCGTGTCTAGTGCGGTGATGCCTCCCGGCGCTGCCGCGCCAACGTGGGTGAACATGGCGAGCGAGATGTCGAAATGGCTGTTCGAGTGCGACCCCCAGGTCCAGGAGGGCGGACTCCAGCCCGGTAACGGCCGTGCACGGTGACTCGAAGGTCGTAGCTCTGCTGGCCGCGGCCTGTGGCATCCCGGTCGGCGAAGCGTCTCGCGACCTCCCGCAGCAGGGAGCGGCGCCGGGCGACGGGGCGCCGATCAGCAGCTCACCCGCCTCTTCGATGGTCCGCCGGATCTGCTCCCCCCGAGCACCTCGCCCACACCCGTGCGGCCGTCCGAGTCGGTCAAGATCGCGATGTTACGGGTGAAGAACGGAGCGTGAGCGCCGGAGAGGTGTGAGCCTGGCCGCGATGGTCCACCTCGCTGCGGCCAGCCCGAACCTCACGTACGCCTGCGACACCCACTACCCGTGGAAGACCCCGGATGTGCTGACCCCCGGGACGCTGGAGTTCGTCCATGGGCAGGTGGCGGTCCCGACCGCGCCGGGACTGGGGTTCAGCTCGACCATGACCAGTTGGGCACGCTGCACGAGCTGTACCTCTCGTGCGACGTGCGCGGTCGCGAGGACACGGCGTACATGCCAAGCGTCGACCCAGACTCACACCCCACACCGCGCGCTGGTGACACCGCCTTCTCAGCCTGAAGCACGCGCTACCGTCACCGGATCCCGACGACCCTGGTTGAGTCCTCGTACCAGACGACGATGGCGCCGGGCGCGCTTGTCAGATGCGGAAAGCCATATCCGGGCTCCTCGATTCGGCCCAGGTCGACTGCCATGTGGCGCACCGGACCGCCCGACCACGCTGCTATCTCGACCGTGCCCTTCACCCGGTGAACCTCCTCCGATGCGCTGTCCGCCGTCATGCGGACCAGCGCTCGCTCGGTGAGACAGGTGGCAAACGTGCTGTCTGGATCCGGCAAACGCGCCGACCCGATCTTGGTGCCATCGATTCGGTAGAGCCGGTAACTGTCCACCTTGGGCGTCTCCACCCCCGCCATCAGCCACGCTTCGCGGAACTCGACGAGTCTCTCCTTCGGCCTCAGACCTCTGTCAGCGAGGACCTTCCCGGCGGCGACGTCCACGATGTACGCGGCTTTCACGTCCTCCTCTGTCTCAGAATCAGTCCAGCCGAATCGGACCACATCCCCCCCTTCGCCGGCCTGCACGAACTGGTCCAGGCTCGAGCGCCCCCACTGCCACCACCGCCGACCCTCATCGTCCTCGGTGAAGCTGCCGGACCTGGCGCGGAGGGTGCGTTCGAGGCGCCACTTCTCTTTGCCGGTGCGATCGTCGAGCGCGAGCAGGGTCATAGTGACATCGACCTCGCGTCGCCGTGACTTGTCCGGGCCGCAGGCCAGCCCGAGCAACACAGCGCCATGAACTGGCACGGGATCTCGCGACTGGCTGCTCCACCGGCATCGCTCAGGCCTGTGATACTCCCAGCGTCGCTTCCCCGTGCGCAGGTCGTATCCACGAATGGTAGTCAGCGGTGAAGCTGGCCCGTGCCCGCCGATCAGCACGTCATCGGTGACGAGCAGCCGCACGCCCCCGAACGAGCCGCCATCAGTGCTCCTGTCGAAACCGACTTCACCGGTCATCGCGTCGAACGCGAGGACACGGGCGCCCTCGGCGCCGTCAGCAGAGGATGCGAAGGACACCATGACCCGCTCCCCGCCAGGGCTGGCGACAAGGTCTGTCGCCTCCGCGCCCAGGCGCCGGTACTGCCAACGAGGCGTGCCGGCGGCACCGTCCAGAGCGACGACCCCGTCGTCGACGAGCGCCACGACCCCGGCGCCAGCAGCCACCACCTTAGCGACGTGCTGACCCTCCGGCGGTTTCCAGGCCCAGGCCTCGCCGTCGGGGTTCTCGGGGACAGCCGGCAAGTCGACCCGCCGGGCGACAACCGCCTCAACCGGCCCGACCGTGACGACCCCGGCGCACACCGCTGCCGCCGTGCCCATCACGATCGCGCCAGCGGCCACGCCAACCAGCGACCGCCGCAACTCGGGTGGGGCAGCGCCCTCTGACGATGACTCGGCGTCCACGGCGGGACCAGTGACTATGAGAACCACCGCGCCGACCGCGACACCGGCAAACCCGAGCGCGAACAGGAATGGCGCCAGCACTGGCAGACCGCCAGCCCACGCGGCAGCGGCATAACGCCAGGCCCACAGCCCGGTGCCGACCGCCACCACCGCTAGCACACCACACCAGACCCGGAACCCACGCGTACGCGACTCAAACGCCCGCGCGGCCGAGACCGCCAACCCTCCGACAATCAACAGCAGGGCGGGCAGCACCACCCACATCGAGTCGAGCCACTCGGGCGGCTCAGCGACCGCCGGGCGCACCGGCAGAAAGTCAGCCGTGCCAATCAACCCGGTTCCGAGAAGCAACAGCGCAGCGGCCCCCCCTCTCAGAATTTGCCTCACGGGCCCCTCCTCACCACCCCGTCGACACATCGGCGCCCGAGTATTCCATCGAGTCCACAAGGAACAGCGCCGCCATATGTCTCAGTCGGGTACGTCGCCGCGAAGTGCAGGTGGATCTCCATCGCGTAGTGCGGGGGCCAGAGCCAGCCCGGCATGGGAGGCCAGCACTGCGAATCGCAGGAACGGGGTGACACCGCCGGTACGGGGGCACGTCGGGCTGCACGATGCCGCGGAAGCCGGCGTCCACCAGCGCCATGTGCTCCGCGACCGAGGTGAGCATCTCGCCGGTGCCGATCGGGGTGTCGAACCGGCGACTGAGGTCGGCGTGGCCGGCGGCGTCCCAGGCGTCCACCGGCTCCTCGATCCACACCAGGTCGAAAGCCTCCAACTCGCGGCACATCCGGCGAGCGCGAGCGCGGTCCCACTGCTGGTTGGCGTCGACCCTCAACGGGATGCCGCCCAGCTGCTCACGCAGCGCCGCGACCCGTCGCAGGTCGGAGCGCCAGTCGGGCTGGCCGACCTTGATCTTGACTCCGCCGATGCCGGCCTCGAAGGAGGCGTCGGCCTTCCCCTTGATCTCCTCCACCGAGGCCTGCAGGAAGCCACCGGAGGTGTTGTAGACCCGGCACGAGTCCCGGTGGGCCGATCAGCTTCGCCAACGCAGCGCCGAGGCAAGACCCGGCAGGCGGCAGGCGGGCGGGCGCGGCGTGGCGGCGCGGTCAGAAGCCGCGCCGGTGGCCGCCGTCGACCGGGAGCATGACCCCGGTCAGGTACGACGCCGCGGGCGAGAGCAGGAACGCGGCTGCCTTGCCGAACTCCTCCGGCGTGCCGTACCGGCGCAGCGGGATGGTCGCGCTGTGGCGGGCCCGGGCCGCGTCGGGTTCGCCGGAGAGCGCGTCCAGCTCCCGGGCCCGGTCGGTGTCGATGCGGGACGGAAGCAGGCCCACCACGCGGATGCCCCGCGGGCCGAGCTCGTTCGCGAGCGTCTTCGCCACACCCGCAAGGCCCGGCCGCAGACCGTTGGAGAGAGCCAGCCCGGGAATCGGTTCGTGCACCGAGCCGGAGAGCACGAATCCGATCACGCCGCCCTCCCCCAGCGCCTCAGCCGCTGTGCGGGCCAGCCGCACCGCACCCAGAAACACCGACTCGAACGCGTCCCGCCACTGCTCGTCGAGCATCGATGTGGTCGCGCCCGCGGGCGGGCCCCCCACGCTGATCAGCACACCGTCGAAGCGGCCGAACCGGTCCCGCGCGGCGCCGATCAACCGCTCAGCGCTTTGGCTGTCCGCGTTGTCGGCCACCTCGCCCGCGGCGCGTTCCTCGCCACCGAGCCGCTGCACCGCCGCCTGCACCGACTCCGCTGTGCGGCCGCTGATCAGCACCTTGGCGCCGTCGGCCACCAGCTCGCGAGCCGCGGCGAAGCCCAGCCCCCGGGTCGCTCCTGTCACCACGTACACCTTGTTTTTGAGACCGAGATCCATGGCCCCATGGTGCACTAGGCGCGGGCGTCCGGCTCAGCGCAGATTCCACCCGCGCCACGTGTGTGGTCGCTGGTAAAGGCCCTACTCGCCGACCGCCCGGGGCACATCGCCGGGCGTCAGCCGTCGTTCGAGTTCGGCCGCCGCGGCCAGCATCGGCGTGCTGAGCCGCCTCAGCCCAGCTTCGGTGTAGCGGTAGGACGGCACGGTCACGTTGAGAAAGGCGAGCGGCTGTCCGCGCCGGTCGCACGCGACCGCGGTCACACCGCCCCAGTCGTTGAGGTGCTCCTGGTAGGCGACCGCGTACCGGTCGATCCGGGCTTGATCAAGCTCAGCCCGTAACTGCACGAGGTCGACGACAGTACGCGCGGTGAATTTCTGCAGCGGGCAGGCGAGGTATGTCTCACGTTCACTCTCCGGGAGGAAGGCCAGGAAGAGCTTTCCCACCGAACCGCAGTGCAGCGGCACGTCGAGGGTTGCCAGGTCGACCCGCACCGGCTGCGACGCGCGCACCTCGTCCAACACCATCATCCTGCTGCCGCTGGCCACCTGCAGATACACACACTCGTCCAGCTCTTGCCCGAGCGACTCCAGAACCGGACGGGCCCGCCGGATCAGTGGCGCGGCGCCAGATGCGGCCGCGATTCGCGCCGCACCGTACCCAACCAGATACCGCCCGTTGAGCGGATCTCGTTCCACGAGATGGAACTGCTCCAGCGTGTTGAGCAACCGCCAGGCCGTCGCGCGGTTGACCCCGGCACGGCGGGCGATCTCGCTGGCGCCTAGCGGTTCTTCGCTGGCGGCGATCTCTTCCAGCATCGTCAGCGCTCGCTCGACTGACTGCACGAACTTGGGTTGGCCGGCGACGCCGGCAATTTGACCGTTGTCCCGAAGTTCGTCCATGCTGGCATTGTGCATCAAGCGTTGCGTGATAGCAGCATCGACGCGCCGAGGGTAGAGGTCATTGAACGGAGCCCCGGCGAACTCCCGCGTGCGGTCGAGCAGACAAGAGACCTCTGGATCCCCATGCCGGACGGCACTCGGCTGTCCGCCCGGGCGTGGATGCCCGTGGACGCGGAGTCTGACCCGGTCCCCGGCATCCTGGAGCTGCTCCCCTACCGCAAGAGCGACGGCACCGCGCTGCGTGACGCATCCAACGCGCCCTGGTTCGCCGGCCACGGTTACGCGGTGGTGCGGGTGGACATCCGCGGCGCCGGCAACTCCGAGGGCGTGATCGCCGACGAGTACACGCAGCAGGAGCTCGACGACGGCGCCGCGTGCATCGAGTGGATCGCCGCGCAGCCGTGGTGCACCGGCAAGGTCGGCATGATGGGGATCTCCTGGGGCGGCTTCAACGGCCTGCAGATCGCCGCGATGCAACCGCCGCACCTGCATGCCGTGCTGTCGCTGTGCTCCACAGACGACCGCTACGCCGACGACGTGCACTACTGGGGCGGGGCGCTGCTCGCCGACCAGCAGCTGCCGTGGGCGACCACGATGCTGGCGCGCAACGCGCTGCCTCCGGAGCCCGAGGTGTGGGGAAGCGACTGGCTCTCCGTGTGGCGGCGCAGGCTTGAGGCGACCCCGCCGTTCGTCAAGGCATGGCTGGAGCACCAGCGTCGCGACGAGTTCTGGAAGCACGGCTCGATCTGTGAGGACCCGACGTCGATCCGTTGTCCGGTGTTCCTCGTCAGCGGTTGGGCGGACGCGTACCGGGACGCGGTGTTCCGGATGTTGGACTCGCTTGACGTGCCGCGCCGGGCCCTGGTCGGGCCGTGGGCACACCTGTGGCCACACGTCGCGGTGCCCGGGCCGAAGATCGGCTTCCTCCAGGAAGCGCTGCGATGGTGGGACCGCTGGCTCAAAGACCTCCCGAACGGCGTCGAGGACGAGCCGATGGTGCGTGCCTGGATGCAGGATTCCGTACGCCCCAGCGGCTACTACGAGCAGCGCCCCGGATGGTGGGCGACCGAGGACGAGTGGCCATCGCCCGCGGTCGAGCAGGTGCGGCTGGAACTCGGACCGGGAACTGTCACGTTCGGAGAGCCGCCGGCGTCGCCGTCGACCGTGGAGCTGCTGCCGGTGCAGTCACACGGTGTGCTCGGCGGGCGCACCTGTTCCTACGGCAAGTCATTCGACCTCGCGGTGGACCAGCGCGGCGACGACGCCATCTCCACCTGTTTCGACAGCGAGCCACTGGCCGAGCGGCTGGACATCCTCGGCATTCCCGAGGTGGAGCTGGACCTCAGCGCGGACCGCTCCGAGGCCCTGGTCGGCGTGCGTGTCTGCGACGTCGCTCCGGACGGCTCCTCAAGGCTGATCACTCGTGGGGCCTTCAATCTGACCCACCGGGACAGCCACGAGAATCCAGCGCCATTGCAACCGGACCAGAGATACCAGGTCCGGTTTCCGCTGCACGCGATCGGATATTCAGTGCCGCCGGGCCACCGGCTGCGGATCGCGCTGGCGCCTGCATGCTGGCCGATGGTGTGGCCGTCACCCGAGCCCGCATGCCTGACCGTGCGCGTCCCCGGTTCTCGCGTGCTGCTGCCGGTACGTGAGCCCCGCGAGGATGCGGCCCCCTCATTCGCGGCGCCGGAGAAGCTGCGGCCGTTCCCGCATCAGCCGGTTGAGGCGCCTGAACGCGGCACGGTCACCCGTGACCTCGCCACCGGCCGGGTGACCGTGGTCTACGAAGACGGCGGCGGCTACACCCGGGAGGAGTTCGGCCAGCCGATGCGGTGGCACGCCTTGTCGCGGGACGTCTTCGAGATCGTCGACGACGACCCGACTTCGGCGACGGTGACGTCTCGCCAATCGATCGAGCTCTCCCGTGGTGACTGGAACACCAGGGTGGTCGCGTACGGCCATCTCAGCTGCGACAAGGAATCTTTCCACGTACGAACCGACGTGACCGCCTTCAACGACGATCAGGTGGTCTTCGAGCGCGAGTGGCGCTTCCGCACCCCACGCGACCTGA
>JBOGDL010000355.1:0-2881 GCA_050701815.1 Micromonosporaceae bacterium | reverse complement strand
AAGGGGTCATGCTGACCCACGCCAACCTGCTGCACAATCTGGACCTGGTACGCCGCGGCTTCGGCGCCACGCCCGCGGACATCGGGGTGAGCTGGCTGCCGCCGTACCACGACATGGGTCTTATCGGTGGAGTCCTGCAACCGATCTACTCCGGGCTGCCGCTCGCGCTGATGCCCCCACTTGATTTCCTGTCCCGCCCCATGGCGTGGCTGGAGACGGTTTCGCGGTTGGGGGCCACGATCAGCGGCGGCCCCAACTTCGCGTTCGATTTGTGCGTACGCAAGAGCACCCCGGAGCAGCGGCGAGCCCTGGATCTCTCCCGGTGGGCGGTGGCATTCTGCGGCGCCGAGCCGGTACGCGCGGACACGCTCGACCGGTTCGCGGAGGCATTCGCGGAAGCCGGGTTCCGGCGCGAGGCGTTCTATCCCTGCTTCGGTCTCGCCGAAGCCACGCTGATCGTGACCGGAGGCCGCCGTGGCCACGGGGCCCGCCGCAGCGGACGCCACGTCAGCAGCGGCGCGGTGCTGGGCGAGCAGCGCCTCGCGATTGTGGACCACGGCACCGGCCGTGGGCTTCCTCCCGGCGCCGAAGGCGAGATCTGGGTCAGTGGGCCGAGTGTCGCAAGTGGGTACTGGAAGCGTCCCCACGAGACCGTGGAGACGTTCCGCGCCTCGCTGGTGACTGACCCGCTCGTGAATGACTCACTCGTGACTGACCCGCAGCGCCGGTACCTGCGCACCGGCGATCTCGGCTACCTCGACGAACTCGGCGAGCTGGTGGTCACGGGCCGGGTCAAAGACATGATCATCGTACGTGGCCGCAACGTGCACCCACAGGACCTCGAGCACGCGGTGGAGCAGAGTGTCCCGGGGGTTCGCCCGGGGTGCACGGCCGCGTTCGGGTACGAGCGCGACGCGCAGGAGTCAATCGGGCTCGCCTGCGAAGTGACCGCGGACACCGATCCGTCGGCCACGGCAGCGGCGATCCGGCGCGTCCTGAGCGAGACAGGTGAGGTCAGCGTCTCGGCGGTGATCCTGCTGCCGCGGGGACGGATACCGAAGACCTCCAGCGGCAAGATTCAGCGCCATGCCTGCCGCGAGGCCTACCTCGACGGACGGTTCCCAGCCACCTGGAGCGAGCCGGCCCCGGGGCCCGTCCCAGTTGGAATGGTCACCGACCCGGGTGGAATGGTCACCGACCCGGCTGAGTCAGACTCCGACCCGGTTCTGGAACGGGTGTCGCAGGTGTTGGGGGCGTCCGCCGCCGACATCTCAGCGCAGCAGCCGCTCATCGCGCTGGGGCTGGACTCGCTGCGCGCCGCGGAGCTGGCTCACAGGCTGCGAAGCGAGCTGGGGATTGAGGTTTCGCTGTCCGAGGTGCTCGGCGGCGTCACCCTGGCAGAGCTGGCTGCCCGCCCGCGCGGCGCCCCCCTCGACCCGCTGCCTGCGCCAGCCGCGCTGCCTGCGCCCTCTGCCCAGGCGCCGGGGAGCGTGGAGGCAGCGGCCACCGACGGGCAGCGCGCGCTGTGGTTCGCGCAGCAGTGGGCGCCGGGCAGCACCGTGTACCAGGTCAGCCGGGCTGCCCGGATCCGCTCCCGGCTGGACGGCGATCGACTGGAGCAGGCGCTGCGGGAGCTGGTGACACGGCACCCCGCCCTGCGGACCAGCCTTCCCTCGTACGGGGGCGAGCCAGTGCAGCGGATCACGCCGTGGACGGGCTCCGTGCTGGCCCGCCATGAGGCGCCCGACATGGAAGACGGTGCGCTGCGCCAGCTGGTGCAACAGGACTCGGAGCGGCTGCTTGACCTTGAGGCGGGTCCGCTGTTCCGGGCGTCCCTGTACACCCGTGCCGCCGACGACCATGTGCTGCTGCTGACACTGCACCACACCATCACCGACTTCTGGTCCCTGTCGGTGCTGGTGGACGAGCTGCTCCGGCTCTACCGCAACCCGCCGCCGTCGCGGCCCCAGCCACCGGCGCCGCCCCAGCTCCAACGACTGCCATCCGCGCCGGCCGTTGCCGGTGAGCCGGAAGCGGCGCCCGATCTGCCGGACCGGTTGGCGTACTGGCGCCGGGCGCTCGCCGGGGCGCCGCCCGCGCTCGACCTGCCGACCACGTGCCCGCGGCCCCGTTTGCAGTCCTTCCGCGGCGAGTCCCAGCGGTTCGCCGTGGGTGACCTCGCCCCGCTGGCGGCTTTCGCCCGGGCCAACGGGCTCACGCTCTTCACCGTGCTGCTGTCCGGCTGGCTGGCTGCCCTGGCCCGGCACACCGGCGACGACGTGGTCACCGGCATCGCCACGTCAGGGCGGAACCATCCACAGCTGCGGGACGCGCTGGGCTACTTCACCCAACCGCTGCCGATCCGGGCTCGACTCGGGTCGGCGATGACGTTCCGGGAACTGACGAGTCAGGTGCGGCTGTCGGTGCTGGGGGCACTGGAGCACGGGGCGCCGTTCGCCCGGCTGGTGGAGGCGGTGCGACCGGAGCGGGACCCGAGCCGGCCGGTGCTGTTCCAGAGCATGTTCGTGTTGCAGGCAGCCCCCGTCGGACGGCCGAACCTGGCGGCCTTCGCGGTCGGTGACGAGTCGGTGCGTACCAGCATGGCCGGTCTGGACGTGGCACCGTTTCCCCTGGTGGAGAGCGGTTCGGCCTTCGACCTGACGTTGATGCTCGCATCCGTGGACGAGGTCGTGACCGGTGTGGCGAACTACTGCTCCGACTTGTACGACGAACCCACGATCGCCCGCCTCACGAGGCACTTCACCACCATGCTGAGCCGAGCGGTGGCGGCGCCGGACGTGCCGCTGCGCTCCCTGGACCTGATGGCCGAACCGGAACGTGCCCAGGTGCTGGAGTTCGGGCGGGGACGTCAGGCGCCGAC
>JBOGDL010000354.1:0-9047 GCA_050701815.1 Micromonosporaceae bacterium | reverse complement strand
GCGCCACAGCGCCGGCCGTCTCATCAGACTCTCATCTCGCGGGGCTGGGTCACTCGCCCTGCCGCTGCTGGGGGATGTCGCCTTGAAGCAAGGCGCGCACCTCAGACTCGCGGTAACGGCGGTGCCCGCCAAGGGTGCGAATTGCGCTGAGCCTGCCCGCCTTGGCCCATCGCGTCACAGTCTTCGGGTCAACCCGGAACATCGACGCAACCTCAGCCGGCGTTAGCAGTGGTTCTGGCTCGTGTGTACGCGTTGCCATCGACTCACTCCTCCACATGTGCTGTAACGACGGCCAGGGTCCCGCCGACCGACGCTCATTCATCGTCCGGCCTGTCCTGGATGTCCGACATGGGCCGAACGGCTGATTGTTGGTGGACTGTTGGGGGAATAATGGGGATTTTAACCCAGTTTGTCGGGTTTGAATTCAGTTACACCGCTCTAAAAGTTGGACCGATCGCCATCGATCGACCAGCTGTTCGTATGACTGGCTGGCCGCCTCCGGGTCCTGACGAGCCAATGCCGCAAGCCCCTCCGCCACCAGTCCGGGCGAGTCGTCCTGCTCCAACTGCTCGTCGGTCATCAGGCTGATCAACCCGCCATAGTCGAGTTCCACCAGTGAACGTGGATGGAACTCTTCCAGCCACCGCGCCCCCTCCTCGACCGCCTCGGTGATCGGGGTCGCGCCCACGGAACGGCGCAACACAGCCAGCGCCCGGTGCGCCCGCCGCCTCGCCCGCGCCATCGTGGTGCGGTACTTCAAGCGCCGGGCCCCTGACCCCACGGCCACCTTTTTCTCGTCAAGATCCACGAACACGAACCACCGCAACGGGACCGTCCAACCGGAGGAGGCCTCGTGCAGCCGTGGTGTGCCGTGCTCCAACGCCTGGCTGACGTCCTGCCACTCGGACCGCACCTTTTCCGCGGCATTGGCCAAGCTGGGCGGCACGAAGCTGTCAGCGAGCGACGCTGGCACCCCCTGCCGCGCCGTCAGAGCGGCCTCAGCCACCCGCTGGCGCAGGTCCCATGGGCATACCAGGGCTGACCCCTCATCTTGGATCACGTACGCCTCAGGGGGCAGTTCTGGCAACCGAGACCAACCAACGCCCAATGCCTCGATCACGATCTGACGCTGCAACGAAGGGCCCTCGTCGGTGGACGGGGCGCGACCCTCAGCGGCGTACGTCCGCCAATGCTGCTGCAGGTCGCGACTGAACGCAGCGAGCGGCTCATACACCCTGAAGTACGCGGAGTAGGGATAAGGCACGGCGCCGATCGTCCCACGACTTCGGATGGCATGCCCTCGCGTACCCTCCATTCAGCCGGCACGGCATACCCTCAGGACATGCCGGCAGATCCGCCGGCGTACGGCGCACGCCCCACAAGGGCGTCACCCTCCACGCGTACACAGGAGCCAGTCATGGGTGTGTTCACCGCGGCGGACCGGCACGAGGTCGGCCACGAACAGGTGGTCTTCTGCGAAGACTCGCAGTCCGGCCTTCGCGCCATCATCGCGATCTACTCCACGGCCCTGGGGCCAGCCCTCGGCGGGACTCGGTTCTACCCGTACCGCAGCGAGGATGAGGCGCTTCACGACGTGCTCGACCTGTCGAAGGGCATGGCCTACAAGAACGCGCTCGCGGGCCTGGACCTCGGCGGCGGCAAGGCCGTGATCTGGGGCGACCCCAACCGGGACAAGAGCGAGCCGCTACTGCGCGCGTACGGCCGCTTCGTGCAGTCACTGAGCGGTCGCTACATCACCGCTTGCGACGTCGGCACGTACGTGGCCGACATGGACCTGGTCGCGAAGGAGACTCGCTTCGTCACCGGCCGCTCGGTGGAGCACGGCGGCGCCGGGGACTCATCGATCCTCACCGCCTGGGGTGTCTACCAGGGGATGCGGGCCGCGGCGGAACACGCCTGGGGCAGCCCAGCGCTGACCGACCGGACCGTTGGCGTGGCAGGGGTGGGCAAGGTCGGCAAGCACCTGATCGAGCACCTGATCGCCGAGCAGGCGCAGGTGATCGTCACGGACGTCAACTCCACGGCCCTGAACTGGGTGCGGGCCAGGTACCCCCAGGTTCAGATCGCGGAGAGCGCCGATGATCTGATCAGCCACGACATCGACATCTACGCCCCCTGCGCTCTGGGCGGCGCGCTCAACGACGACACCGTGCCCGTGCTGCGGGCCAAGGTGGTCTGCGGGGCCGCGAACAACCAGCTGGCCCACCCCGGGATCGAGAAGACCCTGGAAGAGCAGGGCATCCTGTACGCGCCCGACTACGTGGTCAACTCCGGCGGCGTGATCCAGGTGGCCGACGAGATCGAGGGTTTCCACTTCGAGCGCGCCAAGAGCCGGGCGTCCAAGATCTACGACACCACCAAGCAGATCTTGGAGCTGGCGGGCGCCGAAGGGGTGCCGCCGGCGGTGGCGGCTGACCGGATGGCGGAGCGTCGAATGGCGGAGTGTGTGCGGCTCCGGGGTATTCTGCTGCCTTGAGCGCTCGACGTTTGGGCCACTTGCTAGGTAGTGACCGGTAACGTAAGCGCTCCTTACCGAGACAGGGCTTCCAGTCAACCTCTTCCGGCAAGAGTCACGGACCTCATAGGGCCGCCTCGCCGAGGGGGCGACGTGCCGAATCACGTCGGGGACCTGTAACGTTAAGAGCACGAGAGATGCCTAAGTCGTCGGGGCCGCCTCTCATGGCCGCCCCGCCAAAATTGTGCGAGGGGGTCGAGCCATGGGGCGCGGCCGAGCTAAGGCCAAGCAGACGAAGGTGGCCCGGCAGCTGAAGTACCACACCCCGGACACCGACCTCGGGGCGCTGGAGCGTGAGCTCGCTGGCTCGAAGTCTCGGTCCGATGAGAGCTTCGAGCGCCGCCATGACAGCGACGAGGACGAGTTCGAGGACTCCCGCTGGTCATCGCCTGACCGGTGAGCTAACTCGACCAACTAGTTTCCGCGTGGCGTCGTCAGCATGTGCGGAGCCGTCCGGGAAGCCGGGCGGCTCCGCAGCTTCGACTCAGGTGGTTGTGGACCGTGTTCGCGGGGTCTGGGGGCTCTCACGAATCCTTCAGTGAGAGCAGCATTCGGGTGTTGCCCAAGGTGTTCGGCTTGACCCGTTCCAGGTCCAGGAACTCGGCGACGCCTTCGTCGTACGAGCGCAGCAGTTGGGCGTAGACCTCGCCCGACACCGGCGTCTCGTCTATCGAGGTGAACCCGTGGCTCGCGAAGAACTTCGTCGCGAAGGTGAGCACGAAGACCCGCGAGATCCCCAGCCACCGCGCGTTGTCTAACAACCCGGCGGCCAAACGGTCGCCGACACCGTGCCCGCGCCACGACGGCTCGACGGCGATGGTGCGTATCTCCGCGAGGTCTTCCCACATCACATGCAGCGCGCCGCAGCCGACAACCTGGCCGCCCTCGTGGCTGGCGTCGGCGTCCCCGGTGATCACCTCAGCCACCAGGAACTCCTGAATGTCCTCGTAGAGGGTGACAGGGGCCTTGGCAAGCAGTTGTCCAGCGGGCGCATAGATGTCAATGAGTTGTCGTATGGTTACGACATCAGAAGTTCTCGCTCTGCGAATTTGTATGCCGGCTAGCGCATCTTCATGCATGGACCGAGCATAGTGCCCCGCCTCGCTCCCACCACCCCGGCATACACCGACAGGATCCGCCTCAATGTCCATTCACATCGTGTACGAGACCCACTCCACCACCGAGGACAATGAGGCTGGCATCGCCACCGGCTGGTTGCCAGGCGACCTCTCAGCCGCAGGCAGGGAGCAGGCCGCGCTACTCGGAAAGCGACGCCGGGACAATGTCGATGTCGTGTTCAGCTCCGACTTGCGGCGCGCGATTCAGACGGTCGAGATCGCGTTCCGGCACACCCCCGTGCGGATCCGCCAAGACTCACGGTTGCGCGAGTGCGACTACGGCGAGCTGAACGGCGCGCCCGTCACCGAGCTCCTCCCCCGCGTCAAGCACATCGATCGGCCGTTCCCTGGCGGTCAGAGTTACCGTGACGTGGTGGAGTTGACCCGGGATTTCCTCCGGGAGCTGTCGCGGAACCACGTCGGCCACCGGATCCTGCTGGTCGCGCACTCCGCCAACCGGTGGGCGTTGCAGCACCTGCTGGAAGGCGCACGACTCGAAGACTTGGTGGATGCGCCGTTCCAGTGGCAGGAAGGCTGGCACTACCAGCTGCCCGCGCGCTGGACCGGCTGAGCGGCCAACCGGCGATCAGCCGCGAGTGAACGAGCCGACCATCTGCACCTGACCGGAACCTTCGATGACTTCGCCCACCTGCCACGCGTCCACTTGCCGGCCAGTCAACAGGGCGAGCGCGCGATCGGCGTCCTCAGGAGACACCACGGCGATCATTCCAACCCCCATGTTGTACGTGCGCTCCATCTCCTCCTGGTCGATCCGGCCTCGCACCGCAATCAGGTCGAAGACCGGCTGCGGCCGCCACGTGGACCGGTCCACCACCGCGTCCACCTCGTTGCCCAGCACCCGTACCAGGTTTCCGGGGATCCCGCCGCCGGTGACGTGTGCGAACGCGCGCACATCGCATTCCTTGATCAACTCGAGGCAGTCCTTGGCGTAGATCTTGGTGGGAGTGAGCAGCTCCTCGCCCAGGGTGCGCTGAACCCCAAGCTCCTCGATCACCGAGTCCAGCCGGAGCCTGCCAGCGCCCAACAGCACGCTGCGGACCAGGGAGTATCCGTTGGAGTGCAGGCCGGTGGAGCCCATCGCGATCACCACGTCGCCCACCTGGACCCGGTGCTCGCCCAGCACCTGGTCCGCCTCCACCACTCCGACACCGGTGGCCGCCAGATCGTACTCGTCAGGACGGAGCACACCCGGGTGCTCGGCGATCTCTCCACCGAGCAGCGCGCAGCCGGCGTACCGGCAGCCGTCACTGATTCCCGCCGCGATGTCGGTGACCCGATCCGGGACCACCTCGCCGCACGCGATGTAATCCAGCAGGAAGAGGGGCTCGGCGCCGCACGCCACGATGTCGTCCACCACCATCGCGACCAGGTCGACGCCCACGGTGTCATGGATGCCCATCTGCTGCGCGATCACCAGCTTGGTCCCCACACCGTCCGTCGAGGACGCGAGCAGCGGGTTCTTGTACTTCGACGTGTCGAACTTGAACAAGCCCGCGAAACCGCCGATGCCACCGACCACCTCGGGCCGGAACGTCTTGCGCACGTGCGGCTTGAGCATCTCCACAGCCTGCTCGCCAGCGTGAATGCTCACGCCGGCGTCGGCGTAACTGATGGTTCGCTTACGGTTATTGCCGCCATTCCACGGCGTTATCTTCGGCGCTTGCGCGTCTTCTTGCTTCGCATCGTTCGAACGCTCGGTCACGTGGGTCACAGCTCTCCCCTTGGGGGCCGAGGTGGATTATGCAGGTTCAATGCCGCAGCGACGCACTGTCCTCCTGGGACGGATCCGCCGAAGCGGCATCCGAACCAGATGAGGCTCTCAGCGCGGGCTGGAGGGTCAGCACCGTTCCATCGGCCGTACCGGACAGTTGTTCTGCGTTGTCAACAACCGCAAGGTTATCGACGACGTCGTCTTCTTCGCCGCCCTCGGCGCTCTTCGCCGCCGTTTCAGCGCCAGGGTCAGCAGCTTCGGCAGCCCGCGTCGACACCGCCTCCTGACGGCGCGCCAAGCCCTCAAGGACATGTTTGCCGATGAGGTCGCCTGCTGGCAGCGGGATTGGGTATTCGCCGTCAAAACACGCCCGGCAGAGCCGGTTCGCGGGCTGTTCTGTCGCCGCGGTCAGTCCCGAGAGCGACACATGGCCGAGCGAGTCGGCGCCCAGTGAGCGGCGCACCCCGTCGGTGTCGAGACCGTTGGCGATCAGCTCGGCGCGAGTGGCGAAATCGATGCCGTAGAAGCAGGGCCACTTCACCGGCGGCGATGAGATCCGGACGTGGACCTCCACCGCGCCGGACTCGCGCAACATCCGAACGATGGCGCGCTGCGTGTTGCCCCGCACGATCGAGTCGTCCACCACCACGATCCGCTTGCCCCGGATCACCTCACGGAGCGGGTTCAGCTTGAGCCGTACGCCAAGCTGCCGGATCGTGTCCGACGGCTGGATGAAGGTACGGCCCACGTATGCGTTTTTCACCAGCCCCGTGCCGTACGGGATCCCGGACTCTTCGGCGTACCCGATCGCGGCAGGCACCCCGGACTCCGGCGACGGGATCACCAGATCGGCCTCCGCCGGGTGCTCCCGAGCCAGCTTGCGGCCGATCTGCACCCGGGCGGCGTGCACGTTGCGCCCCGCGATGGTGGCATCGGGCCGGGCCAGGTAGACGTACTCGAAGAGACAGCCCTTCGGCTTCGGGGGCGCGAACCGCTCGCTGCGCAAACCGTGCTCGTCGATCGCGATCAGCTCGCCTGGCTCCACCTCACGCACGAACGACGCCCCGACGATGTCGAGGGCTGCGTTCTCACTGGCCACCACCCAGCCCCGATCCAGCCGGCCCAACGCCAGCGGGCGCACCCCTTGCGGGTCCCTGGCCGCGTACAGCGTGTCTTCATCCATGAACACGAAGCTGAACGCCCCGCGCAGCTGCGGCAGCACCTTCATCGCCATCGCCTGCACCGAGACGTCCGGGCGGGACGCCAGCAGGCTGCTGACCAGAGCGGTGTCGCTGGTGGCGTTGGGGTCGACCATGCCAGCTCTGACCTGAGGGGCCAGCTCAGCGGTGTTGACCAGGTTGCCGTTGTGGGCCAACGCCACGGTGGCGCCGGGAGATGTGGAACACAGCGTGGGCTGGGCGTTCTCCCAGGTGGACCCACCAGTCGTGGAGTACCGGGTGTGACCGATCGCGATGTGGCCGCGGAGACTGGCCAAGGTGGGCTCGTCGAACACCTGAGCGACCAGGCCGACGTCCTTGTAAACCACGATCCCGGAGCCGTCGCTGACGGCTATCCCGGCGGCTTCCTGCCCGCGATGCTGTAACGCGTAAAGCCCGAAGTAGGCCAATTTGGCGACCTCGTCGCCCGGCGCCCACACCCCGAAAACGCCGCAGGCGTCTTGTGGGCCGCGTTGCTGAGGGTCGAGGTCATGGGTTAATCGCCCGTCGCCTCGGGACACCCGCCACTCCTCGCTCGCCGGGAAGCTCACCTGTCCGCGGCCAGTGTACGCGAGGCATTATGACAACGCGCCGTATCGATCCAATAGCGGAGCGCAACCAATTCCACCCGCCTGACCACCACAAACTCCATGGTGCGCGCGTCACCGGACCAGAGGCAAATAACCAGAGAGGTCGGCGCGGATGCCACTGGCGCGCACTCTCCCGTCATGACACGCCTCCGCCCAGCTCAGCCGACCAGACATCAACCGCACCCAGGTGAGCGGATCGGTTTCCACCGTATTCGACGGTTGCCCCCGGGTGTGCCTCGGCCCGGCGCCGCACTGCACCGCGCCGTACGGGGGCACACGCACTTCCACGGCCTTCCCAGGCGCGACCCGAGCCAGCACAGCCAGCGACATCCGCACCGCATCAGCCAACTCCGCCAGCGGCGCCGGCTCTCCTGAGTCCACCGCGACCAGCACCGCCTCAACAGCCGCTCTCAACGCATTCGGGTCAATCGTCGCCGGCACCCGACGACTCTAATTCGTGCGTCATCGCAGATCACCGCCGGCCGCTGGAGGCAACCGGCGGCGACTTCAGCCCAAGGCCACGGGCTGCGACGTCGGCGAACGACCCATTGCCGGAAACGGGCGGATCCGAGGCTTTGGTCCCCGGTGATCCGCCGCACACCAAAGATGTGCGCTGACCTGCGGGTCGCGGCTGGCCTGGCTCACAGGGCATAGTGGCCGGCAGTGTGCTGCGCGGGGTGTCCCAAGGAGGCCGGAAGCGTGACAGTGCAGGCAACCCCCATCTCCCCTGGAGGTCCTGGCGAGGCCCGGGCCTGTCCTGTAGATCTTGGTCGAGCGAGACGGAAACCAGACGACGGGCGGCGCATGCCACCCGCCACCTGGTCGCTCGCGCTGCTGATCACCAGCCTGGTGACGGCCGCGCTGGTGGCCATCCCGTCGCCCGCTGCCGCGTACCCCACCGATCTGGCGGTGTCCGCGGCGCCCACCCAGCTTGGTCTCACCGTGGGCGATGACCCGCAGCAAATCAGCTTCACCATCGCCAACCAGGGGACGGCGGCAGCGGCCAATGTGCGTGCCGTCATCAACGTGCCGCTCACCCGTGAGGGCGTCACGATCACGCAGGCGGCTGATGGCTGCCGAGTTGGCCAGAGCCGCTTGGTGTGCTTTCTCGGGACCCTCAACGGGCAGCAATCTGTGGACCTCTCGGTGCAGCTTTCCCCGCCCGGCAGCGGTGGCCCCAGCGCAGGCGACGTCATCCAAGGCCAGGGCCAGATCACGGTGGGCGCCACCGAACAAGATCTGAACCGCGAAAACAATGCGGCCGCGTACGCGGTCAATTTGGCCGGCCCCGCGGAGCCCGTCGGCGTCACCTCGGTGTCCGGAGAAGTCGTGGATAGCGAGAGCGACAAGCCCGTCCGCGGCGCCAGGGTGGTGGTCACCGACGGCGCCGACCGCAAGCGCACCGCCAGGACAAACAATTCCGGCCGGTTCAAGGTTCAAGGCAGCACGGACAGCCCCATCGAACCGGGCTCCATCAAAGTGGTGGTCACCAAGAAGGGGTACGAGCGGAAGTCGTACCAGACCACCAGCGACGACGGCGAAGCGGTCAAGGCGAACCTGTACCTGCTCAAGAAGGCCAAGAAGAGCCCATCCGCGAGCGCCACCGAGAAGTCCGCCGAGCCCGCGGCCGGTCCAGCCGACGACGCCGGCGCCGGGTGGGGGATGTGGGTGCTCGGCATCCTCGGGACGCTGCTGGTGCTCGGCGGAATCGGCGCGTTGCTCTACCCGTTCATCAACCGTCGCGGCGAGGACGATGACGAGGCCGATGCGTACGGTCACGCCATGCGACCCGGGCACGCGGGCCACGCCGGGTACGGCGACCAACCCACTGCGGTGTACGGCGCCGCCCGCAGC
>JBOGDL010000353.1:0-12052 GCA_050701815.1 Micromonosporaceae bacterium | reverse complement strand
CACCACGCCGGGCATTCTCGGGTACGCCAAGACTCACCACAAGCAGTACCTCGAGCCCCCGCTGGCCGCCGTGGTCTCGGCGCTGGCGCCGGGGCAGCGCACGCCGGTGTTCCTGCTCGGTCCCCCGTGGAACCGCTACTCCTGGTACCTGCGCCTGCCCGGTCCCGCCGGGGCGCCCTGGGCCGGGGTGGTACGCCTGGAGTGCGCCGCGAACCAGCCGGTGTCGGCGGTGATCCGCGACGCGGACGTCTCCGCGGTGACGCTTCCCCGGTTCGCGTCCACCCCGTACAAGGATCCTCGCGCGCCCCAGAACCTGGTGCCGATCGCGGGCCTGGAGCGCAGGCTGCGAGCCCTGCTCGGCGACGCCCGGCTGCTGCAACGTGGGCTGCGGGTCGCCGCCGCCCGCGCGGCCGCCCGGCCACCAGAACCACCCGCCGGCTGACTGCTGCCGCGCTGGCGTGGGGATGTTGACCGCGCAGGCCCGACAGGCGAGGCTGGGGCAGAATTGTCGCCCACGTCACAAGGAGTCATCGTGGCCTATCCGAGCCCGTACCCCAGTGTGGAGATTCCTGACGTCTCTGTGCCCGAGTACCTGTTCGGCGACCTCTCCCCCGCCACAGCTGGCGGAAACGCCGCCGCCGCGGAGCACCCCGCGCTGATCGACGGGACTTCGGGGCAGACCATCAGCTACGGACAGTTGGCTCAGATGGTTGACCGGGTGGCCGCCGCGCTGGCCGAACGCGGCATCGGCAAGGGCGACGTGGTGGGGATCTTCGTGCCCAACGTCCCGTTATGGCCGGCGGTGTTCCATGGCGTGCTCGCCTCGGGGGCCACCGCGACCACGGTCAATTCCCTGCTCACCGCCGACGAAGTCGCCAAGCAGTTGAAGGACGCTGGCGCGAAGCTGCTGTTCACGGTCTCGCCGTTCCTGGACCGGGCCGACCCGGCAGCCACGGCGGCGGGCATCGACCCGGCGACCGGGGTGATCCCGCTGGACGGGGCCGAGGGGCGCGGCGACCTGAAGCAGTTGCTGGCCTGCCAGGGCCCGACGCCGCGGCCCACGGTGAGCCCGGCGGAGGACCTCGCGGTGCTGCCGTACTCCTCGGGGACAACCGGGCAGGGCAAGGGCGTGATGCTCACCCACCGCAACCTGGTGGCGAACCTGGCGCAGTGTGAGGACCCGTTGCGGCCCGACACCACAGAACGGGTGCTGGCGGTGCTGCCGTTCTTCCACATCTACGGCATGCAGGTGGTGCTGAACCTGTTCCTGAGGCACCGTAAGACCGTGGTGACCCTGCCCAAGTTCGAGCTGCCCACGTTCCTGCAGGCGATCCAGGACCACCGCACCGACACCGTGTTCATCGCCCCGCCGGTGGCGTTGGCGCTGGCCAAGCACCCCCTGGTGGACCAGTTCGACCTCTCCGCGATGCGCTACATCCTGTCCGGGGCGGCGCCCCTGGACGAGGAGCTGGCGGCTGCGGTGTCCCGGCGCCTGAACGTGCGGATGCGCCAGGGGTACGGGATGACCGAGACCAGCCCGGTGACCCACGCGATCCCGATGGACGACCGCGGCGAGTCGATCTCCGTCGGCACCGTCGGCCCGCCGCTGCCGGACACCGAGTGCCGGGTGGTGGACCCCGCCACCGGCGAAGCCGCCAGCCGAGGCGAGTTGTGGATGCGGGGCCCGCAGGTGATGAAGGGCTACCTGAACAACCCGCAGGCCACCGCCGACACCATCGACAGCGACGGCTGGATCCACACCGGTGATGTGGTCGAGGTGGACGATGCCGGGCTGTTCACCGTGGTGGACCGGGTGAAGGAGCTGATCAAGTACAAGGGCTATCAGGTGCCGCCGGCCGAGCTGGAGGCGCTGCTGCTGACTCACCCGAAGATCGCCGACGCGGCGGTGATCGGGATCCGCGACCCGGATGGCGAAGAGGTCCCGAAGGCGTACGTGGTGGTTCACGACGAAGCCTCCGACCTCGTCCCCGATGAGGTGATCGAGTTCGTCGCGGCGCGGGTGGCGCCGTACAAGAAGGTACGGGTGGTGGAGTTCATCGACGCGATACCGAAGGCCGCCACCGGAAAAATCCTGCGCAAGGAGCTGCGCGCCCGCGAAGCCACCATGCCCAGCTGACCTGCGGCAACACCCCGGGCCGCGCGGCCTGTTCAGATGGCGCGGTGCGGGTCCTGGCCGGCGCTGAGCACGTCCGCCAGGTCGAACTTCACCGGCTCCTCAAGCTGCGCGTACGTGCACGACTTGGGTTCGCGGTCCGGGCGCCACCGCACGAACTGCGCGGTGTGCCGGAACCGCACCCCCTCCATGTGGTCGTACTTGACCTCGACCACCCGCTCCGGTCGTAGCGGCGTGAACGACAGGTCTTTGCCGGACGCCCAGCGGCTGCCCTCGGAGTTGCGTGGGGTGCGATGCCCCTCCTCCTGCCGCGCCCACGCCCACGGGTGGTCGTCGAAGTCGGTGACAAGCGGCTGCAGCTCCTGGAACAACTCCTGCCGTCTGGCCATCGAGAACGCGCCGATCACCCCGACGCTGGCCAGGTCGCCGGCGTCGTCGTACAAGCCGAGCAGCAACGACCCGATCCGGTCCGCGCCACTCTTGTGCGGTCGGTAGCCCGCCACCACGCAGTCGGCGGTGCGCTCATGCTTGATCTTGAAGAGCACCCGCTTGTCGGGCTGGTAGATCCCGTCGAGCGGTTTGGCGATCACACCGTCCAGGCCGGCGCCCTCGAACTGCTGGAACCACTCCTGGGCCACGGCCCGGTCGGTGGTGGTCGGCGTCAGGTGGATCGGCGGGGCGGCTGACGCGAGCGCCCTCTCAAGCGCCGCGCGTCGCTGCGAGAACGGCTCTCCGCTGTGATCGGTGTCGTCCCACGCCAGCAGGTCGAACGCCACGAACTTCACGGGCGTGGTCTCCGAGAGCAGCTTCACCCGGCTGGCCGCGGGGTGGATTCGCTGTTGCAGCAGCTCGAAGTCGAGCCGATCGCCGGACGCCCCGACGAGCACGATCTCGCCGTCCACCACGCACCGCTCAGGCAGGTTCTCCCGGACCGCCTCGACCAACTCCGGAAAATAGCGGGTCATCGGCCGCTCGTTACGGCTGCCGATCTCCACCTCGTCTCCGTCCCGGAAGATGATCGAACGGAAGCCGTCCCACTTCGGCTCGAAGCTCATGGCGCCGTCGGGCAGACCGCTCACCGACTTCGCCAACATGGGTCGGACTGGAGGCTGCACCGGAAGTCGTCGCATCCGGCCATTGTCCCTCGGAGCACCTGCTATTCGGGTGTCACCTGCGGGGTTCCGTCACGATACGGCTACTGCGGAACGCGCCTTCCCGTACGCTTCGTACGTTATTAGCGCGATACCCCGCCTTGTTTCCGACACCCGAGGAGTGGCAGTGACCTTGACAGGAACCCGCACTGCGGCGCGTGGCGGCGTCCGAGTCGTACTCGGGGCCACGGCGGTGCTTCTGGTCACGGCACTGGCCGGCTGCACCTCCCCCGGCATCTCCTGGCAATGGGGCAGCGAGGAAGCCAAAGCCGGTGAGGCTGAGTGGAAGCCGTGCCCGGAGGTCGCCGCGGAAATCGCCGGCGGCGCCGCGCCGCAGAACGTCACGTACGACTGCGCCACCGTGAAGGTGCCGCGGGACTGGGGAAACCCGGACGACGGCGAGACGCTGGACGTGTCCCTGCTGCGGGCCCACTCCGACTTCCAGCGGGACGACGAGCGGATCGGCTCGCTGGTGGTCAACCCCGGTGGTCCGGGCGGGTCCGGCGTCGACACCGCCGTGTACATGTCGCGATCGACGCCGATCGAGGTGCTGCGCCGGTTCGACATCGTGGGCTTTGACCCGCGAGGGGTGGAGCGCTCGTCCCCGGTGGAGTGCTACTCCGACGCGGACAAAGACAAGGTGTACGCCTCCGAGCCCGACCCGGTCAGCAAGGCCGAGTTCGACGAGCTGGCTGAGTTCTCACGGGACATGGTCGCCGATTGCGAGCGCAAGTACGGCGACACGTTGAAGTACTTCTCCACCGAGCAGACCGCCCGGGACATGGAGGCGGTTCGCAAGGCGGTCGGCGACGACAAGCTGACCTACCTTGGTTATTCGTACGGCACCCTGATCGGCGCGGTGTACGCCCACCTGTTCCCGGACAAGATCCGCGCCATGGTGCTGGACGGCGCCGTGGATCCGCGACAGGACGAGGTCGCGACCAGCAAGAGCCAGGCGGTCGGCTTCGAGCGCGCGTTCGCCAACTTCGCCAGATGGTGCAAGCAGACCGGTCGCAGCAACTGCCCGATCGGGCCGGACGCCGAGAAGAGCCTGAAGGATCTGATGGCCGAGGCCCGCAAGAGTCCCGCCACCAGCTCCGATGGTCGCAAGGCGACCGCCGGATGGGTGTTCTCCTCCGTCATCTACACCATGTACGTGAAGGAGTGGTGGCCAAGGCTCGCCCAGGCGTTGGCGGAAGCCGAGCAGGGCAAGCCGAACCGGATGTTCGAGATCGTCGACACGTTCAATGAGCGGGACAGCTCGGGCGACTATCCGAACTCCATGGAGATTCTCACCACCGTCAACTGCGTGGACGAGAAGGAAGCCCTCTCGGTCGAGAAGGTGCGCGAGCTGCAAGGCGAGTGGCGTAAGGAACACCCGCTTTTCGGGGCCCCGTTGGCGCTGTCCACGATGACCTGCGCGGTGTGGCCGGATCAGCACGACCCCTTCCCGTACGGGGAGGCGAAGGGCGCTCCGCCGATCATGGTGGTGGGCACCACCGGCGACCCCGCCACCCCGTACGAGCAGTCCGGCAAGCTGGCTGACCTGCTCGGCTCGGGGGTGCTGGTCACGTACCGGGGTGAGGGCCACACGGCGTACCCGAAGCCGGGTTGCTTGAACGACACGGTGAACGCGTACCTGACCGATCTCAAGGTCCCGGACTCAGAGGTCACCTGTTAGCGGTTCCCGCCTCGATGCTCAGCCGCCTGGATGGCGGCTGGGCAGTCGGAGGATTCCCCTCAGTAACCGATCTTCGGTCGAATCAGCCAACCCGGACCATCGCTGACATCTGCTCCGTTAGCGTGGTGTCACCTGCTGGAACGTCCCGATCAACCGCGGGTCACCAGCACCGCGCATCTCATCAATGACCTGCATCTTCTTCAGGAAGAAATCGATTACTAATAGACTTTTCGGGCGCGAACTGCGATCATGAAGACCAGTGCAGCCGGCAGCACTGGCCACGTTTCTGTACCTACTGAGCCAGTGGCGGCACATCATGGATGACTTCAGAAAACTCGTGCGCTCATTGGTGCGCGAAGACTTCAAGAGATTCGACAAGCGCGTCCGGGACCTTGAGAAAAGGCAGGACGACGAGGGCTGCGGCGAGTTCCTCGGCTCCTGCTTCTTCCTCGCGGCGGTGCGACGATTTGATCCCGACGACGCCGTCGTGGACATCATTCGTTTCGTCGCGAACACCCGGATCGTCTACGACCTCACCGGCCGGGACATCGACCCCACTGCCGCCGAACGGCTGATCCGGACCGCCCTGGGCGAGCACGATCCCTTGGAGGACCTGGACGCCCACAAGGTCCGCAAGCTAGAGATCGTTCTCGTCCACAAACTCCTCATCGACGAGGACCTCGACGACGAGGGACTGGACGACTTCCTGCACGACGCCGAGTTGCTAGCCCAGCGATGGCGTGCCCAATCCGCGGTCGAGGTGCTGCAGGGCATGGGTTACACAGTCAAAGCGCCGATATCGACCGCGACGCGTCAGGATCGACTGGCTTCCTGAGGCGTTTGCCGCTCGGCGTGGCAAGCGGCGAGAAAATGATGCTCGCCCGAGATCCGGATCTCGGGCGAGCATCATTTTCTTTGATCAGGCCCAGTTCTTCGGGTTGATCCGGCTCGGCTGCACCCGCGCCGGCTCCCCCGGCATTTTGGGATGGTCCGGCGGGTACGGCATGTCCCCGCGCCCGTCGCGCTCGTCCCGCTCCGCCAACTCCAGGAGCCCTTCGATGGAGCCCGCCGCGTCGTCGATCCCCGCGTGCGGATCGCCGCTTTCTGCGAACCGGGCCGGCACGGTGCTCAAGTCGAAGTCATTGGGCTCCACCGCCGGCAGCTCGTCCCAGGTGACTGGCGTGGACACGGTGGCACGTGGATTCGGGCGCAAGGAGTACGCGCACGCGATGGTCCGGTCCCGAGCCATCTGGTTGTAGTCCACGAAGATCCGCTCGCCCCGTTCCTCCTTCCACCACGATGTCGTGATCAAATCCGGACGGCGCCGCTCCAGCTCCCGACCCAGCGCGATCGCGGCCCTCCGGACCTGCACAAACGTCCATTCGGAGAGGATTCGCACGTACACGTGCGCTCCCCTGCCGCCCGAGGTCTTGGGAAAGCCGACCAAACCCAGCTCGTCGAGCAGCCCGCGCACCTCGCCGGCGGCCGCGACGGCGTCGCCGAAATCCGTCCCCGGCTGCGGGTCCAGGTCGATGCGCAGCTCGTCTGGGCGGTCGACGTCATCACGGCGTACTGGCCAAGGGTGGAAGGTGATGGTGCCGAGATTCGCAGCCCACGCCACCACCGCGGGCTCGGTGGGGCAGATCTCGTCGGCTGTGCGGCCACTGGGGAAGGAGATCCGGGCGGTCTGCACCCACTCCGGCGCCCCTTTCGGCACTCGCTTCTGGTAGAAGGCGTCGCCCCTCCCGTCCTGGCGGGTGGCCAGCTTCGCCCCTTCGAAAACCCCGCCTGGCCAGCGCTCCATCGTGGTGGGCCGATTTCGCAGCGCCCGCAGGATCCCGCTTTCCACCGCGAGGTAGTAATCGACCACGTCTCGCTTGGTGAACCCCCGCTCCGGAAAGTAGACCTTGTCCGGGTTGGACACCCTCACCGCACGCTCGCCGACCTGAATTTCGATCGCCTCACCCATGAGCTGACCTTAGAGGTCACGGGCGACGATTAATCGCCGATCACGACTGCTCACCGTTACCGGCGCGCGGCGCCCCGGAGCCGGCAGCCGGGCCGTCCAGGTGCCACGTCCGGTGCGTCTCCCACAGGTTGCGCAGGTAGAACAGCTTGGGCTCGAAGTCCGGGTCGTGAGAGAGCCAACGGCTGTCGTACGGGGCGCGCAGCCGCCACTGGGCGCCGCTCGTCAAGGCGATCACGACCACGGTGCGCCAACCCCGGCGCTCCGTGCGGATGTCCGCCACCTGCTGCCACGTCGCGAACCAGCGACGCCGGAAGGTCACTCTCCGCAGGCCACGGTCGGTCGCGTCCACGCCACCTCTCCGACCCAGCTCAGTCCATCCCACGAACCCGGCGACTGCGACAAAAGGCAACAGCACCAGATAGACCAGCGGTGAGCTCTGACCCCAGATCGCGGCCGCCGTCACGGCGATCACCGCCGCCAGGGCCACCATGGTGCCGGTGAACACGGTGCGGCCCAAGAACTGCCGCACGGTGGGGCGGTAGCTCGCCAAGGGCCTGTCATCAGGCATCGCGCCTCCCGCGACGGCCGCGCTGGCCCGCATCCTCGCGCCGCCCCCCGGCTGATTCGGCCAACGCCACCGTTGCAGTGATCGTCTCACGCCGTGCCCTTCACCCAGCAAAAACCTGAGGCGCGGTCACACTGCGCGTTGCCGGTCCGTGACCGCTGGCCTCGCCGCCGCCGCCACGCCCTGCGTACGGTGGAGGTATGGAACAGGTGAAGAAGTCCGACCAGGAGTGGCGCACTGAACTCAGCCCGGAGGAATATCACGTGCTGCGAGAGGCTGGCACGGAGCGGCCGTGGACCGGAAAATACACCGACACCAAGACCCGTGGGGTTTACCGGTGCCGGGCATGCGGGGCCGAGCTGTTCTCCAGCGACACCAAGTTCGACTCGCACTGCGGCTGGCCGTCGTTCTTCTCCCCGCTGGCCGGCGAGCGGGTTCGCTACCTGACCGACCACGCTCTCGGCGTGGAGCGCACTGAGGTGCGCTGCGCCCACTGCGACTCACACCTTGGGCACGTGTTCTCCGGCGAGGGCTACGACACCCCGACCGACCAGCGTTACTGCATCAACTCGATCAGCTTGACGCTGGAGCCAGTCGAGGCAGCGGCGCACTAGCCAACGCCCGCGCTACGGGCGGACCGGTGCAGGCGCGGGCCGGCCGGGTGCTGAGCGGGTCGGACCGCCTCAGGCGTCGCGGGGCGGTAGCTTGGCGCCCCGGGCAGCGCCGATCGACGCAATGACCACACAGCCGATCGCGAGCCATTGCGGCAGCGACAGCCGCTCCCCCAGCACCGCCAGACCGGCCAATGCCGCCACCGCCGGCTCCAGGCTCATCAGCACCCCGAACACCCGGGTCGGCATCCGTCGCAGCGCCTCGATCTCCAGTGAGTACGGCACCACCGAGGACATCACCGCCACCGCCAGCCCCACCGCGAGCAGGTGCGGGGACAGCAGCGCCGTGCCAGATTCCACCGCGCCGACCGGGACCACCACGATCGCGGCGAACGCTGTTCCCAGCGCCAGCCCCGCCCCACCAGAGGTCTGTTGGCCCATCCGCGCGCCGAGCACGATGTACGCCGCCCAGCACGCGGCCGCGACCAGCGCAAGCAGCACCCCAGCCAGGTTGACGTCCCCGCCGCCGTCGGTGAGCAGCACCACGCCGGCGCCCGCCAACAGCGCCCACAGCGCATCTCGCCAGCGCCGCGAGCCGAGTAAGGCCACCGACAGCGGCCCGAGGAACTCGATCGTCACCGCCATCCCGAGCGGGATCCGCGCGAACGACTGGTAGAAGCTGAAGTTCATCAGGCCGAGCACCGCCCCAAAGGCGATCACGAGCGCCCAGTGATGCCTGGTCATCCGCAACCCGGGACGCCACCAGAGCAGCAGCAGGATCGCCGCGAAGAACAGCCGCAACGCCACCACACCAGCTGGGCCTGCCTGGTCGAAGAGCTGCTTCGCGAACGCGGCGCCCACCTGGATGCTGACAATCCCGCCCATCACCAGCATCGGAGGCGGCGCCGCCTCGAACCAGGCGCTGAGCCGGAAGGTGCCACGCATCAGACGACCGTACGCGTGATCTTTCGCGATTCCAGTTGCCGGGCCCCTGCGACGGGCGCAGGCTCACACTCACAGACGCCGGCCACTCGAGGGGGAATCATGGCAATCTGCGAGGTTTGCGGCAACGACTACTGGATGGCGTTCGAGGTGCGCACCACGGGTGGGGGCAGCCACACCTTCGACTCCTTCGAGTGCGCGATCCAGATGCTCGCGCCGCGCTGCGAGCACTGCGACTGTCGCATCATCGGACACGGCGTCGAAGCCGGCGGTCACTTCTTCTGCTGCGCGAACTGCGCCAGGATGGCCAAAATCGAGCACGGCGACGAGCTGCGCGACACCGTGGGCGCCCACCCCAGCTGATCCGGCCGGCCAAGCCTGCCCCACTGGCATGCGCTGCCCCACTGGCATGCGCGTGGCTGGATAGTTGAACAATCGAGCGGGTGAGCGATGCGAATCAGGGCCCGGAAGCGAGCCAGCCGCCGGCAGGGTTCGATCCCAGCCAGGCGCAGATCGTCGCCGCCCGCCTTGCCGAGCTTGATCCGGCAACCCTCTACGGGCTGCTCCAGCTGCGAGTCGACGTGTTCGTGGTGGAACAGGAATGCCTCTACCCGGAGCTGGACGGCCGCGACATGGAACCCGACACGGTGCACATCTGGGTCGAAGCCGCTCAGCAGCCGCCCACACCCGATGGCTCGGCGTCACACCACGGCAGCGACCGCCAGCCGGCGGCCATCTTGGGATGCCTGCGGGTGCTCCGGGAGCCCGACGGGGCGGCCGTGATCGGCCGGGTCTGCACCGCGGTCGACGCCCGGGGCGGCGGTGTCGCCCACCGCCTGGTCACCCGTGCCCTGCAGGAGATCGGAGGTCGGCCCTGCCGGCTCAACGCGCAGGCGTACCTGGTTGACTTTTACGCTGGTCACGGCTTCGCCGTCACGGGCCCGGAATTCGACGACGACGGCATCCCCCACGTCCCGATGGCCCGGCCGGCCCCCTGAATCCGAGTTGCTACGGGAGCGCGTCGACAATCTCGCCGATGCGACGGCGGCGGCCGGTGAAGAACGGAATCTCCTCGCGTACGTGGAGCCGGGCCCGGGACGCGCGCAGCTCCCGCATCAGATCCACCAGCCGGTGCATCTCGTCCGCCTCGAACGCCAGCACCCACTCGTAGTCGTTCAACGCGAAGCTGGCCACCGTGTTGGCGCGCACGTCCGGGTAGGCGCGCGCCATCTTGCCGTGCTCGGCCAGCATCCCGCGGCGCTCCTCGTCCGGCAGCAGGTACCAGTCGTACGAGCGCACGAACGGGTACACGCACAGGTACGTCCGAGGGTCCTCATCAGCCAGGAACGCCGGCAGGTGGCTCTTGTTGAACTCGGCGGGCCGGTGCAGCGCCATCGCCGACCACACTGGCGTCAGATGCCTGCCCAAGGCGGTGCGGCGGAACAACCCGTACCCGTCCTGCAGGGCGTCCGAGCTGGCGGCGTGCCACCACACCATCAGGTCCGCGTCGGCGCGCAGCCCGGAGACGTCGTAGCTGCCGCGCAGCACCACATCCTTGGCGGCGAGTTGATCGAACAGCGACTCGACCTCGGTTGTCAGGTCCTCCCGCGCGGTCCCGCCGGACCCCTGAGCCCGAGCCGGCGGCAGCGGCGAGGCGGCCTTGAACACCGACCACATGGTGTAGCGGGTGGTCTGGTTCAGCTCGCGGATCCGGGACGCGTTCGGGTTCGCCTGGGCAGTCATGACTCCGATTCTCCCAAGCTCCCCGACCCGCCGCCGGCGCCACCCCGCCTGCCCGGCTCACGCAGGCTGGCCAGCACGGACGCGGCGGCCTGCTGACCGGACCGGATGCACGCCGGGACCCCCACCCCCTGGTACGCGGCGCCGCACACCGCCAGCCCTGGAACCGTCGCCACCTGGTCGAAAATCCGGCGCACCCGGTCGGTGTGGCCGACCGCGTACTGCGGCAGGGCGCCGCCCCAGCGGCTCACCCGGGCAGCGACTGGCGCCCCGATCACGCCGGCGCGACCGCCGACCCCGCCGGGCAGGCTGGTCAGCTCGGCGGCATCTCGGGCCGCCAGCTCGACCAGCTCAGCGTCGTCGCGGTGCAGCGCCTGCTCGTCCCCGTGGCGTCCGATCGAGGCGCGGACGATCACGTGCTCACCCGCCAGGTGGGCCCACTTCTGAGACGAGTACGTGAGCGCCTTGACGCGGCGGCCGGCCGTGGCGGGGACCAGCATCCCGCTGCCCGGCGGGAGCGCCCCGGCCTGGTACGCCAGCGTCACGATCGCCAGGCTGGCGTACGCGATCTGGGCCAGCTCGTACGACGCCATCGGCGCCAACTCGCTGAGCATGGGCGCCGCCTTCGCGGCCGGAGCGGCGATGATCACCGCGTCGGCGTCAAGAAGCGTCGGCGCGGGGACCGGGCCCGCGATCACTCGGAACCCGTGCCCGGACCGCAGCACCTCACGTACCGGAAGCCGAAGCCTCAGTTCCGCTCCGGAGGCGCGCAGCACCGCATCGGGCAAGGCGCCCATGCCGCCGCGCACCGTGCCGAACACGGCGGACGCCGGGAGCCTGCCCACGGTCGGTCGCTCACCGTCATCGGACGGGCCCCGGGCTGGCGCGGCGGCCCCCGGCCCGCGTCGCGCCGCTTCCAGGGCGGCCTCAGCGGCACGTACCAGAGAAGGGGTGTGGGTCAACTCGGCGGCCACCGCGGGCATGGTCGCTTGCAGCGACAGCTGGTCGGCGCGCCCCGCGTACACCCCGCCGAGCAGGGGATCCACCAAGCAGTCGACGATCGCGTCGCCCAGCCGGCGCCGCGTCAACTCCCCCACCGAGACGTCCTCGGTCAGCGGTGTGCCCGGCAGCTGCGGCTCCGCTGTGACCGCCAGCGCCGCGTCCTCGCCGAGTGAGCTGCCGATCGGGCCCGCCTGGGTGGGAATCCCCAGCAGCGAGCCGGCAGGCAGGGCCCGCAGCTCGCCGTCGACCACCAGCCC
>JBOGDL010000352.1:0-2777 GCA_050701815.1 Micromonosporaceae bacterium | reverse complement strand
AGAAGCCCCGGCACGGGTTGGCGTACGCGTCCCCGAAGCAGGGCACGACAGCGTCTGAGAATTCCGCGGTGGCGCTGGGGTCGCTGGCCCGCACGTTGGCGCCGAAGTGCGCCTGCTCCACTCGAATTGAGCCCTCGTGCCAGCGTCCCACCAGGACGGCGAAGCAGCTCGGTGGCTGCTCCGGTGTGCAGCCCTGGTACTCGGCCAGCGCGGCGGCCAGGAACGGATCCAGCAGCCGCGGGTCGAAGAGCACCTCCGACGCGGCCGGCTGCCGGACCGCCGTACCCGGGCTCCGGTCCCGATGCAGGTGGCCAGCCAGGTGCCGGGTCTCGCGGTGGTCGAAGTTGGTGATGTCCTCCGCCCGCCAGCGGTAGAAGCCTTTGCCGGTCTTGGCCCCGAGCTCACCGGTGGCCACCTTCTCGGCCAGCACCGGGGGCAGCGGCCGCTGCTGCTGCTGGAACACGGCCGCCACGGTGTCCAGACCGGCGATGTCCAGCCGGTCGAAGACGCCAGAGACCCCGAAGCGTCGTCCGATTCCCATGGTGATCACCTGATCCACGGTTTCCGGGGTGGCCAACCCGTCCGCCACAATGCGGAAGCCTTCGGCGATCAGGGCCGCCTGGAGTCGCGCCCCCGGTGTGCCGAGCGTGTCTTTGGTGAAGACCACGGGCGATTTGCCAAGGTCGGTCATTAACTTGCGGGCCACGTCGACGGCCTCAAGGGCGGTGTGATCCCCAGCCACGATGTCGACCAGGGGAATCAGATACGAGGGAAGGTACGAGTGGACTGTGAGCGTCCGGTGTGGATGCGCGCAATCCGACGCGATCGCGGTGATCGGCAACCCGGTGGTGTTCGACGCGATCAGCACATCCGGGGCGGCCAGCGTGTCGATCGCGTGGAAGATCTGACGCTTCACCGCCAGATCCTCCGGGGTGGCTTCCACGATGTAGTCGCTGTTCGTGACCGCGTCGGCGAGCGCGGTGGTGTGCTGGATCCGGTCCAGCGCGGCGATCCGGTCGATAGAGCTGATCAGGCCGGACTCGACGAGCAGCCGCAACGCCTGTGCCACGCGCGCCTCAGCCGCGGCGCTGGACTTGTCCGTGCGGTTGCACACGACCACGTGTCGCTTGTGGATCGCGAACTCGACCGCGATCGCGGCCCCGGTCGCGCCCCCGCCGATCACCCCCACCCGGTGGATCTGGCGCCGGACGCCGGTGGGGGGAAGCGCATCCGCCGGCGCCACGGCGCCGCCTGACTCGGACGCGCTGCTTTCTGGAGGGATGCAAGCGGCCACTGTCGCTAGCCTCTCGGGTCTCAGCGTCCCGCGATGAGTGGTGTCAGTCGCGAAGCGCCACGCGGCGCGGCCCCCGGTCCGCTATGGATTCCGGATAACTGTATGCGGACGGAATTCACCCCGCACCCCCTTGTGATGGGCAGCCTCCGGCGACTCCTCCGAGCGATAGCTACCTCACCAGTCGAAACTCGAGGGTTTGGCGAACGAGGCGGGGATGTTCCCAAGGGTTTTCCCCGATTTATCCACGAGCGTGAATCTCTAGAGTGGCACCAGTCACACAGGTGGCTACCCCCTCACCGGTCCACCGGGAGGCTCTGGTGGGCCGATGGCGAGCAAGTTGACCACCTGGCGACGGCCGTTGTGAAACCGGCCGCCGCCAGTGCTTTCTCGCCGCTTCCCCCCGGAAGGAGCCCGTACGTGAGACCCAAAACGGTATTCACGGCGCTGATCACCGCCGCGATGGCTGGCGCGGTGCTGAACGCGCCGCCGGCGGTAGCCGAGCCGACGCCGGACGACCACAATCAAAGCCCACAGGCGCGAGCAGCCGCGGCGGCGGACTTGTACATGGACCGCCACGCTGGCAAGTTCCTTGTGAGCAAACAGGATCGGCTGGTGCGCGCCGACGTCCAGCGGGGCGGAAACGGCCTGCGGTACGTCAGCTACCAGCGCACCTATCGCGGGCTGCCCGTTGTCGGCGGCGACGCCGTGGTGGTGACAGATGCCAGCGGCTCGGTGCTGAACACCGCCCTGGCGCAAAAGGGCGTGATCAGCGTCGACGTCACAGCGGCGGTCAGCGCCGCGAAGGCGCGCGACGCCTCGCGAGCCGAACTCGCCACTGTGGACAAGGTCGCGAAGCCGCGACTGGTCGTGCTCGCGGTGGATGGTCAGCGGCTGGCGTGGGAGACGGTCGTCACCGGCGCCACCAAGACCGCCCCGAGCAAGCTGCACGTGTTCGTCGACGCGACCACGGGCAAGGTGGTCAACTCGTACGACGAGGTGAAAGCCGGCACCGGCAACGGCTACTACAACGGCAACGTCAGCATCTCCACCTCGGGCTCGGGCACGTCATTCTCGATGGCTGACTCGACCCGCTCCGGGATCCGGTGCGGCGGTCAGAACGGCGCCACGTACACCGGCAGCGACGACGTCTGGGGCAACGGCGCCGGCACTGACCTGGAGACCGCGTGTGTGGACGCCCTGTACGCGGTGCAGAAGGAATGGGACATGCTCGGCGGCTGGCTGGGCCGTAGCGGCATCAACGGCAACGGCGGCGGCTTCCCGGCACGGGTGGGTCTGAACGACGTCAACGCCTACTGGAACGGCAGCTACACCAACTTCGGCCACTCCTCGGACAACCAGCGCCAAGCCACTCCGATCGATGTGGTGGCGCACGAGTTCGGGCACGCCATCTTCCAGACCACCCCGGGTGGCGCTGGTTTCGGCAACGAGAACGGCGGCCTCAACGAAGCCACCGGCGACATCT
>JBOGDL010000351.1:0-20049 GCA_050701815.1 Micromonosporaceae bacterium | reverse complement strand
CTCACCGTCACGCTACGGGCGCTCCGCCAGACCCGCCCCGACACCCCGCTCGAGGACGTGCTGGCACGCGATCTCCGTGTGATGACCCGGTTTCTGGACACTCCCGACCTGGTGGAGGGGATCCGGGCGGCGGTGATCGACAAGGATCGGCGTCCGGTGTGGTCGCCGCGGTCCCTGGATCAGGTGAAGCCTGACATGGTGGACCGTCACTTCGAGCCGCTCGGCGACCGGGAGCTGCGGCTGGAGGACTTCATCTGATCGCGATAGAACGTGGCGATATGGCGCTCCGCTAACGCGGCGGCCTGTTCGCCGTCTCCTGATCGCAGCGCCTGCAGGATCGCGGCGTGCTCCTTGCGGAGGTGGCTGGCCGTGGCCCGCCAATCCTGATGCCGCTCGAAGATCGCCACCATCTCGCGTTCCACAGCGTCCCGCAGCGCCTGCATCAGGTCCCGCAGCAGCACGTTGCCGGAGGCTTCCGCGATCCGAATGTGGAACTCGGTGTCGAGCCGGTTGAAGTCGCGGGGCGACAACGCCTCGTCGTTCATCGCGTCCAGGGCGCGCTGGGCGGCGTCGAAGTGATGCCCGTCGCCCCGGGCGGCGGCTCGCCGGCACGCCCACCGCTCCAGCAGGATCCGCACCTCGACCAGGTCGGTCAGCTCGAACCGGGCCAGCATCATGTGCAGCTGCAGCAGCCTGCCCAACGCGGGTGAGGGGTGATCGGAGATCACCCAGCCGGCGTCCATGCCGCGGCTCCCGGTCGCCACGATGATCCCGATCGACTCCAGGATCCGCAGCGCTTCCCGGATCGAGGACCGGCTCACCTCGAGCAGCTCCATCAAGGTCCGCTCGCTCGGCAGCCGATCCCCGGTGCGCAGCGCGCCCCGCACGATCTGGGCCTCTATCTGCTCAAGCACCTGCTCATGGGTACGGGAGCGCGAGACCGGTCGCCATCCTGGCTCAGCAGTCACCACACGACCCCCTGATCATCGGCCGCGCCGGGCGGCGGGCGTGACAGCGCAACGATATCGCCGCCGCTGCCCCTCCGGCGTGACCGCCCGCCGCCCCGCGCCGCAGCTGGCCCGGGGCGCCCACCACGACTCAGCATCCAGCCCCTCAGGGCAGCATCCAGCTCAGCACCGGTGTCGACTGCAGGTACACCAGGGCGCACATGAAGACCAGGAACACCAGCGTCCAGCCGAACACCTTTCGGAACAGATCGCCTTCCCGGCCCGCCATCGCCACGGCGGCCGCTCCCACTGCCAGGTTCTGTGGAGAGATCATCTTGCCCAGCACGCCGCCGGACGAGTTGCCGGCCGCGGTGAGCAGCGGATCCAGGCCCGCGCCCTTCGCGGCGCTCACCTGCAGAGTGCCGAACAGTGAGTTCGAGGACGTGTCAGACCCCGAGACCGCGGTGCCGAGCCACCCCACGATCGGTGACATCACCGCGAACGCCGACCCCACCTGTGCCATCAGCAGCCCGAGCGTGATGGTCTGACCGGAGATGTTCATGACGTACGCCAGCGCCAGCACCGCGGCCACGGTCACGACGGCGCCGCGCAATTGGGCCACTGTCTCGCCGTACACGCGGACCGCGTTCCTGACGGAGATCCGCAGCGTCGCCGCGGTGACGGCCCCGATCAGCAGCAGCAGGGTGCCGATGTTGGGCAGCCAGTTGAACACGTACGTGGCGATCGCGAGCGGCTCGCCCTTGGGGTCGACCGTGTCCACCCCGGGCCAGGTGAACTCGTACGTGACGAGGTTCAGCGCCGCGTCGATGGCCGGCACCTTCACCAGCGAGAACACCACCACGATCACCAGGTACGGGAGGTACGCGAGCAGCACGTCCCGGCGCGAGTCGGCGACCGCGACCCGCTCACTCGCCACAGCGGCCGTCGTGGCGGCCCCAGCGGGCGAGGCGGGCGTGGGATCGCCGGGGCGTCCCGGCAGGGTGTCGCCACGCTCTGCCGTGGGACCGGCTGAACCGCCGGCAGAAGGTCCACCAGAGCCGCCGCTCGAAGACCCGCCAGCGGAGCCTGATCCAGCCGGCGCCGCACCGCCGTCGCCAAGCGTGCCGCCCTCGGAAACGGTCTCAGAGGTCTCCAGGCCCCCGGAGCGGACCACAGTCGGCTCCCAGATCCGCAACAACAGCACCAGGGCGCCGGCGCCGACGAAGGCGGCCACGATGTCGGTGAGCGCGATCGACCCGTACGTGGCCATCGCGAACTGCGCGATTCCGAACCCGGCGCCGCCCACCAGCGCGGCCGGCCAGGTCTCGCGGAGCCCGCGCCACCCGTCCACGATGAACACCAGCGCGAAGGGCACCAGCACGGCCAACACCGGGGTCTGGCGTCCCACCGTCGCCGCCAGCTCGCCCTCGGGAAGCCCGGTCACCTGCGCGAGGGTCACGATCGGCAGCCCGACCGCGCCGAAGGCGACCGGCGCGGTGTTCGCGACCAGGGCCACGGTCGCGGCCTTGAGCGGCTTGAATCCCAGCGCGATCAGCATCACCGCGCAGATCGCGACCGGGGTGCCGAACCCGGCGAGCGCCTCCATCAGCGCCCCGAAACAGAACGCGATGATGATGGCCTGCACCCGCTGGTCGGAGCTGATCCGCCCGAAGGATCGTCGCAGGACGTCAAAGTGACCGGTGTGCACGGTCAGCTGGTACACCCAGATCGCGTTCATCACGATCCACATCGCCGGGAACAGCCCGAACGCGGCGCCCTCACTGGCGGATGCGAGCGCGTTCGGGATCGGCATCCCGTACCCCGCGATAGCGACGAGGAGGGCCATGGCGAGGCCGATCAGCGACGCCAGCCAGGCTTTCATCCGCACAATCCCCAGCAGAATGAACAGACTGACCAGCGGCAGCGCCGCCATCAGCGCGCTCAATCCGAGTGAGCCCCCGAGTGGGGTGTAATCCTGTTCGAACATCGCTGTGCCTTTCCTCCGTGACGCAGGGCCTAGAACACCGCGTTTTCCCGGTACGTGCCGAAGACCTCACGTAGGGCCCCGGTGATCTCCCCCATGGACAGATGAGCGCGCACGGCTTCGACAGTCGCGGGCATCAGATTCGCGTCCGGGTCCGTCGCGACCCGCCGCAGCTCGGCGAGGGCGTCGTCGGCCCGCCGTTGATCTCGTGCCTCGCGGGTCTCTTTCAGGCGCCTGATCTGCCGCGCCTCCGACTCCGGATCGAGTTGATGTGTCTCGATCTTGTGGTCTTCCTCGGTGTCGACGTAGCGGTTCACGCCGACCACCGGACGTTCCCCGCTGCCTTTGCCACGGGCGATCTCGTACGCGGTGTCGGCGATCTGCAGCTGGAACCAGCCCTGCTCGATCGCCGGGATCACCCCGCCCAGCTCGTCGACGTGGTCGATCACCTCCTGGATCTTCTGGTCGATCTGGTCGGTGAGGGACTCCACGTAGTACGACCCGCCGAGCGGGTCCACCACCGACGGCACGTTCGACTCGTCGGCGATGATCTGCTGGGTGCGCAGCGCCACCTTCATCGCCAGCTCGGACGGGATCGTGTACGCCTCGTCCAACCCGTTGGTGTGCAGCGACTGGGCGCCGCCCAGCACCGCGGTGAGCGCCTGCAACGTGGTGCGCACGATGTTGTTCAGCGGCTGCGGACGGGTCAGGGTGGCGGCGGCGGTCTGCGCGTGGAACCGCAGCCGGTGTGACTCGGGCCGCTTGGCGCCGAATTCCTCCCGCATCATCCGGGCGTAGTGGCGGCGCGCCGCGCGGAACTTGGCGACTTCCTCGAACAGGTCCGCCTGCGAGACGAAGAAGAAGGACAGCCGGGGCGCGAAGCTGTCCACGTCGACTCCCGCGTCCACCAGATGGCGCACGTACTCGCGGGTGATCGCCATGGTGAAGGCGACTTCCTGCACCGCGTTCGCGCCGGCCTCGCTGATGTGGTAGCCGCTGATGTTGAGCGGGTTGTAGCGAGCCATGTGCTGGGAGGCGTACTGCACGGTGTCGCGCACGATCCGGACGCTGGGGCGGATCGGGAAGATCCACTCCTTCTGAGCGATGTACTCCTTGAGGATGTCGTTCTGGATCGTGCCGGACAGTTTGTTCAGGTCCATCCCACGGTCCTCGGCGACCGCCACGTACATCGCCAGCAGGATCCACGCTGAGGGGTTGATGGTCATCGAGACCGAGATTCGCTCCAGGTCGATGCCGTCGAACAGCGCCGCCATGTCGGGCAGCACGTCGATCGCGACGCCTTCGCGTCCGACCTCTCCCAGGCTCATCGGGTCGTCTGAGTCCAGCCCCATCAGGGTCGGCATGTCGAAGTCGACCGAGAGCCCGGTCTGCCCGTTGGCGATCAGGTAACGGAACCGCTGGTTGGTCTCCTCCGCCTGCCCGAAACCGGCGATCTGACGCATGGTCCAGGTGCGGCCGCGGTACATCGTCGGGTACGGCCCCCGCGTGAACGGGTACCGTCCCGGCAGCTCCGCCACATCCAGGTCGCGGCTGACGTCGGCCGCGGTGTAGGTCCGCTGCACCGGCAGCCCGGACGAGGTGCGGAACTCCGCTTTGGACTCGGGCGCCCGGGCCAGGAACTGGGCCACCTCGGTGTCTTCCCAGTCGGCGACCTGCTCGACGATGTGCCGGACCAGTTCCTCGTACGGGTTGTCGTGCGCGGTCATCACGGGGCTCCGTTCGGTTGCGTGGCGTCGCGGCCTTCAGCGACGCGGCCTTCACTGGCACGGCCTTCACTGGTTCGGTCCAACAGCTGGGCGGCCGCCGTGAGCGGGTCCAGGTCATGGGCGAGCACCTTGTCGACCACCGCGCGCAGCTGCGGGTCGGCGCGCTCCGGAGAGCTCGCCCCGACCCGGCGCTCTGCCAGATCAGCGGCGGCCCAACGCACTCGCGCCAGCGCCGAGGCGCGGTTGCGGCGTTCCAGCTCGCCGTGCTCTCGCATCCAGGCCCGGTGCTTGTCGAGCTGATCGAGGAGCTCGTCGACACCGTCGTCCTGGGCCGCGGTCGTCAGCTGCACCGGTGTGTTCCAACCGCCGGCGGAGCGGCGCCGCAGCCGCAGCATCTCCAGCAGCTCCTTGGCTGTCTGGTGGGCGCCGTCGCGGTCGGCTTTGTTGACCACGTGCACGTCGGCGATCTCCAGCAGACCGGCCTTGAGCGCCTGCACCCCGTCGCCCAGCCCCGGCACGGAGACCACCAGCACGGTGTGCGCCATGGACATCACGTCCACCTCGGCCTGGCCCACTCCCACGGTCTCCAGGAACACCACATCGATCCCGGACGCGTCCAGCACGGTCACCGCGTCGGCGGCGGCGCGGGTCAGGCCGCCGACCGCCCCCCGGGTGGCCATGGAACGGACGAAGACTCCGCTGTCGCCCGCGAGGTCGAGCATCCGGATCCGGTCGCCGAGCAACGCTCCCCCGCTGAACGTGCTGGAAGGGTCGATCGCGATCACACCGACGGTGTGCCCGCGTTTCCGGGCGTGGCCGGCGAGCCGGGACACCAATGTGCTCTTGCCGGACCCGGCGGGCCCGGTCACCCCGACCACCGCGGCCCGGCCCGCCGCGGGGTAGAGCGTCGCCAGCAAGTCGGGGACCCGGGGATCGGTCCGCTCGATCAGCGTGATGGCTCGGGCGACGGCCCGCTGGTCGCCGGCGCGGACACGTTCGGCCAGGTCAGGCCGAGCGCCCGCGGGACACCGGGTTGGCTCAGCGCCCGCAGCGGGACGCCGGGTTGGCTCAGCGCCGGCCATTGGGCGGCGCCTGGGTCAGCTCCTGCAGCAACTTCCGGTCGTCGATGACACGCTGCGCCTTGAGGTCGGTGCGCTCCAGCGTCCCCGGCTCGCTCGGCGCCACTGACGCCTTCACCCCGAGCACGGTTTGCAGCCGTTCGGCCACCGCGGCCCGCCACGCCGGCACCTCGACGACCGAGACGCTGTCGTCGTGCTCCACCTGGACGGTCAACTCGTCCATGGTCTCGGTTCGGGAGACCACGATCCGGTGCTCGCCGCCGTAGCCGGCGGTCGCGGTCAGCACGTCGTCCACGGCGCTCGGGTAGATGTTCTCGCCCCGCACCACGAGCATGTCGTCGATCCGGCCGTACACCCCCCGGGGCAGGTTCGGGTACGTGCGTCCGCATGGGCTGGGGCCGGCCTCCCAGCGGGTGAGATCACCGGAGAGCAGCCGGATCATCGGCTGGCTGGTCCGCTCCAGGGTGGTGTACACCGGGGTTCCCTCACCGCCGTACGGCGCCCGGTTGTGCGAAACGGGATCGACCACCTCGGTGTAGACGACGTCCTGCCACAGCAGCGGGCCGGCGCTGCCGGTCGACTCGCCCAGGTTCATCCAGGGGCTCACCTCGGCCATCGAGCCGGAGTCCCGGATCTGGGCCCCGAAGGCGTCCTGCAGCCGGGCCCGCACCGACGGCACCGAGGCGCCAGGCTCGCCGGAGAAGAACATGATGCGCATCCCGAAGTCCCGGGGGTCGACGCCCTGCTGGGCAGCCACTTCGGCGATCCGCAACGCGTACGAGGGCGTGCCGTAGAACGCCGTGGGGCGCATCTGCAGCAGCCAGTTGACCGCGCGCAGGGTCTGCCCTGAGACGCCGGCGCCGAACGGGAACACGCTGGCGCCAAGCCGCTCCGCCCCGGCGAGCGCGCCCCAGGAGCCCATGTAGAGGCTGAACAGCGCCCCCACGAACACGGTGTCGCTCGGGCGCAGGCCCATCCCCCACATCACCCGGGCCTGGGCGTTGGCGATGGAGCGCCAGTCGCGATCGTTGAAGCCGAAAGCGGTGGGGCGGCCGGTGGTGCCCGAGGTGCCGTGCACGTGTTTCACCTCGGACGCCGGCACGCAGGCGTAGTCGCCGTACGGCTCGTGCGCGGCCTGCGACTCCCGCAGTTGCTGCTTGGTGATCACGGGGACCCGCTCGAAGTCCTGCAACGAGCGGATGCTCTCCGGGTGCACCCCGGCCTCGTCCCAGATCCGGCGGTAGAAGGGCGCGTTCTCCCAGGCGTACGCCATCAGCTGCTGGATCCGGCGCAGGATCAGCTGCTCCCGCTCGGACTCCGGCATGGTCTCCCGACGCCGGAACCAGTACGGCTCCTCGTCCGGCGGCCGCCACCCCTCGTCGTACGACGGCGGCCAGGTCCAGCACTCTGCTCGCGAGCTCATCAGACCGCCGCTCATGTGGCAGCCACCTCCGGGCTCGGCTCCTCACCCTGCTCGGCCAGGTTCGCGGCCTCGGTCACCACCTCGACGATCCGATCCGGCGGCGTGTCCTGGCCCAGCACGGCGTACACCCCCATCTGGATCAGACGCTCGGCGTCCTCGTCTGGCAGCACCCCGCCCGCGACCAGGGTGAAGCGGTGGTCTCCGCGCTCACCGAGCAGCTCGAAGATCTTGGTGAAGATCGGCATGTGAGCGCCGGACAGCAGGCTGACGCCCAGCACGTCGACGTCTTCCTGGAGGGCCGCTTCGACCACCTGCGCCGGGCTCAGGTGCAACCCGGTGTAGATGACCTCCATGCCCGCGTCGCGCAGCGTGCGGGCCACCACCTTCACGCCCCGGTCATGTCCGTCCAGGCCGATCTTCGCCACCATGACGCGGATCGGGTACTCCCGATCGGTCACCACGCTCTTGGTCTGACCATGCATGGCCGGACCATATCGAGAGGTAATCTGCGACACAAGAGGGCCGCGTCGAGAAAGCCCAGAAGGTCACCGGAGCGAGAGCAATCAAATCCGGAACGTGACTGAAATCGGCCAGCCAGGAACTGGAACCGGCCTGGCCAGGCCACACGTCTCCGGGCTCAATCGACGCGGCGGCGGGGCTGGACCGGGGGCGCCTGGCAACCGCCGACCACGTCGGCGAGAAGCTCCGCGAACGTGATCGCGGTGTCGTCCTCATGCATCGGACCCACGATCTGAGCACCCACCGGCAGCCCCGCGGCGGTGCGCCCGATCGGCGCCGCAACCGCGGGCAGCCCCGCCAGCGACGGGTGCGAGATCCAGAACGGCTGCTCGTCGTAGCGGCGCTGGCCTTCCGGGGTCGCGATCACGCGTTCCTCGAAGGGCCGGGAGTCATGCGGGTACGCCGGCGTGAAGTTGGTCGGGCACACGAACACGTCAATGTCGCTGAAGTAGGCGTCCCACGCGGCGCGGGTCGCCATCCGCCGGTGCTCCTGCTCGACTGTCTCCGGCAGCGTCGCGGAGCTCTCGCCCACCTGCTGGAAAGCGAAGAAGAGGTCCACCTGGAAGCCGAACGACTCGGCCGACCGCACCGGGTCCACACCCGCGGGCCACCCCTGCGTCACCGTGGCCCCGGCGCCGGCGATCGCGTCCACCGCGTCAGAGAGCAACCCTCCGACCTCGCCGGTGACCGCGGCCTGCGGGTGATCGAGCACGAAACCGACCCGGAAGCCCCGCAACCTGGCGGCCCGTGACGGGGGCAACTGCCAGGACCACGCCTTCGCGGCGGGCTCCTCGGGCCCCCCGGTCACCCGCAACGCCGTACGCAGGTCAGCGGCTGACCTGCCCAGCGGACCCACCGTCGACAGGTGCGCCATCTCGTTGGGAAGCGCCGGCGGCCCGGGCGGCTGGAACCCGGTCAGAGGGACGGTCCGGGCGGTGGGCTTGAGCCCGTACACCCCGCAGAAGCTCGCCGGGACCCGGATCGAGCCGACCAGGTCGGTCCCGTACTCCAGGAAACTCATCCCCGCTGCCAGCGCGGCGGCCGCCCCGCCGGTGGAGCCACCGGGGGTACGGGCGGTGTCCCACGGGTTGTTGCTCACCCCGTACAGCTCGTTGGCGGTCTGGCCGAAGTCGGCCAGCAGAAACGCCACGTTGGTCTTCCCGGCGACGACCGCGCCGGCGTGGCGCAGCCGCCGCACCACGGTGGCGTCCCAGTCCGGTGTGAAATCCCGGAACCCGGGATTCCCCCAGGTGGTACGCCACCCGGCGACGTTGAAGCTGTCCTTGACCGTGATCGGCACCCCGTGCAGCGGACCCACGTCCTCGCCCCGGGCGAGCGCCTCGTCGGCGGCCGCAGCGTGCCGCATCGTCTCCTCGGGCCGCAGCTCGACGACGGCGTTCAGACTCGGGTTGACGGCCGCGATCCGGGCAAGCAGCGACTCGGTCAACTCGCGCGACGAGATCTCCCCGCGGCGCACCATCTCAGCGGCCACAACCGCGGATTGAAACAGGATCTCTGTCATCTCACGGCCTTCCGGTCAGTGTCGACAGCGCACCGATGCCTTGACTACTTATACAGATAGCCTTTATATAAGGTCTATGAACCTTCGAGAACCGAGCTTCCTCATCTTGACAGCGATCGCCGCGACGCCGCGGCATGGATACGGCATCATCCAGGAGGTCGCCGCGTTGTCGGAGGGTCGCGTGAAGCTACAGGCAGGCACGCTTTACACGGCGCTGGAGCGGCTGACTGGCGAAGGACTGATCGCAGTGGACCGGGAAGAAGTCGTCGGCGGGCGACTCCGCAGGTACTACAAGATCACAGACGTAGGCGCCAGCCGGCTGGCGGCCGAGGCGGAGCGACTCGAAAGCAACGCCGCGGCGGCCCGGAGGAGCCTGTCCACGGGGAGCGGGGCGCCCGGCCCATCGCTGGCGCGAATCGCCACGGCGCCCGCGGCATGAACGACCACAGCAACCGAGACCTGAACATCAGCAAGCTGGAGCGCGGTTACCGGCGGCTGCTTCTGGCGTACCCGCGCCGATACCGGCGTCACCAGGGCGACGAGATCATCGGCACGTTGCTCGACGGCGCGCGTCCCGGTCAGGACCGTCCAACCCGCCAGGAGACGGCGAACCTGATCGGCCACGGGCTAAGGCGCCGGTACGGTCCCGCGCCGGGTCCGCTACCGCACCTCGGCGCCGCCCTGTTCGCCGTGGTGCTCGCGGCGATCGGCGTCGCCACAGGAAGCTGGTTGGCATGGAAGGCAACCGCTCCCCAGCTGCCGACCGACACTCAAGCGCTCAATGTCACCCGAGCCGCCGCTCCCGGCCTCCGCCCGGCCGCTCAGCCGGACCGTTTCGATGTCCTGTTCGACTACGATCTGGACGGCCAGGGTGGCACACCGGACAGTCTGCACTTCCCGCTCAACGTCATGACCGGCGGCGACGACTACGACCAGGGCTGGGTGGACGTCACCTACCGGCGCCCCTCCGCAGCGGTGGCCGGCGACGTCACCGCCATCCGGGATCGGCTAGCCGCCGCTGGCTGGCGCGTCGGGCCAATCCAGAAAGAGCGCGTCAGCCCGCATTGGCCGGACATCGAGTTCGCGGCGCGGCGGGGCTCCGATGTGCTGACCGTGACTACCAGTGGCGTCAACGCCACCACCATGGCGTTCGACGAGAAATGGGCCAACCAGCATGGCTGGCGCAAGGCGCCACCAGAGCGCTCTGTCGTGTTCTCGTTCACGCGAGCGGAACCGGCCGGTGTGCGCCCGACCGGGTACGCCGCGGGCACGGCCGGAATGGTGCTTGGTTGGATCCTCGCCGCCCGGATCAGCCGACTCGCACGTCAGCGCGGCGCCGGGACGCGTGCGGCCCAGTTGTTCCTCGCCACACTGGGGCTCACCGCCACGCTTCCCACCTCCGCCACCGCTGTCATCGCGTTCCTCAATCCAGCGGCAAGACCCATCGACGGCTACCCAGTGCCGTACTGGGCGATGTACGTCCTGTTCCCCGTCAGCCCGACCTACACAGCCGGCATGGTGTCGCTGGCCGCCTCAAGCGCACTCCTCGTTGTGCTGCGCAAGACAGCCGCGGCGACACACACCTTCACCACGCCCCCCGCAGCTGCGTTGAGCGTGATCCCGCCAGAGCGGACCCCGCTTGCCAGGTTCGCCCTGATCGCAGGAGTGCTGACGGTGCCGCCAATGGCGCTGGCGCTCATAGCGCTCACCGCAGCAATCGGGGCGGCATTGGGCTTCTGACGCCGGTTCGGGGCCAACACTGCGCCGCTCTGGCAAGCAGTCCTGCCGCCACACGTCAGGAACGCAACAGCTCCCCGACCAGCCGGGCCGCCAGGCTGCGCACCAGGAGCACCGGCAACCCGGCGGCCTGGGCTGCCGCCGCGCGCATCTGCTCGTCGTACCCGATGCAGTCGAGCACCAGCAGGTCGCAGCGCGCCGCGATCCGCCCGGCGGCCCGAGCCACGTCCGCCACTCCGCCGGTGTACGGGCTGGCCGCGTCCGCGGCCGCGAGCGGCGCGCCGAGTGTGCGTTCCCAGTGCTGGGCAGCGTCGTCGAGCTGCTCTGGCAGCGGCCGGATCACGCCCACCCGCGCTCCGGCGGTGAGCGCCGCCACCCCGTGGTGAGCCAGGATCTCAGCGAACAACAGCGGCCGTTGGCTTTCGAAGGGCGGGAACGAGCCGCTGCAGACGATCAGCACCGCGTCGGCGCCGTCCCGTTCAGCTCGATGCACCGCTCGCTGCACGTGCGGCGCCACCTGATCGTGGCCGAAGACCGCCGAGCCGCCATCGGCCAACCGGGACGTGAGCGGCTGCTCCCCCGGCTTCGGCGCCAGGTCCGCGATCTGCGCCGCCGACATGCCGTCCAGGGCGCCATGCTCGACGATCCGCGCCGGGGGCAGCAGCGGGACCATCTCAGGCACCAGGTCGTCACGGGGCGCCTGGCCGATCGTGACAACGCCCAGCACCGCCATGCTCACCTCACATTCGGCCGCGGGCAGGGTCAATCACTGCCGTGGGCAGCCGGATTCGCCCGCGGGCAGTCACAGTCGGCCGCGGGTCATGTCGATCAGCCGGTCCAGCACGGCGGCCCCGTCTTCCCGGATGCCGTCATGCCAGTACCCGTTCGTCACCCAGGCACGCAGCGCCCCGACCTGACGCGCGGTCGCCATCGAATGCTCGAATTCGACGTACATGTCGTCGAGGTACACGGCGGCGGCGACCGGGGTCTGGTTGCCGGCGAGCCGTTCCGGGTCGTACAACGCGGGCCAGTCGTCCTTCTCGGCGAGCAACTGCGCGGCGTCGGCGAGCGGCGTCAGGGCCGGATCCTCCGAGAACTGCCAGGGATAGATCATCTCGCCGGTGAACCGGAACCCGTCGCCGTGGTCGGATTCGAACTCCGGGTGCTCGTCGCGGATCCGGTGCGCCGACCACCGCGACGCCTCCCCCTGGCAGTAGATCGCCTCGTGCAGCACCGCGTACAGCGGACGGTCAACGAACGAGACCTGCGCCCAGACCCCATTCAGGAACGAGTCGCTGAGCCGCGGCCCATGGCGGGTCGTGACGAAAGGGTCCTCCAGCAGGTAGTGCAACGTGTCGAAGCTGAGCTTCTTCCCCAGCCCGATGCCCACGCTCTGGAGCCGCCGGGGGCTCAGCCGCTCTCCGGCAGGCAGCCGCTCGTCCTCGACCGCGAGGTGCTCGGCCACCCGCCGGGCCATCCGCTCATCGTCCGGATAGCGGGTGAAGTACTCCACGTTGTTCTGCCGCACTCTCCGGTACGTGGACCGGTACACCGGATCCGGTCCGCCCTGAAGCGGCGGCAGCCCACCCGCGATCAGAACCTCCCGCAACCCGTCCGGCGCCGTCGACAGGTACGTCAGCGCGCAGAAGCCGCCGAAACTCTGCCCCAACACACTCCAACGGGCGTCCTCCCCCGCCAGATGGCGACGGAACGCCTCGGCGTCGGCGATGATCGCGTCCGCACGAAAGTGCGCCAGGTACGCCGCCTGCGCCGCCGCGTCGCCCCGCACCGGCAGCGACTGCCGGGTGGCCGGCGTGGAGCGGCCAGTTCCGCGCTGGTCCAGCAGCAGCACCCGGAACTCCCGCAACGCGCGGCGGAGCCAACCTGAGACCGCGGCCGGTCGGTCGGCACGCCCGCCGGGGCCGCCCTGCAACCAGAGCAGCCACGGCAGGCCGTCCGGCTCGCGTCCCGCCGCGACCAGCTCGCGCGCGAAGACCTCGATCTGCTCGCCGCTGGGGTCGCTGTGGTCCAGCGGGACCTGCAGGGTGTGCTCGGTGACGTCCAGCCCGGGACGGCTGTGGCGGGCGGTTCGCATACGGCCTCCTCAGTAACCAGCCACTCCGAGCTCGCGGCAGATCTCGGTCAGCCGCGGGTGGATGTAGCGGCCATCCCTCTCGATCGCCTCGCCGTCCAGGTAGATGGACGGGTTGAGCAGGCTGCCATCGGTGTGCGCGGCGGCCACCCACGGATCGCCGCCGATCCAGGCGCCCTTGGAGCCGAGCCCCAACTCCACGCACCCGAACACCCGCTCATCCTCCACGATTCGGCCGGTGGATTTGCGCACCCCAGGGTTGAACCCGAGCGACCAGTGCGCGATGCGGTACATGTTCTGGTCGTCATGGCTCGCCATCCACCGCTCGAATACGCTGGCGTCGGCACCACCGTCCACGTTGGTCACCTGGCCCGACTCCACAGCGCACCGCACCGGCGAACGCAGCAGCCCCAGCTCGTCAGGCGGCCACACCGCGCCGTCGAACACCAACGTCCCGTGCTGAGTGTGCTCGACCGGGTTCCACGAGATCTGCCCGGCGAGCATCACGGTCTGCCCCGGCTCGGTCGCCGGCACTCCGCGCAGGTTGACTGGACGGCCCTCGTTACGCCCGGTCAGGTCGGTGCCGGCCGGGGTGGTGACACGCACCTCCTGCGCCGCGGCGAGCAGCTCCACCAGCGCCTCACCGAGCCGGGTCACGCCAGCGAAGTCGACCCGGGCCACGGTGTCCACCAGCATCTGCACGTCCATGTTGGTGAGGTTGGCGTACCGGGCGCCGCGAGCGATCGCGACCCGGAACGCCTCGCTGTGCATGATGTAGCCGACCGCGTACTCGATCCAGACGTCGGCCGCCGCCACGGCGCCAGCCACCGGCGCCGGCGGCTCCATCGCGGAGCTGGCACGGGTTTCGTACCGGACGACTGTCGGGCTGGCCCCGGCGGCCATCGCCGCTTGCGCGGTCAGTTCGACCACCCGGCTGTCGCTGGCGGTGTCGGCTGAGATCACCACGTTCTCGCCGGGTTTGACGCGCATGATCTCTTCGACCAGTTTGCGGGCGCCGAGCGCCGCCTCGTACGAGAGATACTCACCGCGGGCTTCGATCCGGCTCTGCACTTCCACTCGTCACTCCTTCGTCGCGTGTCGACGGTGTCGACAGGGTCGCTCCTCGAGCTGCCGACCGGCGCCGCGGGACACGCGACCTGGGCGCGTCCCGCGATGTCGGTCAGTCCTTGAGCGCGAGGCCGGTCGCGGCGACCGAGTCGCCCGCGATGATCCCGGCGCCCACCAGGGACAGCTCCGCGTCCGCCCGCGCGCCCCGGTGGCGCCGGTAGCCGATACGGGCGGCCAGCGCCGCGAACACCAGCCAGCACGCGTTCGGGCTCACGATCAGCAGCCCGGTCGCCAGCAGGATTCCCATCTGCCGCCTGGTGCCGCCGATGAACTGGATCAGCGCTCCCGGCAGCGCCCACAGCAACAGGTTGCGCCCCACCTCGGGGTCGCTGAGGCCGGCCTTGACGGTGTCCGCGAACACCTCGGCCACCGGCGGAATCTGGCCGCTCTCCAGGTAGCTGCGCCACAGCAGGGCGACCGCGGCCAGGGCGACCCCGAACCCGACCACGGCGGCCATGTACTGCTGCCGGCGGCCAGCCAGTTCGAAGGCCGGGTAAGGCCCGTCGCGCCGCAACATCCAACCGGCCTTGAAGTCGTAGCCCATGTCCGCGAACGCCGGCCCGGTGGCCGCGCAGTAGCCGACCAGCAACGCCAGCGGCAGCCCCGGAATCCCGACCAGCAACCCCACGACCAGGAAAATCAGGGTGACCGCGAACGCCGGGAACCATCCGGAGTGCATCGCGGCGAGACCGACGATGACCTCGTGCACCAGCGCGGCGAACGCGGCGAACAGCACCCAGCCCACAAGTCCGATGCCCGACATGCCCGAGAACAGACCGCCGACCGCGGCGAGCAGCACCGCGCCGCCGATGAAGAGCAGGTAACCCAGCCCGAGGGCCGAACGCACCTGGGCCTCGTCGACCGTCGGCGTCATCCGCGGGTCGTCCGCGCTCATTTCCGCGCCGCCCACCGCGGTCGCCTCTCCGCCGCCGGCGGTGGCAGCAGCCCCGGCCCCAGCGGTCGATCCGGCGCCGGCTGCCGACCCGCCGGCAGCGGTGGCAGCCGGTTCGCTGCGGGCGGTCGCCTCAGCACGCCGGGCGCGATGCCGGGACAACAGCACAATCGCCTGTCCCAGCGCCACGATGCCGGCCCCGATCATGACGCCATGCGGGATGTACGCGGCCCCAAGGTCGACATCGAGCAGGCTCGGCACGTACTGGTTGACCATCAGGCCCACCCCGAACATCCCCAGCGCCCACATGTTGCCGATCAGGGCGACCCCGGCTGCCGACATCGCCAGGTCGAAGAAGAAGGTTCCGGCCAGCCCGACCGCGCCACCGGCCGCCAGAATCACGGCCCTTCGGCCGCCACGGTCGCCCGCGATGATGGTCTCCGCGGCAGCGACTCCGGGCGGCCACGCGGCCGACGCCGGCATGAACCGGGAGTCGAAGATCTTGTACAGGATGAACGAGTCCACCGCCAGCGCCACCGTCGCGCCCAGCAGCATCGGCCACACCAGGTCGGGCCGGCCAAACGCGAATGGCACCGCGATCGGTGTCAGCAGGGCGTTCGCGGCCGCGAAGGTGGACGCCGAGATGGCGGTCTGAGCGAGGTTCTGCCGGTGGATCGAGCGCATCGAGCGCAACCCGGCCAGCGACACCCTGCCCACCAGCATCGCGATCAGGGCGCCGATCACCGAGGTGTTCGCGGAGATGCCCAGTGTGGTGACCAGGTGCAGCCCGATGATCGCGCCCAACACGCTCAACACGATGATCAGCACCAGCACCGCCGGCTCCAGCGTCCGCGGGTGAGTCAGACCTGTGGACGCGCTTTCACGCGAGGACGTGGTGGAAGCGCTGCTACGCGAGAATTTGCTCCCGGCGGTGTCGGCGGGGCCTTCGTCGGCCATGTTGTGCTCCTCTCTGGCATACCGCCCGGCTCCTTCGTAGGAGACGCCCCGATGTGGCGGGAGGTTAGACAGCTGATGGTTCGGGGGCACGCCCCCACGGCCGCGCCAGCAACTCGGTGATCTCGCCTGCCGCCCGCCGCACCAATGCGGCGACCTGCTCGACGTGAGGGGTGACGTGCTCGCGGGGGCCGATCACGGCGACGGAGCCGATCACGACGGTTTGGGCGAACACGGGGGCCGCGGCAGCGGTGACGCGAGCGTCGTACTCCCCGTCTGAGACAGCCACCCCGCGGCGCCGCACCAGCTCGTGGCGGGCAAGCAGCTCGCTCAGGGTGCCCGCGGTGGTGTCGGTGACGCGTTCCAGCTGCTCTCCGAAGAGAGCACGCAGGGCGGACTCCGGGTAGTGGGCGAAGATGGCATGCCCTCCGGCGCCGCCGTGACCAGGGAACAGCTGGCCGACCACGGACGTGTAGCGGATCGGCCCCGGACCGTCCACGGCCGCGGCGCAGCGGTAGCTGGCGTCGTCAGGCAGGTTGAACACCGCGCTGTGCCGGGCTGCCTGCGCCAGGCGGGTGAGCACCGGGCGCACCAGCGCGGTGACGCTGTCGCCCTGCTCGGCCAGTCGGCCCAGCCCGATCAGGGTGGGGCCGAGCCGGTAGCGGCGGGTGCGTGGATCGGCCGCCAGGAAACCTCGGAATGCCAAGGTGGCGAGCAGTCGCTGCACTTGGGACTTCTCCAGTTCCAGTTCGCGTGCCAGGTCGGTCACCCCCCACTCGGTGTGGTGGCCGGTGAAGGCGGCGAGGACTTGGAGGGCGCGGTCGGCCGTTTGCAGGTATCCGTTGGGCTTCACTTCGCTCCATTGCAAATAATGAGAAGCCATTGCTCTTAATGCACCCACTAAGGCAGCCTGGCCGAAGTCTGTCAAGACCCGCGGCGCAGATTCGCGCCAAGACGGGCAGATTCGCCGAGACGATGGAGAGGGCTGTGACCTGGTCTCATGTGATGGCGGGATACGACCTGCTGGACGACCCGCAGGCGACCGGCGAGAAGACGGCCGCCTGGCTACGCGAGCACGGCGTCGACGATGTGGAAGTCACCACCGTCTCCGGCGCCAAAGGCAGCACTGATTTTGTGCGAGTGCGAATGCCCGGCAGCAACGGCCGCGCCAGCGGCGGTGACGCCCCCACCCTCGGGATCATCGGACGCCTCGGCGGACTGGGCGCCCGACCGGAGCAGATCGGCTTCGTCTCCGACGGCGACGGCGCGCTCACCGCGCTGTCCGCGGCGGCGAAACTCGGTCAGATGCGGCGACGCGGGGATGTGCAACTGGGCGATGTGGTGGTCGCGACACACGTCTGCCCGCACGCTCCCACCAAGCCGCACGACCCGGTGCCGTTCATGGACTCACCGGTCGACATCGCCACCATGAACGCGTACGAGGTGGACGAGCACATGGACGCGGTGATCTCGGTCGACGCCACCAAAGGCAACCGGGTGTGCAACCGGATGGGCTTCGCGATCTCGCCCACCGTGAAGGAAGGCTGGATCCTGCGGGTGGCGGACCCGCTGCTCGACACCGCCACCCAGGTCACCGGGCAGCTCCCGGCGGTGCTGCCGCTGTCGATGCAGGACATCACGCCGTACGGCAATCAGGTGCACCACATCAACTCGATCCTGCAACCCGCCACCGCCACCGCCGCACCCGTGGTGGGGTTGGCGATCACCACCGAGGCGGCGGTCGCGGGGTCGGCCACCGGGGCCACCAGCCTGATCAGCGTCGAGTCCGCGGTGCGGTTCTGCCTCGAGGTGGCCAAGCGCTTCGGCGCCGGACGGTGCGACTTCTACGACCCGGCGGAGTTCGACCGCCTGATCGAGCTGTACGGGCCGATGCGCCAACTGCAGACCCTCGGCGCCGCGAGCTGACGATCGAGCTGGCGCGACCAGCTCACTCCTCACCCGCGAGCCAGGATCGGACCTGCTCGGTGTCGGCGCCCAGCGCAGGCGGTGGGCTCGGCGGCGCCGTGCCGTACCCGGTGAAGCTGGCCGGATGTCGCACCTGCCGAGCCCAGCCATCCCCGACATCGACCGTGGGCCGCAACCCGAGGGCCTGCGCGAACTGGATGGCCTGCGGAATCGTGTTGACCTTCCCGGCGGGCACGTCAGCCGCGGTCAGTCGCCTCACCCAGACCTGCGCGTCGTCGGTCGCCAGCAACTCCTCCAGCACGGTGACCAGAGCGCCGCGATGCTCGACCCGGTCAGAGTTGCTCGCGAAGGCGGGGTCCGCAGCCAGCTCAGGCCTGCCGAGCACCGTCACCAGCCGGCCGAACTGCGCGTTGTTGCCGCAGGCCACAGCGATCGGGGCGTCCCGGCAGCGCAGGGTCTCGTACGGGGCGATGCTGGGATGCTGGTTGCCCATCCGGCGCGGCGCCCGCCCGGTCTGCAGGCTCGCCTGACCCTGGTTCACCAGAGCGGACAACAGGCTGGAGAGCAGGCTGACCTCAAGGCGGTCGCCTCGACCGGTGCGGCGGCGGCCTTCCAGCGCGGCGAGGATCGCGATCACCGCGTCTTTCCCGGTGATCACGTCGACCAGGGCCACGCCGACCTTGGCGGCTTCCCCGCCCGCGGGGCCGGTGATGCTCATCAGCCCACCCACCGCCTGCAGGATGAAGTCGTACCCGAGGAGATCCTTGCCGCCGTCGCTGCCGAAGCCGCTGATCGAGCAGTACACCACCCGTGGATTGCGCGCCGCGACAGCCGCGTGGCCAAGCCCCAGGCGGTCCATGGCGCCGGGTTTGAAGTTCTCCACCACGACGTCGGCGCGGCATGCCAGCTCGAAGGCCGCCGCACGGTCATCGGGGTCGGCGAGGTCGAGAGCGACCGAACGCTTGGAACGGTTCACGCTCTCGTAGTACGTGGACCCATGCGGCGACCACGGCGGCCCCCAGGACCGGGTCTCGTCCCCGACCCCTGGGCGCTCGATCTTGATCACGGCGGCGCCCAGGTCGGCGAGGGTCATCGTCGCGAGTGGGCCCGCGAGCACCCTGCTGAAGTCGGCCACCAGGATGCCCTCCAAAGGGGTCCCGAGCGCGCCCTGGCCAGCCGTCGCCACTAGCAGCCTCCCGGCGAGCCGGGGCACTCGCGGGCGCCGGCGCGGCGACGGCGCCCGCTGCCCCACCTGGCAACCCACCGCGTGCTGGTCGCAGTGACAAACCCCGTGTCGGTGACCGTCATCCCGGCTGCGTCTCCTTCCCGGCTCGGCGCGGCCGCAGCCCGTGCGTGGCGCCGCAGCTGCGGCGTCGGCGGCCGGGTCTTGCTGCGGATGCCGGCCGTCCGTCATGTGCGCCGCAGCTTCAGCCTAGGGACCACCGCTGTGGTGCGGCGCCGGGGCGATGTGCCGAGGTCGCGGGGATCGTGGAGGATTGATCCATGGCCGCCGCTGGCGCCCGGAGCTGTCGTGGCGATCCTGCTGCGCCCGGAGACCGCAGCCTGATCTGGCGGACCCCTGACCGGAGGAGCAACGGGCATGAGTGAGCGGCAGCGAGCGAATCAGACAGCACAGTGTCCAGGCGCCTCATGCGGGTTCCCAGCGAAGCGAGAACCCGCATGAGAGTTCACCAGCACGACAGCGGTTCGCTCCCGCCGGCAGCGCGCGGACACGCGTTGGGCGAACGGTGGTCTGGCCCGATCTCCCGTGCCATCGCGGGATACCAGGAGCACTTCCGTCAACTCGGCATCAGCGACCAGGCCACAGCCTCGATCGCCGCTGACTCGTACCACGCGTTGCGCACCTGGAGCCCCAGGCTGGCTGAGGAGCTCAACTCGATCAGCGCCGGCGCCGGCGTGTCGCTGCAAAGCCTGAGCATGCTCAACGCCCGCACCGAAGTGCTCGTCGCGGCGCCGGATCGGGGCGACGGGGAGTGCTCGACTGCGGTGCGCACGGCGCCGGACACCGCCGCGATCGCGTTCCAGACCTGGGACTGGCACGCCGCGCTCGTCCCGGACGCCCTGATGTGGAGGTACGAGAACGCCCCGGGCCACTGGG
>JBOGDL010000350.1:0-3989 GCA_050701815.1 Micromonosporaceae bacterium | reverse complement strand
GGAAAGCGGCTTCCACAACACCGTCCGCATCACTCCGCCATGCGATCCCCTGTGAGCGCTCATCAGCCGCCCCGCCATGGTGATCAAGGGATAACTGACGTGACACGCCGACGACACGCGAACAAATGCCTTGATCATCGGGCGTCAAGCCCTGGTTTGGGATCACAAAGGTATGTTTGCAAAGTATTCTTTGTAGAGTACGGTCGTCCACATGACGGAGAGCGTTCGGCGCGTCACCGACGTGTCCAGCCTCAAAGCGGTGGCCCACCCGCTTCGGATTCGGCTGCTCGCGATGTTGCGCTTCGATGGCCCCGCGACCGCCACCGAGTTGGCCAGAGCGCTCGATGAGAGTTCCGGCGCGACCAGCTACCACCTCCGGCAGCTCGCCAAGTACGGCTTTATCGAGGAAGACCCGGAGCAACCCAACGCACGCGATCGCCGCTGGCGTGCCGTGCACCGCCTCACCAGCTGGTCCGAGTCCGACTTCGCTGATCAGCCGGAAGGGCAGGAAGCGCTGCGTTGGCTGCGGCTACGGCAGCGCACCTCAATGGCCCAGATGGCGGAGCGGTACGAGGACGAGACCTGGGACCCGGCGTGGCGTGACGTCGCCGGGCAGAGCGACGACATCGTCCGGCTCACCCCCGAGTCGGTACGCGAGCTGGACCAACGCTTCGGCGAGCTGATCACCGAGTACGCCGAGCGCGACGCACACGCGGAGACCAGCGAACAGGTCGCGATCTTCCTCGCCGCCTTCCCGATCAAGGGATATCAGCCATGACCGGGCCGGCAGAGCCCGGCCCACCCGCCACTGCCGGGACGATCCACCAAGGGCCCCCGGCGCCCGGCCCCGCCGGACGTGATTACAGCGAACCGGGCGCCGACCCGGAGGCGACGCGCCTGATCACGCCCCGGTCAGCGAAGCGCCGCTACGTGCTGATCAGCGCGCTGACGTGGCTGCCACCCGGGCTGCAGATGGCGACCATGGTGCTCCTGATGCAGACTCGGGGCCTTGGGCTCGCGAGCGTCGGATTGGCGATCGCGGTCTTCAGCCTGACTGTGGCGTCGCTGGAGCTGCCCACCGGAGGCCTCGCTGACGTGATCGGCCGGCGCGCGGTTCTCGCCGCGTCCGGGGCAGTGGGTCTCGTGGCGATGCTGTGGCTGGCGTTCGCCACCACGCTGTGGCAGTTTCTCGCGATCGCGGTGCTCAAAGCTGTCGCCCGCGCGCTGTCCAGCGGACCCGCTGAAGCCTGGTACGTGGACACGGTGCACGCCTCGGGCGAGACAGGTGGCCAGCTCCGCCGCGGCCTGGCCGCCGGCGCCACAGCCGGGGGCGCGGCGCTCGCGGTCGGAACACTCACCGGAGGCTCGCTCCCGCTGCTGCTCCCGCGCCTCGGGGCCTGGCCCCAGGACGCCATCCTGATCCCGATGTCGACGCCCATGCTGCTCGCGGCCCTCGCGTACGTGGCCCTGCTGGCAGCCACCATGATCGGCATGCCGGAGCCGCACCGGGCTTCCGACCCTGTCCCGGCGGTACGGGAGGTGATGCGCGACGTGCCAGCGGCTGTGGTGCGAGGTGTCGTGCTGGGCGTACGGGACGGTCTGTTGACGCGGGTGCTGCTGACCGCACTGGGTCTGGGCGTCGCCCTGAACGCGATCGAGATGCTGACCCCCGGCCGCCTCGCCGACCTCACTGGCGACCCCGAAACCGCCGGCACGGCGTACGGGGTGGTCGCGGCGGTCGGGTTCGCTGCCGTTGCTGTCGGCTCCGCGCTGAGCCCCGTGACCGCCCGGCTGCTCGCCCCACGGGACCGCCACCCCACCCTCATACCGTCAGCCGCCCTGGCCCCTGCCAGCAGCCCGACGCCCCGAGAGGCCGCCGCCACCAGCGCCGACACCGCCATCGCCAATAGAGCGGCCGACACTGCCAGCCGAACAACTGGCGCCGCCGCCGTCATGTCCAGCCGGAGCACCGACATCGTCACCGCTGGGCGCACCGCCGCCGCTGGAGCGGTGCTCGCCGCGATGTCACTGGGGAGCCTCGCCGCGTCAGCCAGCCTCGACGGGGCGCCGGGGATCGTGGCGGCGGCGCTGGCGTACACCGGGATGTTCATCGGGCTCGGCATCGCGGAGCCGGTCCGCTCAGAGCTGTTGCACCGCCGGGTCTCGGGCGCCGAGCGGGCGACCGTGCTCTCCGTGGACTCGCTGCTGCTTCAGATCGGCGGCGGGCTGGGCGCGTTGGGTCTGGGAACGCTCGCGGCAAGCTGGTCGGTGGCCCCGGCATGGTGGGTGGCCGCGTCCATGCTGCTGGCCGCCGCCAGCCTGTTCCTCACCCGGCAACGGCCCAAGCTGCCGGCAGTTCCTGTTGATCAAGGGGTACGTGTCGCGACACGCCGCCACGACACGAACGAATCCCTTGATCAACGCGCAGCCACGAGCACACGCGCAGTTGCGGACACACGCGCAGCCACGAGGTGAGTCGGCACGCCGCTTGAGCTGGGAGGGCGGCAAGGGTCAGATCAGCGGGTGGAGCACCACGTTCTCGTCCCGGCCCGGGCCCACGCCGACCATGCTCACCCGGGCGCCGCACAGCTCGGCGATCCGCTCCACGTACACCTGCGCGTTCTTGGGCAGCTCGTCGAAGGAGCGACATTCCGAAATGTCCTCCCACCAGCCGTCCAGCCATTCGTAGACCGGACGCGCGTGGTGGAACGCGGTCTGCGTCATCGGCATCTGCTCGACCCGCTTGCCGTCGACCTCGTACGCCACGCAGAGCGGCGCCTGCGGCAGCCCCGACAGCACGTCCAGCTTGGTGACCACGAGGTCGGTGATGCCGTTGACGCGCACCGCGTACCGGCCGACCACCGCGTCGAACCAGCCGCAGCGGCGGTCCCGGCCGGTGGTGGTGCCGTACTCCTGGCCGGTCTTGCGGAGGTGCTCGCCGGAAGCGTCCAGCAACTCGGTCGGGAACGGCCCCGAACCCACCCGTGTGGTGTACGCCTTGGTCACCCCGATCACCTTCGTGACCTTGGTCGGGGGGATTCCCGAGCCGACGCAGGCGCCTCCCACAGTCGGGTTCGACGAGGTCACGAACGGGTACGTGCCGTGGTCCATGTCCAACATGGTCGCCTGGGCGCCTTCCAGCAGCACCGTGTCACCGTCGTCGAGCGCGTCCCACAGCACCGAGCGCGTGTCGGCGATGAACGGGCGCAGTCGCGCGGCGTACTCCAGGTACTCATCCGCCACGGCCGAGGCGTCGATCGCCTTCCGGTTGTAGACCTTGACCAGGATCTGGTTCTTCTCCCGCAACGCCAGTTCGAGTTTCTGGCGCAGGATCCCCGGGTCGAGCAGGTCCTGGGCCCGCACCCCCATCCGGGCCACCTTGTCCCCGTACGCGGGGCCGATCCCACGGCCGGTGGTGCCGATCCGCGCCGAGCCCAGGTACCGCTCGACCACCAGGTCCAGCGCCCGGTGGTGCGGCATGATCAGGTGCGCGTCCGCGGACACCAGCAGCCGGGACGTGACGTCCATGCCCCGCGCGGCGAGCCCGTCCATCTCGCTCAGCAGCACCTTCGGGTCGACCACCACGCCGTTGCCGATCACGATCTTCGCGCTCGGGGACAGCGCGCCGGACGGCAGCAGGTGCAGCGCATACTTCTGGCCGTCCGGGGTCACCACGGTGTGGCCCGCGTTGTTGCCACCGGAGAAGCGCACCACGTAGTCGACCTGCTCGCCGAGCAAGTCGGTCACCTTACCTTTGCCTTCGTCGCCCCACTGGGCGCCGACGAGCGCGATCGCTGGCATGTCTGTCGCCTCCCAGAGTCACCGCCCGCAGCCGCCACAGCTCCGGCGAAGTGGCTCCTGATCAGCCCCAACCCGCAGGTCAGGGGTCGGTGGCGGGTTACAGGCTAGTCGGCCGCTAACGTCTGAGGCGTCAACCCCTGCCACGAGTGAGGTTTAGGGTGCGCATCGTCCTGCTCAGTCTGGGCTCG
>JBOGDL010000349.1:0-5003 GCA_050701815.1 Micromonosporaceae bacterium | reverse complement strand
TATCAGCTTTGTGGTAATGCTCCACCAACCCCAGCGCGAGTTCTCGCGCATCGCCCAAGGCGAGGTTCATTCCTTTGGCGCCTGCCGGGGTGAGGATGTGCGCGGCGTCTCCGGCCAGGTACAGCTTGCCGAACTGCATTGGCTCGGTGACCCAACTCCGCATCTCCAGGATGTTTTTCTCGACCACCGGACCATCCTGCAGCGACCAGTCGTCATCAGTGGCCAGCCGATGACGTAGCTGCGACCAGATCCTGTCGTCGGGCCAGTCCTCGACCTGATCACCGGCAGGGCATTGCAGGTAATACCTGCTCACCGTCGATGACCTGAGCATGTGCCCTGCGAAACCGTCCTGGTGAAGGGCGTAGATGATCTTCTGTGTCGAGGGGGGCGCTGAGGCGAGCACCGCCACCCAGCCATGGCGGTGCTCGTACTCGTAGACCGTCGCGGCGCCCTTCGGGGCGCTGTCGCGGGCCACCCCGTGGAACCCGTCGCAGCCCGCGATGACATCGCACTTGACCAACTGGTTCTTGCCGTTCACTTCGGCTCTCACCCGGGGCCGCCTGCTGTCGATCTTCGAGATGGCTGTCACCGGGGCCTCGAAGTAGAGCTCGCCGCCCTTGTGCAGGAACGCCGCCACCATGTCCTTGACCAACTCCTGCTGTGGGTAGACATAGTGGTTTCGATCGCCCGCGAGCTGCCCGTACTGGGCGATGTGACGACGACCGCCGATCCTGAACTCACAGGAGTCGTGAGGCGTCCCCTCCGCACGGAGACGGTCGGCCAGATTGCGCTTCGTCAACTCTTGGACGGCGCTGTCTTCGATCAGACCCGCCCGCGCGCGCGACTCGATGCGCTCACGCGAGTTCCGCTCCAGGATCACGCAGTCGATCCCGTGATCGATCAGGATGTTGCCCAGCAGTAGCCCAGCGGGACCGGCGCCGACGATTGCCACGCCTGTCTTGAGGCTCATCTACTGCCCACCTCTTTCGCACCCGCATAGCCGCCACCAGCGCATGACGACGAGACCACGAACAGCCAGCATGCCGAGTCGGCCGAGTCAGCCGTGAGCCGTCACAGGGAGAAACCTGGGATTGAACCGCTCGCAAATGTGGATCGAGACGCCATCCTCGACGATCAGGTACGACTTGAACGCGCAGCGCACCGACCGCTTCCCCGCTTCCCAGAACGACCAGCCCGAGTCGAGCAGAATCCGGCGATGGCCCGACCTGGTGTTGTTCATGATCCGGCCGATCGGGTATCTCCCGTGGAGCGCGTGATCGACGGCTGCGTCGAAGGCGCCGATCGCGACCACCTTGTTGCGCGAGACCTCAACGCCGACCGAGGTCACCAACGCCGACCGTCGAATCAGCACCCGGGTCCGCTCGTCGATGCGCAAAGCCGCCCGGGTCGCCTCCGGCACCTCGGCCCCGTCCCCCTCGCGGACCTCGTCCAATCGCAGTTCGAGCACTTCTCCCAGCAGCGCCTGCAGGAGAGTGGTCGTGGATCCATCACTGGCTAACAACATGCGAGTTTGCGGAGCCGATAACTCATCCAATGTGGTCATGCGTCACCCCAGCGCTGAGATCTCTCTGTAACCGGATGGCACACGTAGCCGCGAGTCGGGCCATCTGTCTTATGAGGGCGATTCCCGTCCCTGTCTTATGAGGACGAATCCGTCCACCGTCCCGCAGTGTACCCATCTGGAAGCAGATTGCGATCTACCAAGAAGTGGCAGGTAGACGCAACTGAGGCGCGCGCGGATAACACAATTCCTCAGCGTGTTCTTTCAATTACACGTTGAAGCGAAAATCGCTATCAGCGTTCCTGAACGCCTGGCAATGCGAAACGCTTCGGTCATGGGTGCAGTGACACGTGGGGTATATGGGCAGGAGGAGTCAGTAACTCCATCCTCGCCCCGGTCAGGTGTCAGACGTTGAATCGGAACTCGACCACGTCGCCGTCGGCCATCACGTAATCCTTGCCTTCCATACGCACCTTGCCGCGCGATTTCGCCTCCGACATCGAACCGGCGTCAACCAGGTCGGCGTACGAGACGATCTCCGCTTTGATGAAGCCGCGCTGGAAGTCAGAGTGGATCACCCCAGCGGCCTCGGGCGCGGTGGCGCCGACGTCGATCGTCCAGGCACGTGCTTCCTTGGGACCGGCCGTGAGGTACGTCTGCAGCCCAAGCGTCTGGAATCCGACATTGATCAGCTGGTGCAGCCCCGGCTCGGACTGGCCAATCGCCTCCAACAGCTCCCGCGCCTCGTCCTCAGGAAGGTCGATCAGCTCGCTTTCCGACTTGGCGTCCAGGAACACCGCTTCCGCGGGCGCGACCAGGGCGCGAAGTTGGTCCAGGTAGCCGCTGTCGGTCAGCTCGGACTCATCCACGTTGAACACGTACAGGAAAGGCTTTGTGGTCAGCAGTGAGAGCTCCTTCAGGAGCTCGATGTCGATGCCCTTGTCCTTGGCGCCGGCGTAGAGGGTGACGCCCGAGTCGAGCAGTTGCGCCGCCTCCGCAGCCGCCCGCGCCAACGGTTGCCGCTCTTTCTTCAGCCGGGCTTCCTTCTCCAGCCGCGGCACGGCCCGCTCCAGGGTCTGCAGGTCAGCCAGGATCAGCTCGGTGTTGATGGTCTCGATGTCCGCCGCGGGATCCACGTGGCCCTCGACGTGAGACACATTCGGGTCCTTGAACGCGCGGATCACCTGGCAGATCGCGGCGGCCTCGCGAATGTTCGCCAGGAACGCGTTGCCGCGACCCTGACCCTGGCTGGCGCCGCGCACCAGCCCCGCGATGTCGACGAACGTGACGGCCGCGGGGATCGTCTTCGCGGAGCTGAACATCGTGGCGAGGACGTCCAGGCGAGGGTCCGGGACCCCCACCACTCCGACATTGGGCTCGATGGTCGCGAAGGGGTAGTTCGCGGCGAGCGCGTCGTTCTTGGTCAACGCGTTGAACAGGGTGCTCTTGCCGACGTTGGGCAGGCCGACGATTCCGATAGCGAGACTCACGGCGGGCCAGTCTACGGCGCGAGCCCCGACGCTTCCGCGTCGGCGGGCAGCTGGCGCAAACCATTCAAGCTTCGGGTCCGAATACGATGTCGAGGGCAGGCTGATGGCGGGGCGTGGAGTGAAAACGTCAGTCAAATGGCACTCGAATGTCACTTTGTTGACATAACGATGTCATCAGGGCACACAGCAAGATGGCACACAGGAGGTGCTTGATGGCACAGCCGACGCACCAGGCGGACTGGCCCATGCCACCCGGCGTGGCGGACGCGTTCAGCACCGCTGCGGTGCGGTTCATGACCCAACGTCACTGGACCGAGTCAGACCTTTCCCACCTCCCTCAAGAGAATCGGTACGAGATCATCGACGGGAGGCTGCTGGTGACCCCCCCAGCCAGCGAAGACCACCAGGATTGGTGCAGTTGGGCATTCCGCATCCTCGACCACGCAGCTCCTCAGGGCTGGCGGGTCCAATGGGATATCGGCCTGCGGCTCGGGGAGAACCTGTTCATTCCGGATCTGGTGGTGTTGGCGCCGGACGCGCAACGTGCGAACACCAACTACAACCGGGTGACGCCAGCGGTAGTGGTCGAGGTGGAGTCCCGATCGACCAAGTCTGTCGACCGGGTCGACAAGCTGGAGGCGTACGCGGAGGCGGGGATCGGCTCGTACTGGCGGATCGAACGCGACGGCAAGGTCAACATCTACCGCCTCGGCGGCGACGTCTACTCAGAGCCGCTGGCGCTGGGGCCGGGCAACGCTGCTGAACTGGATCACCCGTACCCAGTGAGCGTGGCGGTTCCGCCGGGCTGAGCCCGCCAAGCCGCGGCGCCGGCCGGCGGCAAGGGCTGGACCGCTGACGGTGATGTCCGATTTCCGCGAGCCATAGCGCCGAGAAGCTGTCACGATCGAATGCGTGAGCCCACCACTGCCCGACTTTGACCAGTGCTACCGCGCGGTGTCCAGCCGTGACGGCCGCTTCGACGGCTGGTTCTTCACCGCCGTCACCAGCACCGGCATCTACTGCCGCCCGAGTTGCCCAGCGCTGACACCGAAACGGGCAAACGTGCGTTTCTACCCTTCCCCGGCCGCCGCACAGCTGGCCGGGTTCCGGGCCTGCATGCGCTGCCGCCCCGACGCCACACCCGGCTCGCCCGAGTGGGACATCCGGGCCGACGCGGTGGGCCGTGCGATGCGGCTGATCGCCGACGGCGTGGTGGACCGGATCGGCGTCGCTGGCCTGGCGCAACAGCTCGGGTACACCGAACGCCACCTGGGACGGATGCTGATCGCCGAGGTGGGCGCGTCGCCGATCGCGCTGGCACGGGCGCAGCGGGCGCAGACAGCGCGGATCTTGATTGAGACCACTGATCTGGGGTTCGCTGAGATCGCGTTCGCGGCCGGTTTCGGCTCGGTACGCCAGTTCAACGACACCGTACGGGCGATCTACGCCATGCCCCCGTCCCGGATCCGCCAGAACGCGGTACGCCAGGGCAGCCAGCCGCAGCAAGGCGCCACGGGCTCAGCCGGGGTGACGATCACGCTGCGGTTGGCGTACCGGCCGCCGCTGGCAGCCGAGGCGCTGACCAGCTTCCTGGCGGTACGGGCGCTGCCCGGAGTGGAGGCGGTGTCGCCCCGCACCGCGGAACTCGGTGTCACCGCTCGACCAGCCGACCCGAGCGCCGAGCGGATGGACCTGGACGGCCCGCACGGCGCGTACCGGCGAACCCTGCGGCTGCCACACGGCCCCGGCACGATGGCGCTCAGCCCGCTGGACAGCCACGTGGCGGCCCGGCTGCGGCTGACCGACCTGCGTGACCTGGCGCCCGCCGTACGCCGCTGCCGCCGGCTCTTCGACCTGGACGCCGACCCCAGCGCCATCGACGAGTTGCTCGGCGACGACGACGCCCTCGCCGCCGACGTGGCGCAGGTCCCCGGGGTACGCACCCCGCGCAGCGTGGACGGGTTCGAGATGGCGTGCCGGGCGATCGTGGG
>JBOGDL010000348.1:0-8453 GCA_050701815.1 Micromonosporaceae bacterium | reverse complement strand
GGTCGCGTTTCAGCCGCTGCCAGGCCAGCTGGCCGGGGGAGCGGCCGAGGAAGCGGGTCTCTGGCGTCGGCTCGGGGTCCAGCCCGGGCAGCGGGTCGGGTGTCGCGATCGCCGGCCCGGCGGGCTGCTGCGGGCTCGTCGCGCCGTCGCCCCGACTCATCGCACCCTCCTCATGCTCATCGCGCTGGCAGGTCCCCGCGCTGCCAGCGGCGGGCTGGGTGTGGTCCGTCAGCACGTTCCAGCGTGTGGTCGTGGTGTGGCGCCGCAGCCGCGGCGAAAATTTTCGCACGCTCACTATGCGCTGAAACCAACGGCTTGCAGCACGATAGCGGATCGCGTCAGCCCGCCGCCGACCACTCAGGAGGCGGGAATCCAGCGACGACGCGCGGATCAATGGTCACTACGAAAAGTCATTACACGGGTACGGTGTGTCAGTGCGCGGCATCATTCTGGCCGGCGGCGCCGGCTCCCGGCTCTGGCCGGTCACCAAAGCGGTGTCGAAGCAGCTGATGCCGATCTTCGACAAGCCGATGATCTACTCCCCGCTGTCGACGCTGATGACGGCCGGGATCCGCGAAATCCTGGTGATCACCGCGCCGCAGCAGCGAGACCAGTTCTCCCGACTGCTCGGGGACGGCTCCCACCTCGGTATCACCATCGAGTACGCCATCCAGCCCCGTCCCGAAGGCATCGCCCAGGCCTTCCTGATCGGCGCGGACTTCATCGAGGATCAGCCGGTGGCCCTGGTGCTGGGAGACAACATCCTCTACGGCGCCGGGCTGGGGCGGCAGCTGAGCCAGTCGGCTGACCTGGTCGGCGGGAAGGTGTTCGCGTACCCGGTGTCGGAGCCCGAGGCGTACGGCGTGGTCGAGTTCGACGCCCACGGCAAGGTGCTCTCCATCGAGGAGAAGCCCGAACAGCCCAAGTCGCGATACGCGGTGCCCGGCCTCTACTTCTACGACAACCACGTGATCGCGATCGCTCAGAACCTGCTCCCCAGCGCGCGCGGGGAGTTGGAGATCACCGCGGTGAATCAGACGTACCTGCGTCAAGGGCAGCTCTCGGTGGGGGTGCTGGGGCGAGGGGTCGCCTGGCTGGACACCGGCACCTTCGGCTCGATGGTCGCGGCCTCTGAGTTCGTCCGAGTGATCGAAGAGCGGCAGGGCCTCAAGATCGGCTGCGTCGAAGAGGTCGCCTGGCGGATGGGTCTGATCGACGACGCAGCGCTGCATGCCCTGGCCCAGCCCCTGCTCAAGAGCGGGTACGGCAGATACCTGCTGGAGCTGCTGGAACGCCGCGGCGAACCCGCCCCGTTCGACGGTGACGGCGGCGTCGCCCCCGAGACCACCCCACTGGCCATGGTTCAGTCCGAGATCGGAGCCGCCTCATGAGCGCCAGCACGCCCCCCCGCTCTCACCACCCCGACACCGCCCCTGGCGCCGCGAACGGCCGGAGCCCCGGCGGTGTCGCCGCCTTCAGCGGTCAGCCGCAGACCGCCAGCCACCCGCAGACCGCCAGCCCGGAGTACGCCGAACGGCTGCGCCGGTTGGAGGGCGCGTGGTGGAAGCGGGTGCTGGGCGCGCAGGCGCCGTACCGGTGGAACCTTCGCCGGCAGCGACTCGGCCGCACGTTGGACGTGGGATGCGGCATCGGCCGCAACCTGGCCAACCTGGCGCCCGGCAGCGTGGGAGTGGACCACAACACCGAGGCCGTTGACACCGCTCGTGCCCGGGGGCTGCGAGCGCACACGGTCAGGGAGTTCCCCGAGTCGTCAGACGCGCGAGCGGGCGGCTTCGACTCGATGCTGCTCGCGCACGTGGTCGAGCACATGACCCAGCCAGAGGCATGGGAACTGGTCGGCCGGTACCTGCCGTTCCTGAAGCCGGGAGGCAGGGTGCTGTTCATCACCCCGCAAGAGCGAGGGCACGCCTCAGACCCCACTCACGTCTGGTTCTGCGGCTTCGACGAGGTCGCGGCGCTCGCCACCTCGTTGCGGTTGGACGTGATCACCAGGCGCTCATTCCCGTTGCCGCGATGGGCGGGGACGCTGTTCACGTACAACGAGTTCCATGTTCATGCCCGGAAGCCGGTCGGCGCGGCGGCGCCGGACAACCACCTCGCTGGGTGATACGGAGGCGAGAAATGGAGATCACTCAGCTGTCAATCGAGGGCGCGTACCAGGTGACGCCGCGCCAGCATTGCGACGCCCGTGGCGCCTTCCTCGAGTGGTATCGCTTCGACTCGCTGGCACAGGTGGCGGGGCGGCCGTTGCAGTTGGCCCAGAGCAACCTGTCGGTCTCGTCCCGAGGCGTGGTGCGGGGCATCCACTTCGCCACCATGCCGCCCAGCCAGGCCAAGTACGTCACGTGCCCCCGCGGCGCGGTGTGGGACGTGGTGGTGGATCTGAGAGTCGGCTCGCCCAGTTTCGGGGCGCACCAGGCGGTGCTGCTCGATGACGTGGACCGTCGTGCCGTCTACCTGACGGAGGGGCTGGGGCACGCCTTCTGCGCCCTGACCGATGACGCCACAGTGGTCTACCTGTGCAGCGCCACGTACGCGCCGAACCGTGAGCACGGGGTGCACCCGCTGGATCCGGCGTTGGGAATCCGGTGGCCGGTGGACAGACCCGTGCTGTCGCTACGAGACGCCGCCGCACCGAGTCTGGCGCAAGCGCAGGCGGAGGGGCTGCTGCCTGACTACCACGAGTGCCGCGAGTTCGGTCAAGCCCTGGCAGGCAAGGAATGACCATCCGTGCGGTCGAGTGTGGACGAAGATCCGTCGTGTGCTCTCGCAGCGTCACCGGGTAGTGTCAGTCCATGGACCGGCGGATCTTCGGGTTGGAAACGGAATACGGCGTCACCTGCACATTCCGCGGACAACGGCGGCTCTCACCGGACGAGGTGGCCCGCTATCTGTTCCGTCGGGTGGTCAGCTGGGGACGCTCCAGCAACGTGTTCCTGCGCAACGGGGCACGGTTGTACCTTGATGTCGGCTCACACCCGGAATACGCCACCCCGGAATGCGACTCGTTGACCGATTTGGTGGCGCATGACCGTGCCGGGGAGCGGATCCTCGAGGGTCTGCTCGTGGACGCGGAGCGGCGGCTGCACGACGAGGGCATCGCCGGCGACATCTACCTGTTCAAGAACAACACTGACTCCGCCGGCAACTCGTACGGCTGCCACGAGAATTACCTGGTCGGACGGCACGGCGAGTTCGGCCGACTCGCCGACATCCTGATCCCGTTCCTGGTCACCCGGCAGCTGATCTGCGGCGCCGGAAAGGTGCTGCAGACCCCCCGGGGAGCGGTGTACTGCCTGTCGCAGCGGGCCGAGCACATCTGGGAAGGCGTCTCATCGGCCACCACCCGGTCCCGTCCGATCATCAACACCCGGGACGAGCCTCACGCGGACGCCGAGCGGTACCGCCGGCTGCACGTGATCGTGGGCGACTCCAACATGAACGAGGTGACCACGCTGCTCAAGGTCGGCAGCGCCGACATCGTGCTGCGGATGATCGAGGCCGGCGCCGTGATGCGCGACCTGACCCTGGAGAATCCGATCCGCGCGATCCGCGAGGTCAGCCACGACATCACCGGCCGGCGCAAGGTGCGGCTCGCCAGCGGCCGGGAGGCCAGTGCTCTGGAGATTCAGCAGGAGTACTTCAACAAGGCCACCGACTTCGTGGACCGGCGCGGCGGCGACGCGGTCTCCAAGCGGGTGCTCGACCTGTGGGGCCGGATGCTGACCGCGGTGGAGACCGGGGACCTGTCCGGAGTTGGACGCGAGATCGACTGGGTGGCCAAGAAGAACCTGATCGACCGTTACTGCGCCCGCACCGATCTGCCGTTGTCCAGCCCGCGGGTGGCGCAATTGGACCTGGCGTACCACGACGTGCGTCGCGGTCGCGGGCTGTACGGCCTGCTGGAGAAGCGCAAGCAGGTGGATCGGATCGCGGGCGACCTGGAGATTTTCGAGGCGAAGGAGACCCCGCCGCAGACCACCCGGGCGCGGCTGCGGGGCGAGTTCATCCGCCGGGCCCAGGAGAAGCGGCGCGACTTCACCGTCGACTGGGTGCATCTGAAGCTGAACGACCAGGCGCAGCGGACGGTGCTGTGCAAGGACCCGTTCCGGTCCCACGATGAGCGGGTGGAGAAGCTGATCGCTAGCATGTGACGGCCATGACTGAGAACCCACCGGGCGCCAGCGACCCATCGAACCCGCGGCCAGCGCGGCGCAAGAGCCGACGCGACCGGATCCGGGACGAGATCGACGCCAACCGCCGCGGCGATTACACGGTGCCCACCTGGGTGTTGTTCCTGGCCTTGCTGGCGCTGATCGCCGGCCTGGCGCTTGTGGTGATCCTTTCTCGGTGACCCGGGCGAGCGTCACACCCGGCATGTCGACCGGACCTGGTCAGCCGCTGCGGTCGGCGATGTGCGGGGCACATGGCTTTGTGCTCGCTCGTACGATCTCCGGCATGACTAAACCTCTGCGCGTCGTGCAACTGGTTTTGATGATTCTGGGCCTGCTCTCCCTGTTAGCCATGCTCGGGAACTTCGTCGGCTCCGGCGCTGAGGTGCCGTTCTTCTACGGCTGCGATGACGACATGAATTGCTCGGGCCAGACTGCCAGCGATCCCAGCGGGTTCCAGATCGGGGTGATCCTGGGGCTGCTCGGCATCGGGCTTGAGCTCGCCGCGGTCGCGCTTGGATCGTGGGCGCAGTCCAGTGCCGCCGCCCCTGCCGGGTTCTCGCATTCGCAGCCGCCCCACCCCGGCGCGCCGGCGGCTGGTCAGCCGCAGCAGGCTCACCCGGGCGCCCCGGGAGCCATGTACGGGCAGCCCGGTGTCGCCGCGCCATACCCGACGCAGCCGCACCCGCCGTCGGGTTCCGCCTCCACGTACCCGGCCTCGCCGCAGCCTCCCGGCGGATCGTCTCCGTACTAGGGAGGCCGGCGGGCTCAGCTAGCTCTCACTTCTGACAAGGAGCGCCTCGTGAAGATCGGCTGCCATTGCGGTGGTCACTACTCGGACAACCCAGTGCCGAATCCCTGGAAGGCGTTCGTGGTCGCGGACGAGGACCGCCGGAACATGGCGGAAGACTTCGACCAGGACGCAGCCGACAGCGGGTCCAGGCACGGCGTTGACGAGTTCCTCGACATCCTGGACAGCTGGTGCAGCGACCTGTTCCAGTGCTGGGACTGCGGCCGGCTGATATTCGACGGAGCAGACGGCAAGCTGCATTACTTCCGTCCCGACAACCCTGGGGTCCCGAGCCCCTTGCTGGTGGCGAGCCCGGGCTCGGGCCCGGGCCCACGGCGGCGGAGTCGCGAAAAGGTCGGCTGTGACTGCGGCAGCGCAGTTGACGGCAGCCCGACGCTGAGTCCCTGCGCCGCGACAGTGGTCCCGGACGAGGGTCTTTCCGATCTTCTTGACGAGGTGGATGAGGACGCGGACGGCGAAGCGCCATGGCGCGACTTCGGCGAGTTCATGGACACGGTGGGGCGCTTCAGCGCGGAGCTGTTCCAGTGCTCGAACTGCGGCCGGCTGGTGTTCCACCGGGAAGGCGACGAGCTACACCGCTTCACCCCGGACGACCCGCAGACCCCGACGCGCCTGCTGCGCTCCCGGACGCACCCGCCTGACGGGCCGCGGCCCTGAGCCTCCGGGCTGGTCAGCCTCCCAGCAGCTGGGAGGCGTGACGGCCGGCAGCCGCCGCCGCCAGGAAGTACGCGGTGTCGGCGTCCAGGCCCCGTCCCATGGTCGACAGCGGCGCCGGCTGCGCGCGCAGCGCCTCGAGTAGCCCTTCGGTCGAGGTGGAGACCACCCGATGCCGGGCTCGCAGGGGTCGCAGCGCCGCGTGCACCATAGGCGCCAGCTCCGGCTCCAACGGGTCGGGCAGCACCAGCTCAGCGGCGGCCAGCGCGACCCGCCCGTACGCGGTGGTGGTGTGATGCGACAGGCCACGGTGACGCGGGCGCGGGTCGGCTGCGGAGATCCGCAGCGAACCCACCGGCCTGCCGCCGAGGGCCGCCGCCGCGTTCACCGCCTCGCCTGCCGCGACCCCGGAGAAGCCCCATGGCGTGCCGGTCCCCAGATTTCCCGGGCCTTGAGACACCACCGCCACGTCCGCGTGCAGCACGTGGCGGGCCGCGAGCAGACCGCTGTGCGTGGTGGTCGCCTCCAGGTCGCCCCCGAAGGCCTGGCCGACAGTGACGACCCCGACCAGCTGGTCCGCGACCGCGTCCAGAGTGCGGCTGAACCACGCCGGCAACGCCCCGCCGTCTGTCATCAGGTACGCCACCCGGGCCCCCGGCCGTTCCAGGTGGATCCCGGTGAGGATCGCGGGCAGCGCCGAATGCAAGTCCGCGACCACCACCGGCATGCCGTCCACATCGCTGTTCGCGGCGATCGCGTCCCGGTGCGGCGAGGCCTCCTCTTCCACCGCCAGGACCACGCTCTGCAGCGGCGTGTAGCGGGCCTTCACGGCGTGCCCGGTCGAGGCCCGGTCGGGTGGCAGCCGGTCCGGGAGCGCCACCACGTGCGCGTAACCGCCGGTGCCCAGACCGAGACTCAAAGCGGTCACATTGAGCAGCACCCGGTCACCTTCCTGAGGGGCGCCCACCAGTTCCGGATACGCAAGCGCCCGCACCTGCTCTGCATCGCGCCCAGGGTGGTGAGCCCCGCTGACCGCGCCGCGGCCGGGCGCCGCGTCCAGGGTCGCGGTGAGCTCGATCGCGCCGCGCCAGCGCCGGCCCAGCGCGGTCACGGTTCCTGATCTCCACACGATCACCTTCAGCACCGTATCCGACGGCTGCTTGACAGTTTGGCGCTCGGACACACACTGGCTGTCCGACCATTTCACGGCGACGCTGCTAGCGTCGGCAGGGTGTCCCGCAACCGCACCGAGCGCCTGGTCAACCTGGTGATCTGCCTGTTGTCGACCCGGCGATTTTTGACCGCCGCGCAGATCGCGCACACGGTGCCTGGCTATGAGCACAATCCCGCCAATCCCCGTGAGCATGACGCGTTTCAACGCAAATTCGAGCGTGACAAGGCCGAGCTGCGAGAGCTGGGAGTGCCGCTGCAGACGGGCTCCGCCAGCGTCTTCGACACCGAGCCCGGTTACCGCATCACCAGACCCCAGTACGAGCTCCCCGATGTGCTGCTGGAACCAGACGAAGCCGCCGCGGTGGGGATCGCCGGGCGGCTCTGGCAGCATGCCGGGCTGTCGTCGGCGGCGTCGTCGGGTCTGCTGAAGCTGCGTGCCGCTGGAGTGGAGGTGGATCCGCAGGCCACCCTCGGCATCGAGCCGGTGGTCACGGTCGAGCCTGCATTCGGGCCGCTCACCAGCGCGGCGGCGGCCCGTCAGGCGGTGACCTTCTCGTACCGTCCGCCTGAAGTCGACGACGCCGTGCCACGCCGGTTGCAGCCCTGGGGGGTGGTCTGCTGGCGAAGTCGGTGGTACGTGGTGGGCCACGACCTGGACCGTGAGGCGCCCCGCTGCTTCCGGCTGTCCCGGATTGTGGGAGGGGTGCGTCGCTCCGGCAAGCCCGGCGCCTACCAGTTGCCCGACGGTGTGAACCTGATCGACTACGTGGCTCGCTGGTCGGGGCCGGCCGGCCATCAGCAGCGCGCCACACTTGTGCTGCGGCCCGGTAAGGCGGCAGGGGTACGCCGGTGGGCCGATCAGGTGGAGCCCGGCGAGGACGGCGATCGAGCCCTGTTGCGCTATTCCGACGCCGATCGGCTGGCCGATTGGCTGGTCGGGTACGGCGCCGACGTGGTGGTGCTGGACCCACCCGAGGTGCGGGAGGCGATGATCGCCCGGTTGGAGCGTGCGGTGAGCCGGTTTCCGGCTGCCGTGACGGACCCGGAGCCCGACTGGCCGACCGACGCCCCCGGCGACACGCGAGCCGCCCGCGACGGGAGAGCCGCTGGAAACATGATCCACGCGCAGGGACGGCGGGCGCGATGACCGCCAGCGTTGACCGGCTGTCGCGGCTGCTGAATCTGGTGCCGTACCTGTTGAGCCGGCCCGGGATCCGGATCGTGGACGCCGCCGGCGACCTCGGGGTCAGCGCCCGGCAGCTGCGCGAGGACCTGGAGCTGCTGTGGGTGTGCGGCCTACCCGGGTACGGGCCCGGCGACCTGATCGACATGTCCTTCGACGGCGACTCGGTGACGATCACGTACGACGCTGGGATCGACCGGCCGCTGCGGCTCACCCCCGAGGAGGCGCTCGCGTTGATCGTGGCGCTGCGGCTGCTGGCGGAGACTCCGGGATTGCCGAACCGGGAGGCGGTGGAACGCGCGCTGGCGAAGATCGAGTCCGCGGCGGGCGACGCGGCTGACACCGCGGGCCGGGTGTCGGTGCGGCTCCCGGCGACCACGGGACGGCTGGCTCAGGTGCAGGCGGCGGTGGAGCGAGGACGGGCGCTGCGGATCACGTA
>JBOGDL010000347.1:0-5829 GCA_050701815.1 Micromonosporaceae bacterium | reverse complement strand
GGTCAGGAGTGCGGCAGGGCCTGCGGGCCGCTTGAGTCGGGGCCAGGGACGATCTCGCCGGTGATCACCGGGCCGCCACGCTGTTGCACCGACTGCGCCACGGCCTGCGCCAGCGGCGCCAGCGAAGGCAGCTGCAGGCCGCGCGGGCCGTACACCAGCTTCGCCGCGATCACCGCGAACCACGGGGCCGCCGGGCCGTGCAGCATCAGCGGCTCACCCACTTGGTAACGCAGCACGAACAGCCAGCTCGACAGGTCGACCTGGAACTCCATGACACCGTCGTGCCAGAAGCTGAGCCACCGACCCTGGTGGTCACATAGCAGCCGCCGGTTGGTGATGATGGTCCGTGCGTTCGCGTGCTCCCGCCACTGGGCGGCGGCCATCGCCTCCGCCTGCCGCCGCGCCGACGCGTTGCCGATCGCGTTGGCGGCCAGCCCGGCCGCCACGAACGTCGCGGAGCCGAGCAACAACATGCTGCTCTGCTCGTACGAGACGTTCGTGCCGTAGAAGCGGGCGTAGCCGAGCATCGCGTCGGAGTACGCCACCTCGTCGTGTTCCAGCCGGATCGCGCCCGGCGGCAACTCGGTCAGCTCCCCGCCGTACATCAAATGCTCGTAGAGCTGACAGGCGCTGGCCCACCCCTCCTGCAACGCGACATTCAGCGGATCAGCTTTCTTACCGAACACCGGTCTCGTCTCCTCACACTTGCCGCGCCGTGGCGGCCCTACCGACCTGGCTCATGACGCCTCAGCGCCAAGCGGGTGGCCGCCGACAGCAGCACACCCTGCAGCGCCAACACCGACATGGCCCACGCCCAGGCGCCACTGGTGTGTTTCCAGAGCGCGTCGTCACTAGGATCCGCCATGACCTCGCGTAGGTCCACGGTGGCAGCCGCGGCCGCGTACCCCCAGCGGGACGGCGCCAGCCAGGAGAACTCTTCGATCCCGCTGCGTCCGACCACTTCGAACAGACCACCGCTGAGCACCAGCTGGGTCATCACCAGGCCCACCAGGATCGGCATGGTCTGTTCCCCGGTGGACACGTACGCGCTGACCAGCAACCCCAACGCGGTGCACGACAGCGCGGTCAACCACACCGCCGCGATCAGCTCCAGCAGCGGCCATGGCAGCACCAGAGCGTCGTCCGGCAGTGGCCGACCGATCAGCCCGATCGTCGTGAACACCACCGCCTGCACCGCCGTCACCAGCGAGAACACCAACAGTTTGGACGCCAGATACGCCCCAGGCGCCAGGCCGACCGCGCGTTCTCGGCGGTAGATCGCGCGTTCACCCACCAGCTCCCGCACCCCTCCGGCGAGCCCCATGAACACCGCACCGATGATCAGCACCACCAGCAGCTGGGACGCCTCAGCGCTGCGGCCCAACGCCCCGTCCGGCTTGACGAACCCGTCATCTCCCGGGATCACATGCAGCAGCGCGGCCAGACCGAGTGGCAGGCCCAGCAGCAGCGCGGCGTACATCCGGTCCGAGAGCGTCACCGCGGCCATCCGGCGGGTGAGGATGCTCAACTGCCGGATCCAACCCTGCCGGGACGGCGGCGCCCCAGCACGTGAGGCGGCGCCCGCCGGCCCCGGCGCCCCGGGCCCGCCGAGATGTGCCGTGAATCCCGGCGGCGCGAACCTGGATGGGCCCCCGAACGCGGGCGGGACCGCGAGGCCAGGCGAGCCCGGGCCCGGCGGCTTGGGCGCCACGGTGGCGGCGTACCGGGCTGCCCAGGCGTCGGGCTCGTCGTACACCTGCTTGAAAACGTCGGCGTATTCCTTGGCGCCGAAGAACGGCAGCACCCCGGCCGGGGGCCCGAAGTACGCCACCACACCGCCGCGCCCGAGCACGAGCACCTGGTCACACACGTTCAGGTGCAGTGGACTGTGGGTCACCACCACCACGGTGCGGCCCCGGTCGGCGAGGTCCCGCAGGCCCACCATCACGTCCCGGTCCAACGCCGGGTCGAGGCCGGACGTGGGCTCGTCCAGGTAGAGCAGGGACGGCTCGGTCAGCAGCTCCAACGCCACCGAGGTGCGCTTGCGCTGGCCCCCGGAAAGGGTGTCGATGCGCTGATCGGCGTGAGCCCGCAGGCCAAGTTGGTCGATCACCTCGTCGATGCGCTGCTCGCGTTCGGCTGGGGTGACGTCGGACCCGAACCGCAGCGCGGCCGCGTACCGCAGCGCGCGGCGTACCGTCAGCTGGCGGTGCAGGATGTCCTCCTGCGGCACCAGCCCGATGCGTTGCCGCAACTCGTCGTACTCGGCGTAGAGGTCGCGCCCTTCGTAGACGACCTTGCCCTGGCCGGCGGGGCGGCTTCCGGTCAGCGCGCCCAGCAAGGTGGACTTGCCGGCGCCGCTGGGCCCCACCACAGCGAGCAGGCTGCACTCGCGCAGCGAGAACGACACGCCCCGCAGCAGCTGTTTGCCTCCGTCGACCGTGACGGTGAGCGCTTCAGCCCGTAGCGAGATCCGGCCGGTGTCCACGTACTCCCGAAGCTCTCGGCCGTCGAAAGTGAACTGCCGGTGGCCGATGGAGAGCAGGTCCCCCGGGCGCAGCGTCACGTGCCGCACCCGTTGGCCGTTCACGAAGCTGCCGTTACGGGTGTCCAGATCGGTCAGCTGCAAGCCGTCCACGGCGCGCGAGAGCTGCGCGTGGTAACGCGACACCATCAGATCGTCGATCACGATGTTGTTGTCTGGCGCGCGGCCGATCGTGACGCGTTCGGCTGGACGGTGCCTCGCGGACGGGGTCCTGCCGGCCTCGTACCGGGCGGCGGACGACCACGCCGGATCCGCCACCGTGGCCGGCTGCGGCGCCGGCGCCGGAGACGTCAGGGCCGGAGACGTCGGGGCCGGCGATTGAGCCGGAGCAGGCTGGGTCGCAGGGGTCGGCGGGGTGGCCCCGGCGGCAGGCCCCAACCCGAAGGCGGCACGGTACGCCTCAGCCGCCATCGTGGGCGGCGGCCCCGCCGTCACGGTGCTCGGGGTGAGCGGCGCCTCGGGCGCCAACTCCAGCAGCGGCCCGTCAGCGGCGTCGCCTAGCCGGATCGAGCACGGTGCGACCAGATCGAGCGTGCCCACCTTGCCATCGCCCGCGTACGTGCCGTTGCTGCTACCGAGGTCCTGCAGCCGCCACCGGCCCTCGTGATTGCTGATCTCCACGTGCTCGCGCGAGACCCGGGGATCGTCCACCACGATCCGGCACAACGGGTCCCGGCCCACCCGTAGCGTGCCCTCCTCCGCGGTGACCCGGACCCGACCGGAGGGGGCGTCGATCAGGAGCGCTGAGCCGCTCATGCGTCACTCTTCGGAATCCTCGTCGTCATCGCTCTGGCCAGCTTGATCGCGTCGGACTGGTACGACCTGCTCAGGCTGACCGCCACCTGCACGACCACCTGCCCGGTGCGTACGAACACGATCGCGACCTTGTCGTACTCGCCGTCGTCGTAGAAGACTCCGAGGGTCTGCTCGCCGAGCTTCGGGGTGCGCATCTCGCTCCACGCGCACCGGCCCGCCGCCTGCTTCGCCGCGTTGAAGTAAAACTTGGCTTCGCTGCCGTAGAAGCCGGCGACCGCGGACTCGACGCGCGGGTAGTTGCCCGTGTTCACGTAGTAGGCATTGGTCTCGCTGCCGCCGATGGCCGCTCCCGACACCGATTCTCCGCTGCACATATCGAGACTTGTCGGGCCGCCCTGCAACAGGTCATCGCCGTTGTTGTCGCTGACGCTGTCGCGTCCTACCCGCATCGCGGCGGTGATGTCGGTGACCGATACCAGGGCCTTGCGCAGCTTGGTCACTGACGGCGGGGGTTTGCTCTTGTCGAATGACCGGGACGGGGTGGCAGCGTCACCGCCGGACCCGGTGAAGTCGTCATTCTGGGACACGCTGTACAGCGGGACGCAGCACCCGATCAGCAGGAGCATGCCGATCACACCCATGATGATCTTGCCGGCGTGCTTGTTTTTCGGAGCCGGTGGGGGCGCGCCCAGGTAACCGCCTGCGGCCCCGCTGAGCTGCGGGGCCTGAGGTTGCATGCCGGACGCGGCGGCGCCAAGCGAGGGGCCACCCGAGACGGCGGGACCGAACGAGGGCGCCCCAGACATGTGGCCGGGCCCCGGGCTCACCGGCCCTGACGTGGGCGCGCCCGGGTAACTGGGGAAACCGCCAGGTGGCATCTGAGCGCCCAGCGCGCCGGGGCCGATGGTTGGCGGCAGCGCGCCGGGGTGGCCCGCATGGGTGGCCATGGGTGGGGCGATCAGGGCGCGGATCCAGCCCGCCGCGCTCGCGGGACGCGCCTCGGGCAGCACCGCCAGCATCGCCAGGATGCCCCGGATCTCGCGATCCTTGCCGGGGCCGAGGACCGCCGCCAACCGCTGCGCCATGCCGTCCGGGTCGCCCGCCACCGGCGCTTCCCCGGTCAACATGTAGTAGACCGTCGCGCCCAGCGTGTACCGGTCCGTGGCGGGTGTGTACTCGCCGCGCGCCAGCGACTCCGGGGCCATGAAGGGCGCGGTGCCGTAGATCCGGGAGGTACGGTCGGTGCCGCGCAGCCGTACCAAACCGAAATCGACGAGGTAGACCCGCCCATCCTGGCCGATCAACACGTTCGCCGGCTTGATGTCGCGGTGGATCACCGGAGCGCCGTTGGTGTCCTGTCCACTGTGGAGGTAGTCGATCGCCTCAGCGATCGGGAGCAACGGGTTCAGCACATCCAGACCGCGGAACTCGCCCCGCTCCAAGGCCTCCTGCAGACTCCGGCCCTGGATCCACTTCATCACGAAGTAGAGCCGCCGGCCGGTGTCGCCTCCAGGCTGCTGCGCGCCTGGCCCCTGCTGAGACCCCGCCGGGTGCGGCGTCGCGCCCACGAAGACTTCCTTGACCTTCACCACCGCTGGATGCTCAAGGTGGGTGGCCAGGGCCGCTTGCAGCCGCAGCTCCTCCAGGTGACGATCCACCACGTCGGCGTCGTCAATCCGGATCAGCTTCACCGCGTACGAGAACTGCTCGCTGCCGTGGTACTCCCGAGCGTGCCAGACTTCGCCTTCGCCACCGGCAGCCCGCCGTTCGATCAACTCATAGCGATCCGGTGCGTCTTCTGGCCCCACATAACCGCGTTCCCCATGCTGTGACACGCCGCGCGCACCATCTCTCTTGAGTGCTGTGTTTTCTGCGCCGCCCAGTCGTCTGACAGGCGCTCCCCAACGCGGCAATATATCCAATCCGCGCGAGTGCGGAGTGCCGTGTGGACGGTCACGCCACGAAGCTGGTCGAGACCTGCCGCCGCGGGCCAGGGGGCGCTGATCAGTGGCAGCGATCAGACGGCAGAGGTGCGGTGCAGCCAGTCAGGAAAGTCGGTGAGCCCCGTCAACACCACGTCGGCGCCCGCCGCGTGAAGCTCACCAGCGGAGATCGGGCCGGTGGCGACCGCGACCGCGAGCACATTCGCGACCTTCGCGGCCCGTACGTCGCCGAGGTGGTCGCCCACGTACATGGTGGCTGCGTGCTCGCGGAGCACCACGCCCTTCTCCTCAGCGAACACGTCCCCGACCACGAGGTCGGGTTTCAGGCCCAGGTGCTCCAGGTGCGCCTCGGCGAGCCGGCCGAGCTTCGAGGTGACCACGAGGATGTGGCCATCTCTGTCGCGTACCGCCTCGAAGGACTCCCGGGCGCCGGGCAGCAACCGGGACCGTTCAATGGCGATGGACGGGTACAGCGAGCGGTACAGCCGCACCACCGCCGGCACCTGCTCGGATGGGAACCAGGCGGCTGCTTCCTGGGCCAGCGGCGGCCCCAACCGGCTGGCGGCAAGAGAGCTGTCGACCCAT
>JBOGDL010000346.1:0-17838 GCA_050701815.1 Micromonosporaceae bacterium | reverse complement strand
TGCGGTCCAGCGTGGTCCACACCGTCGCGCGCTTGGTCTTCGTCGGGACCCAGCACACTGTGGACAGCGAGTAGACGGTCGCGGTCGGCGCCACGTCCGGCTGCGCCACGCCGCAGCGCAGCACGATCGGCGGCTGCCCGTACGCCGCGTTCTGCTCGGCCCCGGCGCTCACCGGTCGCTGCCGCAGCCCCCGCAGGGTGTCAGGAAGCCGGGCGAGCAGCCCACGACAGGTGGCCGCGTCGGATTTCGCGAGATCGCGGGCGGCGGCGGATACCGAGGCGGTGGCTGAGGGGGCAGCTGACGGGGTGGGCGTCGGCTGATCTGCTGGCCCGCCGCCAGCCCCGAGCCATAGCGTCAGAAGCCCAGCCAGCAGCGCTGCGGGGACCGCCAGCAGGGTGGCGAGGAAGGCAGCTCGCCGGGTGTCCGAGCGTCGGGTGGGGGCGCCGCGGCCGGTGGTGTCGTCAGGCGATGTCATGTCGCGGCAGGGCCGTGTCGGGCGGGTCTTTACAGGTGCACCACCGAGCAGGTGAGGGTTCGGGTGATCCCGGGGACCGCCTGCACCTTGCTCACCACCAGCTTTCCGAGTTCGTCGACGTTACGGGCCTCAGTGAGCACCACCACGTCGTAAGGTCCAGTGACTGCGTCGACCCGGGCCACACCCGAGATTCCACCGATTGCGGCAGCCACATCGCTGGCCTTGCCGACCTCGGTCTGGATGAGGATGTACGCCTGGACCACGACACGACTCCTTTTCGTCGGCGCTGGAAGATGCGCCAGAAACTACCGTACGAGCAGCACAGCGAGGGCACTGCCGAAACCCAGGGGAGGATCTTCAGCCATGACTGTCGGCGAAGCCGGGGAGTTTGGCCTCATTTCTCGCATCATCCCACGTGTCGGGCTCGGATCCAGCTGCCTTCTCGGCCCCGGCGACGACGCCGCCGTGGTCGCAGCCCCGGACAGCAGAGTCGTCGCGACCACCGACGTGCTGGTGGACGGGCGACACTTCCGGCGCGACTGGTGCACGGCGGTCGACATCGGGCGCCGCGCCGCCGCCGCCAACCTCGCGGACGTGGCGGCGATGGGAGCGACCCCGACCGCGTTGCTGGTGGCCCTGTGCACGCCTGCGGACCTCGAAGTGAGGTGGGTCGAGCAACTCGCCGACGGTCTGTCGGATGAATGTGCGCTGGTGGGCGCGTCGGTGGTGGGCGGGGACATCTCGTCCAGCCCGACGCTGACAGTCGCGGTGACGGCGTTGGGCGACCTTCATGGCGCCACCCCGGTGTTGCGGTCTGGCGCCCGTCCTGGTGATCTCGTCGCGGTGGCGGGGCGGCTGGGCTGGGCGGCCGCCGGCTACACCATCCTGTCGCGCGGGTTCCGGTCTCCCAAGGTGTTGGTCGAGGCGTACCGCAGACCACAGCCGCCGTACGCGGCTGGGCCCGCCGCGGTTCGGCTCGGCGCCACCGCGATGATCGATGTGTCGGACGGCCTGATCGCGGACCTGGGCCACATCGCCGACGCCAGCGGGGTCGCGATCGAGTTGTCCAGGGAGGCATGCGAGGCGCCGCAACAGATGCGTGACGCCGCCGCGGCGTTGGGCGCGGACCCGTACCACTGGATGTTGGCGGGTGGTGACGACCACGCTCTGGTTGCCACTTTCCCCTCGACCGCCAAGCTCACGCAGGAATGGCGGGTCATCGGCCGGGTGCGCGACGGCGAGGGGGTTGCCGTGGATGGACGGCCGTATCAGGGCCCGGAAGGTTGGGACCACTTCCGTTGATCCGGGTGGGTCGCGGACCTGCTCCCGAGCGTCCGGCAGCAGAAATCCCTACGAAATGAACATCTGCCTATGCGGGGCGTGTTTGGCGCCACATACCACGTAAGCAGTTTGGCGCCTAGTGACCGGCGCTGCGTAGCGTTAACGCCGTGGTGAGCATCATCGAGCAGGACTCGACAGTCTTTGACAATTTTCAGCGATGGGATGGACCTGGCCAGCAGCGCCAGGATACGGGTGATCAAGAGTTGATCGTGCGGGCGACGTCCTTTTCCGACCCTCAGGCGCAGCAGCTGATCGCCGAGTTGTTGGCCGATCTGGCCCAGCGGTACGGAGGGGAGGGCGACGAGTCCCCGATCGAGGCGCGCCAATTCGAGGCGCCTGAGGGCGTCTTCATGGTGGCGTGGCTGGGCGGCATTCCAGTCGGCTGCGGCGGATGGCGAACCGTGGGCGATGACGCTGAGATCAAGCGGATGTACACCAGGTCGCAGGCCCGTGGGCTCGGGGTGGCTCGTGCGGTGCTGAACGCGTTGGAGAACGCGGCCCGGCAGTCCGGCCTGCTGCGGACGATCCTGATGACCGGCGATCGTCAACCGGAGGCGATCGGGCTGTACGAGTCCTGCGGTTACCAGCAGATCCCTAGCTTCGGCTACTACAAGAATGAGCCCGGCGCGGTGGGCTACGCCCGGAAGCTGTGAGGCTGGCGTCACCTCAAACCGATCGCGCGTGCAGCAGACCGCTGTCCTGCCGGGCACCACTGTTGCTGGTGTGCGGGGGGCAGCGGTCTGTGTCGTTTCGGTGTGACTGCCCGAGCTGAGTTGTGTGGAAGGCACGCCAGAGGCCGAGCTCAGAGTCGGCGGAACAGAGCCGTGGACGCGCCTTGGAACCGGCGCGTGGGCGCGCTCAGCGATCGTCGGGTCGGGCCTAAGCCAGATCCTGCCTAAGTGGGATTCAACCTGAGCTGGGCTGAGGCTTGATTCGGACTCGCGCCAGGGCAGGGCTTGAACGCCTTCTGCCCAGCCGCCCGCAGGCGGGTCAGGCTCGGGTGACCTTGTCGGCCTTGAGGCACGAGGTGCAGACGTTCAGCTTGCGGGCGCTGCCGTTGACCGCGGCCCGGACCGTCTGGATGTTCGGGTTCCACCGGCGGTTGGTACGCCGGTGCGAGTGGGACACGTTATGGCCGAAGCCGGGCTTCTTGCCACAAACGTCACACACGCTAGCCACGGAAGCACTCCTGAATGATCTTGCCGGAAGTCACCCTGTCGGACACGTGGGCAACCGGGGAAGCGTACCTGATCGTGCGGCAACGACACCAAACCAGGGTCCAGTCTGGTCGTGACAGGGGATCCGAGCCGGGTCTGGCGGCGCGACGGCCGCTGGTCGTCCGGCCGAGCAGCGCTGCTCTGCGCCGACCCTTGAAACCCGTCCCTCGTCTAGGCTCCAACCGTGTGGGAACGCCTGGACGCCGCCGTCGTGCGCCGCTGGTGCGAAGTGGGCCTGGACGCATTGCGCCGCCACCAGCGACAAATTGACGAGATGAACGTGTACCCGGTTCCGGACGGTGACACGGGCGCCAATCTGGTCATGACGATGGCCTCAGCGTGCCGAGCGTTGGCCGCCGACTCAGGTGGGGAAGCCTCGGGCGCCGCCGGTGGCGTCGCGGTCAGCACGGCCGAAGCCGCCGTCACGCCGTTGGGGCGCGCGTTGCGCTGCGCAGCCCGGGGCGCGCTGCTGGGGGCGCGTGGCAACTCCGGGGTGATCCTGTCCCAGTTGCTGCGGGGCATCGCGGACGCGCTGGCTGCCACGCCGCAGGCGCAGGGGCGTCAGTTCTCCGCCGCGCTCGCGGATGCCGCCGACGCCGGGTACGCCGCGGTGGCCCACCCGGTCGAGGGCACCGTGCTGACAGTGGCACGAGCGGCTGCGACGGCCGCCGCCCAGGCGAACAGCGACGCGCTGCCGGTGGTGGCGAGCGCGGCAGCCGACGGCGCCGCGGCGGCGCTGGCACGCACCCCCGACCAGCTGCCAGCTCTGAAGCAGGCGGGGGTGGTGGACGCCGGAGGCTACGGACTGGTGGTCTTCCTGCAGTCGCTGGTCGAGGTGGTACGGGGTGAGCCGCAGGCGCCGCCCGCGGCCCCCGGGCTGAGCGCGGCGCCACGGGACCCCCGGCTGCTGATGGTGGATCGGGAGGCCGGTTCGACAGAGTTCCAGTACGAGGTGCAGTACCTGCTGGATGCCCGCGACGATGCCGTACGCAGGCTCAAAGAAGTGCTGGGCGGGCTGGGTGATTCGCTCGTGGTGGTGGGCGCCGGCGGGTTGATGGGTCCCACCAACTCGTCTGGCCCAGCCGACTCAGCGGGTCCAGGCAACTCGGCGGGTCCCGCCGGGTCAAGCCGTGGCGGCGACGCGCCCGCGCTCGCCGAAAGCGATGACTTTCAGACCTTCAACGTGCACGTTCACGTCAATGATGTGGGCGCCGCCATCGAGGCGGGCGTCGAAGCGGGCAGGCCGCATCGAATCTGGGTGAGTCGCTTTTCTGACCAGCAGGCCTTGGCGGGCCCACAGCCGGCGAACGGCGATCACACCCCGACCCAGCCGGCGCCGGACACCCGCGGGTACGTGGTGGTGTGCAGCGGCGCCGGCCTGTCCGCCTTGTTCGGCGGCGAGCGCGCGGTAGTGGTGCTGGACGGCGGACCCACCCACAACCCGTCGACATCGGAGCTGCTGGCGGCCATCAAGCGCGCCGACGCGGCCAGCGTGGTGGTGCTGCCCAACGACAGCAACGTGCAGGCGGTGGCGGACGCGGCGGCCGCGGAGGCGCGGGAGGCGGGGCTGACGGTACGGGTGGTGCACACCCGCTCGCCGGTGCAGGCCCTCGCCGCGTTGGCGGTGCGGGAGCAGCGCAGATCGTTCGATGAGGACGTGATCGCGATGGCGGAGGCCGCCGCGGCCTGCCGGCACGGAGAGCTGACCGTGGCCGCCAAGGAGGCGTTGACGTTGGCGGGGCGGTGTCAGCCGGGGGACGTGTTGGCGCTGCTCGAAGGTGATGTGGTGTTGATCGGCGCCGACTTGGCCCCGTCCGCATGTCAGCTGCTGGACCGGATGTTGTCAGGCGGCGGCGAGTTGGTCACCTTGGTCATCGGGGCTCAGGCGCCGGATGGGTTCGCCGACGGGCTGGTGGAGCACCTGCGGGAGCGGTGGCCCTTCGCCGAGGCGCAGGTGTACGAGGGCGGGCAACCCCACTACCCGCTGCTGGTCGGCGTGGAATGAGGCAGGCCGGGCCATGGTGAGCCGCGATCTCGGGGTGGCGTGAATGGCGACGTTGGACTCGCCGTTGAAGACGGTGCTGGGGGCGAAGACCGCGAAAGCGCTGTCCCGCGGGCTGCAGCTGGAGACGGTGGAGGATCTGCTCTATCACTTCCCCCGGCGGTACGCCGAGCGCGGCGAGCACACTGACATCGGCTCGCTGCAGGTGGGCGAGCACGTGACAGTGATGGGGCAGGTGCGCCGGGTCAGCACCCGCCGGATGCGACAGCGCCGTGGCAGCCTGCTCGAAGTGCACGTGGGGGAGTCGGGGACGAACCGGGTGCTCACCTTGACGTTCTTCAACCAGGCCTGGCGGGAGCGGGAGCTTTCCGTCGGCCGATGGGGCCTGTTCGCAGGGAAGGTCACCGAGTTCCGCGGCAAGCGGCAGCTCAACCAGCCCGACTATCAGCTGCTCGCCGACACCAGTTTGGACGCCGACCAGGCGGCGGAGGAGCTGGAAGAGTTCGCGGGGGCGCTGATCCCGGTCTACCCGGCGACCTCCAGCACACCCACGTGGACCATCGCTCGTTGCGTGCGGGTGGCGCTTGACACCCTGCAGCCGCCTCCGGATCCGCTGGAAGGGTTGAACGCCGGCGCCCGGCTGGTGGGGTTGGCGCAGGCGCTGCACGACATTCACCGCCCGACCAGCCGCCAGGCGTTGGGCGCCGCTCGTACCCGCCTCAAGTGGGATGAAGCCTTCGCGCTGCAGGTCACCCTGGTGCAGCGCAAGGTGGCGGCGGCCCAGTTCCCCGCCACCCCGCGCCCGCTGCGTACGGACGGCCTGGTGGCGGCGTTCGACCAGCGGCTGCCGTTCACCCTCACCGACGGGCAACGGGCGGTGGGGAAGCAGATCGCCGAGGACTTGGCGCAGTCGCACCCGATGCACCGGCTGCTGCAGGGCGAGGTCGGCAGCGGCAAGACGCTGGTGGCGCTGCGGGCGATGTTGCAGGTGGTGGACTCGGGCGGGCAGGCCGCGTTGCTGGCGCCCACGGAAGTGCTCGCCAACCAGCACTTTCGCAGCGTCTGCGAGATGTTGGGGCCGATGGGGCAGGCGGGGCAGCTGGGGGCGGCGGAGGAGGCCGCCGCGGTCGCGTTGCTCACCGGCGGCCAACCCGCCGCCGTTCGCCGCCAGGCGCTGGCGAAGGTGGCCAGCGGCGAAGCGGGCCTGGTGGTGGGCACCCACGCCCTGCTGTACGAGGGCGTCGAGTTCGCTGATCTCGGCTTGGTGGTGGTGGACGAGCAGCACCGGTTCGGGGTGGAGCAGCGGGAGGCGCTTCGCGCCAAGGCGAACGAGGCGCGGCGCCCTCACACCTTGGTGATGACCGCGACCCCGATCCCACGCACCGTGGCGATGACCGTGTACGGCGACCTGGAGACGTCGGCGCTGACAGAGCTGCCCGCAGGGCGTTCTCCCATCAGCACCCACGTGGTGCCCGCCGCCGACAAGCCGCATTTCATGGAACGAGCGTGGCGGCGGCTTCGGGAAGAGGTGGCGGCCGGCCATCAGGCGTACGTGGTGTGCCCCCGGATCGGCGACGGCGAGTCCGGCGCCGACCGGGCAGGTGACGGCGAGTTCAGCAACGGCCCGACGGACGGCGGCCCGAATGACAACGCCGGAGAGCTGGGTCCAGCCGACACCGAGTTGGACGTGGAGCCTGACGATCAGGGCGGAGAGGGCGACGGCGGGCAACGTCGTCGACCGCCGTTGGCGGTGCTGGACGTGGCCCCGATGCTGGTCGGCGGGCGGCGGAACCTCGCTGACCCGACTGGTGACGCGAGCCCCACCCCGGAGGACGTGTCAGCTCCGCTGCAGGGGCTGCGGGTGGCCGTGTTGCACGGCAGGCTGCCGGCGGAGGAGAAAGACGCGGTGATGCGCGAGTTCGCCGCGGGTAGGCTGGACGCGCTGGTGGCGACCACCGTGATCGAGGTCGGTGTGGATGTGCCCAACGCCACCATGATGGTGATCATGGATGCGGATCGATTCGGGGTTTCCCAGCTGCATCAGCTGCGCGGCCGGGTGGGCCGTGGCGCTCACCCCGGGTTGTGTCTGTTGGTGAGTGAGGCTCAGGAGGGCGCCCCGGCGCGAGAACGGCTGGACGCCGTGGCCTCCACTCTCGACGGGTTCCGGCTGGCGGAGTTGGACTTGGAGCAGCGCCGGGAAGGCGACGTGCTCGGCGAGTCTCAGTCTGGCCGGCGCACCCAGGTCAGGTTGTTGTCCCTGTTACGTGACGCGGAGCTGATTCGCGAGGCGCGCGCCGAAGCGATTGACCTGGTGGCGGCCGACCCTCAGCTGCACAAGCATCCGGCGCTGGCTGACGCGGTGGCGACGCTGGTGTCTGACGAGCGTGCGGAGTACCTGGAGAAGGGGTGAGCATGAGTCGGATCGTGTCGGGCACGTTAGGGGGCCGTCGGGTCGCGATGCCGGCGGGCCGTGGGACCCGCCCCACCTCGGATCGGACCCGGGAGGGGCTGTTCAACTCGCTCAACACCCTGACGGAGCTGGAGGGTTGCCGGTTCGCCGACCTGTACGCGGGGTCCGGCGCGGTGGGGATCGAGGCGCTGTCGCGAGGCGCCGTGCACGCCTTGTTCGTGGAGTCAGCCGCCAAACCGGCGCGGGTGCTGCGCGAGAACCTGGCCGCGCTCGGGCTCATGTCCCCGGCCGAGGTGGTGGTGGGGTCCGTGGCGAAGGCGATGGCGAGCGGGCCAGGGTCGGCGCCGTACGACGTGGTCTTCGCGGATCCGCCGTACGAGATGCCCGACGCGGAGCTCTCCGCGGTGCTCGCCGATGCGGTGCGGGGCGGCTGGGTCGCCTCCGGCGGGTTGGTGGTGCTGGAGCGTTCCACCCGTGCTCAACCGCCCGCATGGGTGCCGGGCCTCACTGGCGTGCGGAGCCGTCGCTACGGCGAGACCACACTTTGGTACGGTCGCGCATCGTGAAGCGAGCGGTCTGTCCTGGTTCCTTCGACCCGGTGACGAACGGGCATCTGGACATCATCAGTCGCGCGGCCCGCCTCTACGACGAGCTGTACGTGGCCGTGCTGATCAATCAGTCCAAGGCGAGCTTGTTCACGGTGGAGGAGCGGATCCAGATGCTCCGTGACGTGACGGACGAGTGGCCCAACGTGCGGATCGACTCTTTTCGCGGGCTGCTGGTCGACTACTGCCGCGACCACCGGATCCCGGTGGTGGTCAAGGGTCTGCGAGCGGTCAGCGACTTCGACTACGAGTTGCAGATGGCGCAGATGAACTACGGGCTCGCAGGAGTCGAGACCCTATTCATGACGACCAACCCCCTTTACTCGTTTCTTTCTTCGAGTCTGGTGAAAGATGTCGCCCGGTGGGGCGGCGACGTCACCGGTCACGTGCCGGACATCGTGAGTCGCCGCCTGGTCGAGCGGTTGCCTCCCGGCGACGACGACATCAGGTGACCAGCTGCGGCGCCGGGCCGCGGGATGAGGGGGAGTGAGTCGGGTGGATGCGCTGGATCGAATCGACGAGGTCATCGCGCAGGTCGAGAACGCGCGAGCGGTGCCGATGTCGCGTAACAACTGCATGGTCGACCGGGCCGAGATGGTCGCCTTGTTGGAGGAGCTGCGCGGCAACCTGCCGGTGGAGATCCGTCGTGCCGAAGCGCTGTTGAGCGAGCGCGACAAGATCATCGACGCGGGGCAGCGGGAAGCGGCGCGGATCATCGGCGAAGGTGAGGCCGAGCACGCCCGGCTGGTCTCGGCGAGCGAGATCACGGTCTCCGCTGAGCACGAGGCGGCGCGCATCACCAACGAGGCTCGCGAGGAGGCTCAGCGGCTGCGGGACGAGGTGGACGACTACGTCGACACCACGTTGGCGAACTTCGAGCAGTTCCTGCACCGGTCGTTGACCAACATCGAGCGCGGCCGCGACAAGATGCACGCGCTACGCGAAATCGGATCTTTCACCACGGAAGAGTCAGACAAGCCGCTTCCGTACTGAGCAGGTCGCTGGCGTCCGGCGCCTCAGGCGTGCGGGTCGACAGCCGGTGGGCGCGGGTTGACGGCCGGTTCGACGCTGGTCTTGGCGGTCGGGTAACCTGCTACGGCGGCCTGTCCGGCCGAATCGCAATGACGCCCGAGTACGGAAACGATGCCTCTTTCGCTCGACCCACGTTCGCGTCTGGTCTTCGACACTCGAGACCTGCCGCGTAGTCCAGGGGCACTGCGGGAGATCTCTCGCACCGTGCCGGCGCCAAAGGATTTCGGCCTGGAGCTGATCGGAGTGCCAGCTGGCGCTCAGATCTCGTTGGAGCTGCGGATGGAGGCTGTGACGGAGGGCGTTCTGCTCACCGGCACGGCGGCCATGCCGCTGGAAGGCGAGTGCGGGCGCTGTCTGCGTCCGATCAGCGACACGTTGGAAGTGTTCCTGCAGGAGCTGTACGCATACCCGGACAGCACCACGCAGGCCACGACCGACGAGGATGAGATCGCCCGGCTCTCGGACGAATATGCGGACCTTGAGCCGGCGTTGCGGGACGCGGTGGTGTTGGCGTTGCCAACGCACCCGTTGTGCCGCGAAGACTGCCCAGGGCTGTGCTCGGTTTGTGGAGCACTTTGGGATGATTTGCCGGCTGACCACAGCCATCAGCAGATCGACCCGCGCTGGGCGGCATTGAGCGACCTGCTTCCGGAAAAGCCGGGAGCGGCAGAGATGACCCGACCTGACGATCAGGAGTGACTCGAGGTGGCCGTCCCCAAGCGCCGTATGTCGCGTAGCAACACTCGGTCCCGGCGAGCGCAGTGGAAGGCGCAGGCCGTGGCGACCCAACCGTGCCCGCAGTGCAAGTCGCCGAAGCTGTCCCACGCCGCGTGTGGTGTGTGCGGCACTTACAACGGTCGCCAGGTCGTGGAGGTCTGATCCCAAGAGGGGCCGATTTGTGAGCGAGTTACGTCTTGCGACCTCAGGTACGGCGCCTTTGCATGAGGCGCTCGGGGTCGAGCTGACCCCTGACATGTCGCGGCGTGCGCTCACACATCGCTCGTACGCGTACGAGAACGGTGGGTTGCCCACCAACGAGCGTCTCGAGTTCCTCGGTGACGCCGTGCTGGGCTTGGTGATCACCAACGCGCTGTACCGGGATCACCCGGATCTGCCCGAGGGCCAGTTGGCCAAGCTCCGGGCCAGCGTGGTGAACATGCGGGCGCTGGCCGAGGTGGCGCGTGGGCTCGGTCCAGGCGGACTGGGCCGGCACCTGTTGCTCGGAAAGGGCGAGGAGACCACCGGCGGACGCGACAAGGCGAGCATCCTCGCGGACACCTTGGAGGCGGTGCTCGGAGCGATCTTCCTCGAGCACGGGCTTGAGGTGGCGTCCGAGGTGATCCACAAGCTGTTCGACCCGTTGATGGCGGACGCCGCCGGGCGGGGCGCCGGACTGGACTGGAAGACCAGCCTGCAGGAGCTGACCGCCAATCATGGCCTCGGTGTGCCGGAGTACCGGATCTCCGAGGACGGGCCCGACCACGCCAAGACCTTCACCGCCCGAGCCGTTGTGGCCGGTGAGCGGTTTGGCGCGGGCGAAGGACGTAGCAAGAAGGAGGCCGAGCAGCTCGCCGCCGAGGCCGCGTGGCGCACCTTGAACGCGCGGATTCAGGCGACTGCGGAGGCCGAGGCCCAGGCGCTCGACCAGGGCGTTCGGTCCACCCACGGTTAGGGTGTCTCCTGCCGATCTTCAGCCGGCTGCGACGCTCGACCAAGATCGGCAGGACACACCCTGATGAGCCACGGAGTCAAGGCGGCTGAGTCTGCGGCGAGGCCGGCTTGGTCTGCGAGCCGGCTGCCGTGGTGGAGACTCGCCGTCGGCGTCCCCCTCGGGCTGTACGTGATCACCCGCCTGACGCAGCTCGCGTTCGTGGTCGCGATGGCGCCCGCGGATGGGCGGAGCCTGATCGACCGGCTGATGGTGTGGGACGCCGGATGGTTCACTCGGGTGGCCGAGGATGGCTACGAAACCGGCTACAGCTATGACGCCGAGGGCAGGCTGACCGGTAACGGGCTGGCGTTCTTCCCGGTCTATCCACTGTTGATTCGGCTGTTCAGCGCGCTGCCATGGATGACCCCGCAGGCGGCGGCTCTGACCGTCTCCTGGATCGCTGGCGGGCTCGCCGCGGTGCTGCTCTCGCTGCTGGGCACGGAGCTGTACTCCGGACGCGCAGGTTACGCCTTGGCCGTGCTGTTCGGCGCGCAGCCGATGTCTGTGGTGCTGTCCATGGGCTACAGCGAGGCGATTTTCTGCGCTTTCGTCGTGGCGGCTCTGTTGGCCCTGCGGCGTGAGGCCTGGCTGGTCGCGGGCTGCTGCGCCTTGCTCGCCTCGCTCACCCGTCCCACGGGCATGGCGCTGGCGGCGGCGATTGTGGTGTACGCAGCTGTCCGGGTGTGGCGGCGAGACGTCAAGCCGGGATGGCGGGTGATGGCCGGGACGGCCCTGGCTGTCGTCGGGGCGCCCAGCTACCTGCTATGGGTCGGCTTGCGGGTTGGTGATCCGGGAGCCTGGTTTGTGATCCAAGAGGTGGGTTGGGGCACCCATTGGGATTACGGCGCCAGCACCTTCCGATTCCTGCGCAGTGCGGTCACCGGCACTGACTGGGTGCCGGTCAGCGTCGCGGTGATTCTCGTGGCCGCTGTGGTGGCATTGCTTGCTGGGCTCTCGGAGCGGGTGTGGCTGCCGTTGTCGGCGTACGGGGTGCTCGCCTTCGCGATGGCGGTGGGCTCAGCTGGCTATTACCATTCGCGGCCCCGGATGCTGGTGCCGGTGCTGCTGATCCTGGTGCCGTTCGCGATCGTGCTGGGCCGGTGTCGGACTCGCACCGCGGTCGCGGTGCTGGTGGGTATCACCGCGTTGGGCACGTGGTATGGCGCGTACATGATCACGGTGTGGCCGTTCACGATTTGAGAGTCCCTCGGCCCGGAGGCTGAGTTCGGGCGCTGACTAGGATTGCGCCGTGCCGGAGTTGCCGGAAGTGGAGACCGTACGTGGTGGTCTCGAGAAGTGGGTCGTCAGCCGCACCATCAGCGCTGTGGAGGTGCTGCATCCGCGCCCGGTGCGCCGGCACCTGGCCGGCCCCGAGGACTTCACGCAGGCGCTGCGCGGCCGTGCTGTGCTTGCCGCGAAGCGCCGGGGGAAGTTCTTCTGGCTGCCCTTAAACGGTGGTGACGCGCTACTGGGTCACCTCGGGATGTCCGGTCAGATGCTGATGGTCCCGCCGGGGGTCGAGCCCCACAAGCACCTCAGAGTCCGGTTCGAGTTCACCGACGGCGGGCCTGAGCTGCACTTCGTCGACCAGCGGATGTTCGGCGGGCTGCTGGTGTCGTACGACGGTGCTGACTTGCCGAGCCAGATCGCTCACATCGCGCCGGACCCGTTGGAGCAGGCCTTCGACGAGGACGAGTTCATCGCGGCGCTACGGCGCCGGCGTACCGCTGTGAAACGGGCGCTGCTGGACCAGTCGTTGATTTCCGGCGTGGGCAACATCTACGCGGACGAGGCGCTGTGGCGGGCCCAGCTGCACGGGGAGCGGCCCTGCGACAAGCTCACCCGGCCCGTGGTGCGGCGGCTGCTGGGCCACGTCCGGGACGTGCTGACCGAGGCGATCGCCGATGGCGGCACATCGTTCGACGCCTTGTACGTCGACGTCAACGGCGACTCCGGGTACTTCGAGGTGTCGCTCGCCGCGTACGGGCGGGTGGGGCTGCCATGTCCGCGGTGCGGCGCTTCGATCAGGCGGGAGTCATTCGCCAACCGGTCGTCGTTCTCGTGTCCCAAGTGCCAGCCACGTCCTCGACCTGCCAGGCGTCCCTGACGTCCGCTGGGTCGCCCCCCACTCGGCCAGCCGCAGCGGGCTATTTCCACCCGAACATCTGCGTCCAGTACGGTGTGCCGTCCTGGGTGCGGGCGATTCCCACGCCGGAGGCTTTGGCGTCACAGTTGAGGATGTTCTCCTGATGGCCGTCACTCTTCATCCAGGCCGTCACCACAGCCTCTGGGGTGTCGTAGCCCATCGCGATGTTCTCGCTCGTGACCGCGTGGTAGCCGGCGCCGTCGGCCCGGTCGCTGTAGTCGCTGCCGTCGGAGCCGGTGTGGCTGAGCTCGTCGTTTTCGGCCATGTCGTCGCTGTGGCGTTGCGCCGCAATGTGCAGCCGCGTCTGGGACCGCAGGGGATCGCACCCCGCGCGAGCGCGCTCGGTGTTCACCAGGTCGATCACTGTGGCGGCCAACGCCGCTTCCCGGCTGGGCCGGGTCAGGGAGTCGCTGGGGCTGTGGGCATCGCCCGGTGATGGGCGCCCGTCTCTGCTGCTTCGATCGGACCGGTCGTCAGGGGCCCGGTCGCCTGCGGCTGTCCCTGACGCCGCGCGATCTGCCCGGTCGGCGTGGTGGGACTCGGAGGGGAAGAGCAGCCAGCTAGCGGTGACAATCAACGCGCAAAGGGTCGCGAGGTATGTGACGCGACGAAGTGTGCCGGACACCCGGCCATCACCTACTTCAGTCCAGTTGTGGGCGCGAAGATCCGATCGAGGCGTAACGATACGGACTTCCATATCTGGCGAGCAATCCCGCTGTCTGTTATAAGGCGCTTTGCCGTACGAGGTTGTGAGGCACACCGCCAAAGTCAGCCGATCGGGGGTCGAATGAGCCCGACCAGTTAGCGCCCGCAAGCAGGAGAAGTGCCGAAACCGCTCCCGAGCCTGCCCAAGCTCTGCTGTCGTGGGTCGGGAAGCCCTCGCACGTGCGGAAGTGCTGAACGCTCGGTCACGGGGAGGCGAAGTCGGAGTAGCCGTAGGTGAAGAATTTGAAGCCGCGGCGGAAAGGATCGAAGGATTCGTCGTTATACCGGCTATTGTGCCGACGGATTGTGGCATTGTGACTTGAGTCTTCTCGGCTCATGGCATGCTTGACGTGAAGGCTGGACCGGCGGAGGATGGGGATGTCGCCAAGTCGTAACCGACCGTGCCGCGACGTTCCGGGGGGAATCTTCTGGCCGGCAACCCCGGCGACACATTCGCAAGGAGAACTGATGGCGAAGGCCCTGTACGGCCACGTCGGAGGCGCGCCAGACCGGCGCATCCAAGACGAGGTCACCCGACTGCGTGCCCGGGTACAGACGTTGGAGTTCGAGCTTGCTCGGCTTCGTGCCGAGAATGATCGGCTCTCGGTGGCCGCATCCTCACGTGAATCACATGAGGAGCTGCTCCGCGAGCCGGCGCTCACGTAACTTCTCGTCCCGGGTCGCCAACACAACGCACATCGCGCGCCGACACCCCGAGGGTCTCGGCGCGCAACGCTGTTCACCTGTTAACCGGCCCGGTGCTCGCCGGAATCCATCACAGCCCGCAGCGATTGCGCTGGTTTGTGGGGGCCGTTGGCTGATGCGGGGTAGCCTGCGCTGAAGGCCACACTGGTTTTGGTGAGCGCAGAGCGGTGGGGCGGCCCGTGAGTTCGGCGCCGCGCGGTTTTCCCAGATCCTCATCAGAGCCCTCAGGCGCTGGGACGTGGCGACAGCAGCTGGGGCCGCCGACCTTATCGGCCATGTAGGTACCGACCTTCGGAGACCTGTGCATCTGAAGAGCCTGACGTTGCGAGGCTTCAAGTCCTTCGCGTCCGCCACCACCCTCAAGTTCGAGCCGGGGATCACCACCGTGGTGGGTCCGAACGGCTCGGGGAAGTCGAACGTGGTCGACGCCATCGCGTGGGTGCTCGGCGAACAGGGCGCCAAGGCGCTCCGTGGCGGAAAGATGGACGACGTGATCTTCGCGGGCACCTCCGGGCGTCCGCCGTTGGGTCGGGCCGAGGTCACGCTCACCATCGACAACTCCGACGGCGCGTTGCCGATCGAGTACACCGAAGTGTCGATCACGCGCAGGCTGTTCCGCACCGGGGACTCCGAGTACGAGATCAACGGCAACTCGTGCCGGCTGCTGGACATCCAGGAGCTGCTGTCAGATTCCGGGATCGGCCGCGAGATGCACGTGCTGGTGGGCCAAGGGCAGCTGGACGCCGTGCTGCACGCCAAACCAGAGGACCGCCGCGGCTTCGTGGAAGAGGCCGCCGGGGTGCTCAAGCACCGCAAGCGCAAGGAAAAGGCGCTCCGCAAGCTCGATGCGATGCAGGCCAACCTGACCCGTCTCAACGATCTGACCGCCGAGCTGCGTCGCCAGCTCAAGCCGCTCGGCAAACAAGCGGAGATCGCCCGGCGCGCGGCCGGGATCCAGGCCGACCTGCGAGACGCGCGGTTGCGGCTGCTCAGCGACGACCTGGTCAGCCTGCGGGCGGCGCTGGACAAGGAGATCGCTGACGAGCACGCCTTGCGCGCCCGGCGGGAGCGACTGGAAGCCGAGCACGCCACAGTGCAGCAACGAGCCGCCGAACTCGAGGCGGCCATGGCCGCCGACGCGCCCGTGCTGACCCAGGCGCAGGAGACCTGGTATCGGCTGTCGGCGCTGCAGGAGCGGTTCCGGTCCACTGTGCAGCTCGGGTCGGAACGGCTGCGCTTTCTCTCCGAGGAGCGGGACTCGGATCGGCCGGGCCGTGATCCACAGCAGCTGGAAGAGGAGGCCGAACGCGTACGGGAGGCTGAGCAGGAGCTTCGCGAGGCGTTGCAGGAAGACCAGGAACGCCTGGCTGAAGCCGTGCACCGGCGGCAGCACCTGGAAGCCGAGCTGAAAACCGCCGAGCAAGAGCTGGTGGCGGCGGTCAAGGCGGTGGCCGACCGTAGGGAAGGGCTGGCCAAGCTCGCCGGAAAGGTCAACGCGTTGCGTTCCCGGTCCAGCGCCGCGCAGGACGAGATCACCCGGATCGGCGTTGCTTTGGAGGACGCGTACCAGCGGGTGGACCAGGCGGAGCAGGAACTGGCGGTCGCGGAAGCCGAAGCCGAGACTCACGACCAGGGCGACGTGGAACTCGGTGACCGGTTGGCCGCGCTGGAGCAGGAGCACCAGAGCGCGCTGGTGCGGGTGAAGGAGCTGGGCGAATCCGAGCGGGCGGCCGATCGGGAGGCCTCCGAATGGGCTGCCCGCCAGGAGGCGCTGGCGATCGGGCTGGCGCGTAAGGACGGGTCCGGCGCGTTGCTCGCCGCGGGGGATCAGCTCACCGGTGTGTTGGGCAGCGTGGCGGCGTTGCTGACAGTGGAGCCCGGGTATCAGGTGGCGGTGGCGGTGGCGCTGGGCGGGTTGGCTGACGCGGTCGCGGTCCGCTCCGTGGCAGACGCGGCCGAGGCGATCACGTTGCTCAAGTCCTCACGAGAGGGCCGGGCGCAGCTGCTGATCGGAAGCGACTTCGCCGGCGATGGCGCCGGCTGGCCGGAATTGCCGACCGGCGCCAAGTGGGCGCTGGACGTGGTTGCCGTGCCGGATCAGTTGCGGCCGGCGGTGCGTCACGCCTTGGAGCTGGTCGCGATCGTGCCGGACCTCGCCGTCGCGCAGCAGCTGATCAGCCAGGACGCCCGAGTCCGAGCGGTGACAGAAGACGGTGACCTGCTCGCCGCGGCGCGTGCCGTCGGGGGCTCGGCCGACAACCCGAGCGTGATCGAAGTGCAGGCCGCGGTCGACGAGGCGGCGGAGAACCGGGCGGAGGCTGAGCAGCGTACCCAGAGCTTGCGGGCCCACCTGGAAGCCGCGCGTGCGGAGGCGAACGACCGTGACGCCGCCCGTCAAGAGGTCGCGCGGGCGGTCCGGGAAGCCGAGAAGGCGAGCAACGCCACCGCCCGGCGGGTCGCCGAGCTGACCGCGGCGGCGCGCTCCGCGCGGGGCGAAGTGGAGCGCATGGAACGCTCCCGCGGCAACGCGGAGCAGGCCCGGGAACAGGATCTGGCTGGGCTCGCCGACCTGGAAGAGCGGCTGCGGGTCGCTGAGGAGACGCCCGTCGAGGAGGAGCCGTCCACCGCCCAGCGGGACGAGCTGGCGAGTTCCGTGGCGTCCGCGCGGCAGAACGAGATGGAAGTGCGGCTGGCGGTGCGCACCGCCGAGGAGCGGGTGCGGGCGTTGGCGGGCCGCGCCGATTCGCTGGCGCGGCAAGCCCAACAGGAGCGCGCTGCCCGGGAACGTGCGGCTGCGCGGCGCGCGGCTCGCGCTCGAGGTGCTGTGGTGGCGCGGGCGGTCACGTACGGCGCAGAAACGATCTTGGATCAACTCACCGTGTCGTTGCAGACGGCGGCCGATGAGCGGGACGCCGTGGCGCGGGCGCGAGTGGCGCGCGAAGGTGAGCTGCTCGAAGTCCGCAACCAGGGTCGGGAGCTGGGTACCGAGCTGGAGCGGCTCACCAACGCGGTGCACCGCGACGAGATGGCGCGCGCGGAACAGCGGCTCCGGATCGAGCAGCTGGAAGTGAAGGCGGCCGAGGACTTTGGCGTCGATGTGCCAACCCTGATTTCCGAGTACGGGCCGGAGCAGCCGGTGCCCGCGTCCCCGCTCGCAGACAAGGGCGCCGGAAGCGACGACTCTGACACCGAGGAGCCTCCGGCGCCAGCGCCGTACGACCGGGCCGCCCAGGAGAAGCGGGCCGCCCGCGCCGAACGCGAACTCGCGCTGCTGGGCAAGGTGAACCCGCTGGCGTTGGAAGAGTTCGCCGCGTTGGAGGAGCGGTTCAAGTTCCTCTCCGAGCAACTGGAGGATCTCAGGCGCACCCGGCGTGACCTGCTCACCGTGGTCGGCGAGGTGGACGAGCGGATCCTTGAGGTGTTCGCGGCGGCGTACGAGGACACCGCGCGGGAGTTCGAGGTGGTCTTCGACATCCTGTTCCCCGGAGG
>JBOGDL010000345.1:0-17922 GCA_050701815.1 Micromonosporaceae bacterium | reverse complement strand
TCGCCCGCGCGCCGAGTTGGCAGAGCACGCCGATCGACCCCAGCGTGACTCGATGGATGAGCAGGTACGACGGCGGCAGGTTGAGGTTCTTGCCGAGCTGGTACGCGGGGCTGCGAGGGTCGGCCAGCCGGGTCGCCTCATTGCGCAGCCAGCTGCGACTGAACTGGAAATCCTCCGCTGCCAAGGGCGCCAGCATGGGGCGCAGGTAATCCAGCACCTGCTGAGGGTCCACATCGAGATCCTCGGAGAGGAAGCCCTCCTGCTGCAGCCCGTCAAGCACCTTGTCGGCTTCTCCGTCGAGGGTGAGCCGGGTGAGCCTGCCAATTGGCTCAGGAAGCCCCTGCGGCAGCCTGGCGACCGCGCCGAAGTCCAACACCGCAAGTCGTCCGTCGCTGAGCAGCTTGAAGTTGCCGGGGTGGGGGTCCGCGTGCAGCAGCCCCGCGCGCGCCGGACCTGAGAAGTGCAGGGTCGCCAGCCGGATGCCGGCGAGGTCGCGTTCGGACTGCTGACCAGAGTCGATGACCGTCGACAACCCCGGGCCGTCGATCCACTCGCTGACCAGGACCCGGTTGGAGGCTGCGATCACCTCGGGGATGGCGAAGTCGTCATCACCTGCGTACGCCGCGTGAAACGCCCGTTGGGACTCTGCCTCGAGCTGGTAGTCCAGCTCTTCCCCGATCCGCTCCCGTAGCTCCGCGATCAGCGGCTTCACCTCAAGTCCAGGTTGTAGCACCTTGAATAGCAGTGCGAACCGGGACAGTTGGGTCAGGTCGGCGAGCAGTGCGTCGCCTGCCCCCGGGTACTGCACCTTGACGGCAACCGGGCGTCCGTCCGACCACACAGCCCGGTGCACCTGGCCGATGCTCGCCGCCGCTGCGGGCTTGTCGTCAAACTCGGCGAACATCTCCCGCCAGTCGCTGCCCAGCTCGCTTTCCAGCACCTTGTGCACACTCTTGGCGGGCAACGGCGGGGCGGTGGCCTGCAGCTTCGTCAGCGCGGCGCGATAGGGGCCGGCAAGCCGTTCAGGCAGCGCCGCTTCGAAGATCGACAGCGCCTGGCCGACCTTCATGGCGCCGCCCTTGAGCTGGCCCAACACGCTGAAGAGCTGCTCGGCGGTGCGTTGCTGGATCTCCGCGGTGACGGTCTCGGGGTCGATGCCGGTCACTCGCTTTCCGAACCCAAGCGCGGTACGCCCCGCGAAGCCAAGCGGCAGCGAGGCCAGCTTCACGGTGCGTGCCATGGCACGGCGCGGTATGTCACTCACCTGGTCATTCTCCATCCCCAACGTCAGGATCAGCCAGGTTCTCCCTGGTGGCGGTAGCGGGCAGGTGGTCGTGGGCGGTCCTAGCGATGCAACCACACCGTGGATGTGGGGGCCAGCTACGCCGGCGCGCCCGCCCCGTCGGGGACAGCTCAACGGCGCCGCCAATACTTTCGGGCTCTCCGCCATCGAGGTGGCACAGCGCGTGAATAGCGGCCGTGGCGGCGCCGGCCGCCACCACCGCCGCCTCGGCGTGCTCGATGTCGTCCGGATATGTGCCGAGCTGCGCGGCGATCACAGGCCACAACGGATCACGGTTGCGGCGGTGTAGGTCCAGGCACTGCAGGCAGGGGGTTTCGCCTGGTCGTACCAACGGACCCAGCACGACCACGCCATCCCGTAACCACACGGTGAGGTGAGGGCGCCGACGGTAGTTGTGGGCCAGCGCGGTCAGCGGCGCCGGCTTCGGGGTGCCCACCAAGATCGCAAGATCAGGTTCCACGCCGTGGAGTGGGCGGATGTCGGTGTCGGGGGCCGCGCGGCGTACCGCGTCGGCGGCGGCCACCGCTCGCGGCCGTCCCAGGTCCGAGAGCAGCAGCCCGCCTAGCGCCACATCGGCGTGGCTGACCCGGCCCTCCAGCTGGATCTGCATCCGGCCCACGCCCGCCGCGCCGAGCAGCGCCGCGATCGGCGCCGCCAACCGCCCTCGACCACTGATCAGCACCTTGGCGCGTCGCCTGCGCCGCAGCAGATCGGCGGGGTAGCGCTGTGACGCGCGTTCCCGTAATGACAGCGCGGCGCACTCTGACTCGAGCCGTAGCCGGGTGGACTCCGGCAGATCGGACGGAGTGAGCGCGGTCGAGTCGATCACCAGGCCCTTCGCGTGCAGCGCCCCTACGAGCCGATGTGCCTCAGCCTTGTTCAGGCCGAGCACCGCGGCTTCGGTGGCGATCGCAGCCTCATCGCGGGAGCCGTCGAGCAGATCCAGCACTTTGGCCATATGGGGGTGAGTGAATTCGAGTGTGGTGGCGCGACGCGGATCCACGCCCAACTGCACGGTGGTGGGCGCCCGCCACAGCCGCCGCAACGCCGGCAGCAGAGTGAGTTTCATGACACGTACCTTGGCCCGGGAAGGGAGCAGTCAGTGAGTGCTCATCCACAGGCCCATGGCGTTTTACACAGGTAATCCACAGGAAACGCCGAGTTGTCCACAGATTCGACAGCGGGGTGTCACGTTCCGGACAGCCGCTACGGGCAGCTAGCACGGACAACTGAAAACGGGCAGCCGCCACCGGACGGCCACCGGGCAGCCACCGCGGGCAGCCGCTACGGGCAGCCGCCACCGGGCAGCTGCCGCGGACAGCGCAGTGGGGGAGCCAATTGGCTCCCCCACTATCGGCGCAGTCACAAAATTGGTGTCAGGCGTCGGCCTTGCCGAGGATCCGGTTGATGGTGGTGCCGCACACCGGGCACTTGCCCTTCGCCATCCGCCGGCCGGAGTCGCTAACGGACACCTCGCCCTCGTAGTCGCGCTTCTCCTTGCACTTCACGCAGTAGCCGTTGTACGTCTCGGCCACGACTCCTCCTCAACTGTTTCCAGCGGCAGCGGTCTGGCTGTCGCTGGCCCGTCTGGGGCCTAACTCAGGGAGCGCCCGGTCGTCTCCGGCGCTATGCCGTTCCGGTCGGCCCCGGATGATCAAGATCCGGGCGCCGAACCCGCTCTTGCCAATCTGGAAGATCGGCGGTCGAGAAGGCACGTTCCCCCCAATGTTGTCGGAGCCCCCGGATCACTCTGGCTGGCCCGTTACCTTCCCCAAGTCCCGGGTCTGCCACCACACGGGGGCTCCGTACGGGCACGACGCTAGCACCGCGCCTGCCTGCGACAACGCGACGCTCCCATGCTGTGGCCTCCGGTTTTGCCCAGATCAGCGGGCCAGAGGCGACAATCAGCGGCTAAACCGAAGAAACCAGGCGCCCTGGCTCCTGTGGGCTTTGCCACCAGCTGACGGGTTTCTGGGCCTGTGTGCTCCGCCCGCGCACCCGCGGTTGGTGCTCAGGAGATAGCGTGCTGAACGTGGCTCGACAGCCGGACCAGGAGGAACCCAGAGTCGAGGTGCGCCGCAGCCGCCGGCGCCGGCGCACCGTGTCCGCGTACCGGGAGGCCGACCGGGTGGTGGTCTTGATGCCGGCCCGGTTCAGCCGCTCTGAAGAGCAAGAATGGGTACGCCGGATGCTCGACCGGCTCGCCGCCCGGGATCGGCGGCGTCACCGGGGGGACGACGACCTGCTGGCTCGGGCCCGGTCGCTGGCGCGTCGCTACCTACCGGAGCACCCCACCGCCGCTGAGCCCGTGAGTGTCAGATGGGTGGGCAACCAGAACAGCCGTTGGGGCTCATGCACCCCACTTGATCGCACGGTGCGGATCTCCGAGCGACTGCGCGGGATGCCCGACTGGGTGATCGACTACGTGCTGCTGCATGAGGCCGCCCACTTGGTGGTGGCCGGACACAACACGAGCTTCTGGGAGCTGCTGGAGGGCTATCCTCGCACCGAGCGGGCACGGGGGTACCTGGAAGGCGTCGCAGCGGCGGCGGGCCTGCAGCTCAGTGAAGAGGATGACGTGGACGTGGGCAGCGCGGATGCAGTCGATGATCGTCCGAGCCTGCCAAACGATGGCCCGACGGCGAGACAAGGGTGACCCGGCGCTGTGTGTCGGTGCTGCTGACCGAGCCAACCTGGACGCCGCCTGGCATCTCGTCCGAGGAATGGTCGCGAGCTCTCGCCGAGGACGCGGTGGACCTGCTCGCGACTCTGGCAGAGGCGGAGGTGGCGCTGGTGGCGTCCGGCCCGAGCGGCCTCGCCCTCGCGGAGGCGGTGCGCTGGCCGTCCATGCCGATCCTGGAAGTGGAGCAGGAGCGTCCGTCCCGGGCGCTGGTGGCCGCCGCGGAGCAGGGATTCGACCAGGCCGCGGTGCTGGCGTGCGATGCGCCGGACCTGCCCGCGATGCTGATCGGCAAGCTGTTGCAGCCTTTGGGACGGCGCACGGTGGCCGCGGCGCCCGCCACCGGGGGAGGGCTGCTCGGCATCGCAGCGTGCCTGCCGCCCCCGGAGTGGCTGCTGGCCGCCGATCCTGATCTCGACTCAGACATCGGCCACATTCGGCAGGCGGCGCCCTCCCAAGGCGTCGTGGCTGCGACACCTGGGTGGCGGCGACTGCGTGATCCCGCGAGCTTCGCTGGTCTCGACCCCCATCTGGAGGGTTGGGAGGCGACCCGGGCGCTGCTGGGCGGCTAACCCCGCGTGAGTTGTCAGTCGTTCTTGTCGTCGCGGGGGCGATCCTGCTCTGGTTGATCGGGCGCCGCCTCGCCGTCGTCTTCAGCGGCAGGGCCCCCAGCGTCGCCAGCCGGTTCGGTGTCGCCAGCGTGCCCGGCACTGTCGCTGGGCGGTGTGGCGTCGCCGTCGGCGGGCGCGTCGTCCTGGCTTGAGGGCGCGGTGAAATCCAGCGCGGTCAGATCCAGCTGGCTGGCTGCGAACCCTTGCGGATCTTCAAAGTCGTCCGCCGTGGGCAGCAGGTCTGGGTGATCCCACACCGCGTCGCGTCCGGCAATCCCACGGTGCTGCTCCACGGCCTCCCACAGCGCGCTCGCCTCCCGGAGCCGGCGTGGCCGCAGCTGCAGGCCCACCAAGGTCGCGAAGGTCTGTTCCGCGGGCCCGCCAGCCGCCCGGCGCCGCCGGAACGCCTCGGAGAGGCTGGCCAGATGCGGGAGGCGATCGCCCGCGGCGCGGTCGACGACGTGGGTGACCCAGCCCTCCACCAGCGCCAACGCGTCTTCCAGTCGGCGCAGCGCCGACGCTTGCTGCGGGGTGTCTTCCGCGGTGAAGACGCCCTCGATGTTGAGCTCCTGCAGCGCTTCCGGCCGTTGCGGGTCAATCCGCCCGAGGGCTTCCTCGACGGCTTCGCGATCCACCTTGATGCCCTTGGCGTACGTCTCCACCGCAGCGAGCATGTGGCTGCGGAGCCAGATCACGTTGCCGAACAGCCGCTGGTGGGCGGCTTCCCGGAGCGCCACGTACAGCCGGATCTCGTCGTCGGGCACCGAAAGGCCCTCGCCGTACAACCGGATGTTCTCAGGCAGCAGGGCGGCAGTGCCGGACGGCGCCAGCGGCAGCCCGATGTCGCTGGCTGCCAGCACTTCCTTAGCCAGCGAGGCGAGCGCCTGGCCCAACTGCCCGCCGAACATGGCTCCGCCGAGCGACTGCATCATCGCGGCCATCGGGCCGAGTTGCGCCCGCATCTGCTCCGGCAGCAGGTCGCCCATCACGGTGACCATCTGGCCGGCGACGGGGTCGCAGAGCTTGCGCCACACCTCCAGCGTCGAGGTGATCCATTCCCGGCGGGTCCACGCCACCGTGGTGTGCACCCCGGAAGGCAGTTCGGAGGCCGGCTCCAGCCACAGATCGGCCAACCGGAGCGCTTCGGCGACCGCGGCCCGATCCGCGGCGGTGGCGATGGGGTCGTCGTTGGTGAGCTGATGCTCGGCGAGCTGCCGCGCCAGGTCCCAGTTGACGGGGCCAGCGCTGGGCGCGGAGAACATCTGCTGTAGCTGGGCGATGAATCGCGCCATCTGCTGCGGGTCGTTGGGGTCCGGCACGCCGCCGGGCAGCGCGAAACCGAAGGGCACGTCAGTCACGGTGTGATCACCAACCAGCTCACACAATCCACCGTACGCGATGCCCGCAGCAGCCAGTCTCACCGGAGATTGTGCTGGCAGCGAACAGGGCGATCACCGTATGCAATACGCTCCCGGCATGCAACGTCGTGGGTGGACCGTGGCTGTCGGGGCTGTCTTGACTGCCGCCCTGACCTGGCTGGTCCTGTGGGTCGAAGTGCCGTACGTCGCGTTTGTGCCCGGTCCGACGGTGGACACATTGGGGACGAACGACGGCAAGCCCGACGGTGACGAGATCATCCGGATCGAGGGCGCCCAGGAGACCGCGTCCGAGGGCCAGTTCCGGTTGACCACGGTCTCGGTGGTGGACCGCCCCACTCTGTTCGAGGCGCTGTGGTACTGGATGTCCGATGACTACGCGGTGGTGCCCAGGGAGTTCGTGTACCCGCCGGACAAGACCGAGAAGGACATCGAAACCGAGAGCAAGCAGCAGTTCGCCTCGTCCCAGGACAGCGCCGAGACCGCCGCGTTGCGGGCGCTCGGCTGCCCCGTGAACGTGACGGTGGACGGGTTCGTCAAGAGCTCGCCGCTGAGCGGGCAGCTGCGCAAGGGGGACGTGTTGCGGCACGTGGACGGCAAGCGGGTCACCTCCGTGGACCGGCTGGCCGAGCTTTTCGCCACGGACCCGGACCGGGAGCGTGTGCTCACGTACCAGCGCAACGGTGAACCGGGCGAGGTGACCGTGGCGCCGTCCGACTCCAAGGACGACCTGCTGGGGCTGGTGCTCAAGCAGCAGCAGCCCTGCGAGTACGACGTGGTGTTCGCCAAGGACGTGCAGCGCATCGGCGGCCCTTCCGCCGGGCTGATCTTCGCGTTGGCGATTATCGACAAGGTGGACCCGGAAGACCTGACCGCCGGGGTCGAGATCGCGGGGACCGGCGAGATCAACGACGACGGCGAGGTGGGCCCCATCGGCGGTGTCCCGCAGAAGCTGATCGCGGCCAAGCGGGACGGCGCGTCTGTGTTCCTGACACCGGAGCGAAATTGCGCCGAGGCGGTGGCCAACAACCCGGGCGGCTTGACGCTGGTCGAGGTCGGCGACCTCTCGGATGCCCTGGACGCGCTGCACGCGCTGCGTGAAGGAAAGCGACCGAGCACCTGCCACAGCTAACAGAACACTAGGCTGGGCTGCCTGGCGCGCATGTGAGCTCGCCGACAATTTGCTTTGGGAGCCTCTCGTGGTGATGAAGAACCCGCTGCCTCAGGTCAGTCGGCGTGGCCGGGTCGCGGTCAGCGTGGCTGTCATCTTGGTGGCGCTGTACATCTTGCTCAGCTGGGGCGTCCGGGTGCGTACGGATTGGCTCTGGTACTCCGAGGTTGGCTACACCGAAGTCTTCGGCAAGCAGCTGACCACGCGATTGATGCTGTTCGGCCTGTTCGGCGGCCTGGTGGGGCTGTGGACGGCCGGCAACCTCTATCTGGCGTACCGGCTGCGCCCGGTGTTGCGGCCGAACTCGCCGGAGCAGCTCAACCTTGACCGCTACCGGATGCGGGTCACCCCCCGGATCGGGCTCTACATCACGCTTGTCTCGGCATTCGTGGGCTTGATCGCGGGGCTCTCGGCGCAGGGTCGCTGGCAACAGTGGCTGCTGTTCTGGAACGCCCGCGAGTTCGGGCGCAAAGACAGCCAGTTCCACCTGGACATCGGCTTCTACGTCTTCGAGTACCCGTTCTGGCGGTTCCTGCTCGGCATGGCGTTCACCGGCGTGGTGATCGGGGTGCTGGGGGCGTTGTTCCTGCACTACCTGTACGGCGGGGTGCGGCTGCAGGGCGCGGGTGACCGGATGAGCACCGCGGCGCGGGCGCACCTGTCCGGGCTGGTGGGCCTGTTCGTGATCCTGAAGGCGATCGCGTACTTCCTGGACCGGTACGGGCTGGTGCTGGGTTACAACAACGCGGTGGAGACCGCCGGGGCCGGGTACACCGACATCAACGCCCTGCTGCCGGCCAAGGAGATCCTGGTGTGGATCTCGGTGATCGCCGCGGTGGCGGTGCTGGTGTTCTCGAACGCGTTCGCCCGCAACCTGGTGTGGCCGGGGATGGCCCTGGCGTTGGTGGTGGTCTCCGCGATCGCGATCGGCGGCGTGTACCCGTGGGGGGTGCAGACCTTCGAGGTGAACCCGAACCTGGTGGACAAGGAGGCCCCGTACATCTCGCGGGCGATCACGGCGACCCGGCACGCGTACGGGCTGCAGGACGTGGCCCGGGACCCGTACGCGGCGGACAACGTGACACCGCCGGCCGACCTGGCCGGCAACTCGGAGACCGCCGACAGCGTGCGGTTGCTCGACCCGAGCATCGTGGCGGACACGTACACCCAGCTGCAGCAGGTGCGTGGCTTCTACGACTTCAACGACACCCTCGACGTGGACCGCTACGAGACCCCGGACGGCAAGGCCAGCGACTACGTGGTCGGGGTCCGGGAGCTCAACTCCGACCGGCTCACCGGCAGCCAGACCAACTGGCTGAACAAACACACGGTGTTCACCCACGGGTACGGTTTCGTCGCCGCCCCCGCGAACGACCCGTGTGGCAGCCAGCCCCGTTTCGTGTCTGGGTTCCTCGCCGAATCCTCCACGGACGGGGACTCCCAGGCGGCCAAGTGCTCCAGCCCGTCACCGATCTTCGACGTCAAGCGCCCGCAGATCTACTACGGCGAGCTGCTGAAGGACTACTCGGTGGTCGGCAAGTCTGCGAAGGGCTCCGCCGACCGAGAATTCGACCGTCCCACCGCCGCCGGTGAGAAGGGTGAGCAGGTCAACACCACGTACCAGGGCAAGGGCGGGGTCCCGGTGGGCTCGTACCTGCGCCGGCTGATGTACGGATGGCAGTACGGCGAGGTGAACTTCCTGCTCTCGGAGCGGTTCAACGAAAACTCGAAGCTGCTGTACGTGCGCAACCCGCGAGACCGGGTGGAGAAGGCGGCGCCGTTCCTGACCGTGGATGGCGACCCGTACCCCGCGGTGGTCAACGGGCGGATCAAGTGGATCGTCGACGGGTACACGACAGCGTCGACGTACCCGTACTCCGACTCGGTCAACCTGCAGGAGGCGGCCAGCGACGCGCTCACCGGCCGGGGCACCGCGGTGCAGGCCGGAAAAGAGATCAACTACATCCGCAACTCCGTGAAGGCGACCGTCGACGCGTACGACGGGTCCGTCAAGCTTTACGAGTGGGACAAGCAGGATCCGGTGCTGAAGGCGTGGGATCAGGCCTTCGGCGGAGATGTGGTGGAGCCGAAGTCGTCGATTCCCGAGGACTTGGCGCAGCACTTCCGGTACCCGGAGGACCTGTTCAAGGTACAGCGCGACCTGCTGGTCAGCTACCACGTCTCGGACCCGAAGGAGTTCTTCTCCGCGGATGACTTCTGGAAGGTTCCGGAGGACCCGATCGACCCGGACAGCGGTGAGAGCCAGCCGCCGTTCTACCTGCTGGCGAACCTTTCTGAGAAGCGACAGGGCGATCCCACCTTCCAGCTCACCACCGCGGTCACCCCACAGGGCAGACAGAACCTCGCGGCCCTGATCAGCGGTTACTACGACAAGGGCAAGCCCCGGCTGTTGATGCTTGAGCTTCCGGGTGACAACGCCTTCAAGGGCCCGGTCCAGGTGCAGCAGCAGATCCGGAACTTCCCTGAAGTCACTCGGGACGAGTCGCTCTTCGAAGGTGGCTCGCAGCGACCGAAGTTCGGCAACCTGCTCACACTGCCGGTCGGCAACGGCTTGCTGTACGCGCAGCCGCTCTACATCCAGGGCACCCATGCTGACGCGTACCCGCTGCTGCAGAAGGTGCTTCTGGTGTACGGCGACTATGTGGCGTACGAGAACACTTTGGACCTGGCTCTGGAGAGCCTGGTGGAGCAGGCAGACGGCAAGGCGCCTCCAGCGGCGGATCCCGATCAGCCGGAGCAGCCAGGCGGTGGCACTGACAAGGAAGTCGAAGCCGCTGTGGCCAAGATCCAGGCCGCGCTGGAAGACCTTCGGGAAGCCAAGAAGTCGGGCAGCCACGAGGAGTACGGCAAAGCTCTGGACGAACTCGAGGAAGCGATCGACGACTTCGAGCAACTCACCGGGACCCGACCACCGGTGAACCCGTCGCCGCCCGGCGGATAGGCGCTGAGCCCCCGCGCGTTGCAACGTCCGACGCGCGGGGGCCCCCCGGTTTGGCGGGCTGATCGCTAGGCGCTAACATTGCTCTTGCGACGCGGGGTGGAGCAGCTCGGTAGCTCGCTGGGCTCATAACCCAGAGGTCGCAGGTTCAAATCCTGCCCCCGCTACCAGGCAAAACGGCCCTCCGGAGAGATCCGGAGGGCCGTTTTCATGTGCCTGGTGACCAACTTTGTGACCAACGGGGCTGTGACCAGCTTCCGATTAGGTCGACTTGCGCCCTTTCCCAATCAACCCAGCCACGGCGGCCGCCGCGTCCTTGTCCAATCCCGGTGACTTCTGCACGTACGTCTGCATGGTGAAGCCGACGTTGGAGTGGCCAATGCGTTCGCTGACGATCTTCGGGTTGATGCCGTGATCCATGGACAAGGTGGCGTAGCTGTGCCGAACGCCGTGCAGGGTGATCCGCTTCAGCCCGGCGCGGTCCACGAGGCGGTTGAAGCGCCGCGTGATGGTGTCGGGGTGGATCCGGCGCCCATCCTCGAAGCAGAACAGCTTGCCGTGCGTCGGGTAGCTCGACCCCCAGGCCCGCCGCTCCTCCTCCAACTGGCTCAGGTACTTGCCTAACGCGGCCAGGGTGTCTGGGTCGAGCGAGATCACCCGCTGGCCGCTGTCGCTCTTGCCGTCTTCGTCAATGGGCTTGCCGTCGACCACCACGCGCGTCGGCTCAATGATGAGCGTCCCGGCGTCCAGGTCGATTCCGTCACGCTCAAGTCCCGCCAGCTCCGAGCGGCGCATGCCGGTTGTCGCAACGAGCATCCAAAGCGCGTAGAACCGATCCTCTTCCACCGTGTCCAGGAATCGGGCCAGTTCCCCGGCGTTCCAGGTCTCCGGCCTCTTACGGCGCATTCGGGGCCTACTGACGTGCTCCGCCGGGTTGTACTCGATGTACCGCCACGCAACCGCCGTGCTGAGCGCCTTGTGCATCATGTTCTGGATGTTGCGGACCGTCTTGGGCGCCAGGCCCGTACCGAGGTCACGCGGAACGCGCCCGGCCCGGTACCGGCGTATCGCCGCCTGAGCCGCATAGAGCGTCGTCCCGCACGCCGCCGCCAGCTCCCTGGGCTTGTACTCCCTCCCGTCTTGCGTCTTGAGCTGCCAACAGCGGTACATGATCGCGTTGGTGTTTCGCTTGGTGCGCCCGCTCTCCAGCAGGTGCCTGTAGAGCGCGTTGAGCACCGTCACCGTGATGTCTTGTAGACGTCGGTCACCAATGCTTGGGAACACGTAGGCGTCCAGGTAATCGACGTAGTTGGCGTACGTGGACGGCTTCAGCGAATGCTCGATCGAGGCCAGCCATTCGGCACAGAACTGGCGAACGGTGCGCCGGGACTTCTTCACGTGGCGCCCTATGCCGAGCGCCGATTTCGCCTTAATCGCCTCCGTCCACGCCTCGTCCTCCGTGGCGAACCCGCCGCGATTTTCACGCTGGCGCTTTCCAGTCAGAGCATGCGGCTCAAGCTCGATCCGGTACGACCACTTGCTGCCACGCTCGTACACGGTGATGCCCGTGATCCCGACGCGCTTCTTTCCCTCTGGCCGGGTCACGCGGCCTCCTGATCGCTGACCAGCAGATGCCGAATCTTCGCGGTGATGACGAAAACGCGGCCGCCGAACCGCTGCGTGGGCAGCTCTCCCGCAGCTGCGTACCGATACGCGGATGCCCTCGCCAGGCCAAGAATCTTCGCCGCGCGAGGCACCGAGATCAGTGCCGGCAAATCGTCAGCATTGACCGAACTCACATCCGTTCCTCCTCTGTGCGTGTCGCGCTGTGTGTTCATGCGGCACCTCGCTTACCTGGCTGCGCCGCCTGCGCGGCGTTTCGACGGAGGGATGACTCGGCTCGATCAAGTCGGCGCTCAAGAGCGCCGACTTCATCGACCAGCCACTCCAGGCGGTGAAGGACCGCACGTCGCCGATCGTCGGCGGTCATCGGTCCTGCGTTCGCCCTGGCGCTCCAGCCCGCTGCTGCCGCGGTCATCGCGCACCGTCCTCTCGATGGTCTGCGCCTTGTCTGGTGACGCGGGATGCACCAACCGCCGCTGGGCGGCGGTTGGCCCGCTGAGCGCCCAGCAGGGCGCCTGATTCGGGCTGGCCTAGTCCCGACCTACCGGAAAGGGCCATTTGCGCCTCTATCGCGCTCTGAGTACCGTTTACTGTGGGTGACTGCGCATCGTGGGCTGATGCGGTCTTGTGGCAGGCGTGGATTGCGGGCAGCCCGCATTCGCAGCTGATCCCGCTGCCGTCATTGCGGAAGGCGTGAGTTGGGCCGGCGTAGGCAGGGCGTTGCGCAGCCGAGTCGACGGCCTGGTGTAGGAAGTCCGCGATGTCGCCGTTGTTGATCAGCGTTCGGATGTAGCTGCGTTCGTCGCGAGGGGCGCAGCGACGCCGGATGCGCTGAAGGATTTGATCAGCTTCTCTCTCGTCTTCTCCAGTCGCCTCGGCGATCAGAGCCGTGAGGTCCGCGCCGTGCTTGCGCGCATCGCGCGCACGCAGAGAGAGATCTTTAGTCTTCTTATATATAGGAACCGCTTCCGGGTTAGCCGTATACGGGAAACCCGGAAGCGGTTGCGACCTGCGGGTTTGCTCGGGCTTGTTTCCCGCTTCCGGAAAATCCGGAAGCGGTTCTGACCTGCGGGTTTGCTCGGAGCCATGTGTCCTTTTTGTGTCGCTTGGTTCCGGCCGAAGGCAGAAGGTGACGGGTCCAAGCGCCCCGTCCTGTCTGCGACCCTGGCGGCGAGTGAGGTACCCGAAATCCTCCAGCTGTTTGAGTGCGGCGTAGACGCCGTCGCGGCCCAGAGGGCCGGCGGAGATGATCCGTTTGACGGAGATGCTGAAGCCGGGGTCGTGGGAAGCCATCCATGCCGCGATGCCGCGGGCGTTCCAGCTGAGACGGCTGTCGCGGACGAAGGCGTTCGGGAAGCGGAACCAGGCGTCGCGCCCCCATGCCGCGTCCAGCTCAACATGCGTCGCCATACTCATCAGCGACTCCCGGCCTGGCGCTCCTGCTGGAGCTGCTCAACTCGATCCAGCAACGCCGTGATCCGCGTCTGCGCGGATCTGGTCTGGTTTTGGATGTCCTTTCTCAAGTCCGTCAGCCGAGAAAGCAGGTGACGCGCCTCTTCGGCTGACATCGACGCTGGGGACTTGCTGGCAGCTTCATCAACCAATGGCTGAGCGATAGCCTTGACCTGCATCGTTGTGTCCTTTCGAAGGGGGATTCCGATGCATCCGGCCTCGGTGAGTTGCCGCTCACCGAGGCCTTTCCTGATCACGTGGGACTTGGGCCACCCACTTGGTACCTACCAAAGGAACCACGCTGCCGGCTCGCGTGTCAAGCCTTGGTCCGTACCAAGGCGTAGACTGGTAGTCGTGACCTGTTCCTCCGCGCGAAAGACACAAGTTGGACAAAGCGATGATGAGTAATGGCCCCAAAGCTGCCGACAGCGTCGGCAATGAAGAACCAAAACACGTGATTCTCGCCAGGACACTGCGTCAGGCAATTACCGAAGGTGAATTTTCTCCTGGGGAACGACTACCTGCTGAACGAGATCTGGCCCAGCGATTTCAGGCATCCCGCACGACCGTCCGGCTTGCTCTTTCTGCCCTTAAATCACAAGGGCTGATTGGCTCCGGGCATGGGCACGGCACCTACGTGCGCAAGTCACGGCCTATTCGCGTAATGGCCATGGACCAAGATCGTCGCGAACGTCGAGCAGAAAACCACGCTGCGACTTTCAACACCGAGGTTGCTCGTCAGGGGCGCATCGGCCGTCAACAGATTATTGGCGTGACCGCCGAGGCGGCCACGCCGGAGTTGGCAAGGTGGTTGCGAATCTCCCCAGGAGACACTGTTCTCGCACGACGCAGGCTCATGCTCGTTGATGAAATTCCCTACCAACTGGGAAACAGCTATTACATCCACAGTCTAGTTAAGGACACCGCAATTGCGTCAAATGCGCCAGTTGAAGAAGGTGTCTTGTCAGTTCTTGAACGGGCACACGGGGAGCCGATCTCCTACTATATTGACGAACTAAGTTTTCGAATGCCGACACCAGATGAGATAGACATTTTGAACCTGGACTCAGGAGTAGGCGTCGTTCGCGTGGTTCGTATTGCGTATGACATCAACGACCAGCCTTTGGAGGTGTTCGACCAGCTTCTCGCTGGTGACAAGCACGTCCTGGTCTATGAGGTATCAAGCGAATGAGTAGGAACGCAATGTTAGTGGAGCCGACTATCCTAGAGGGAAATCTTGTAGTTCTAGAGCCACTAAGGATGAAGCATCTTCCCCAGCTCGCTGAAGCTGCGGCGCATGACGAGGTATGGACCTATCTAGACGAACCAACTCCGAATTCAGAGGCCCCTGTCGCCTCGCTAATCACCGAAGCGCTAGAGGAAGAAGCCCAAGGCGCACGTCTTCCGTTTGCCATTATTCACTCCCCTTCCGGGGAGGCAATTGGAAGCATTAGCCTTATCGATATTCAAAGGAAGCATCGTCAGGTAGAAATTGGTTGGGCATGGATAACGCCTAACCATTGGCGCACAGGAGTTGCTCGTGAAGCAGCGTACCTGCTTATGTGTCATGCGTTTGAAAAACTCGGAGCAATTCGGGTGGCATTCAAAACCGACAGCCGAAACGCCAGGTCACAACAAACAATAACGCGATTAGGCGCAACACGGGAAGGAGTCCTCCGCAACCATCGAATTCTCCGCGATGGACATATACGCCATTCGATCTACTACAGCGTCATCCGCGAAGAATGGTCGAAGGTTCGCGACCGATTCCGGCCTTGCCACCGAGCAGCCTGCAGCTGACCTGTGAGAACCTTCCGCTGTTCGGATAAAGCATTGAAGGGCCCCCGATGCCCCTGAAGGTAAGTGAGATTCTGAAGATGCTTGAAGCGGACGGGTGGTACCAGGTCGCTCAACGCGGTAGTCATAGGCAGTTCAAGCATCCAACCAAGCCGGGCCGGGTTACCGTGCCGGGCAAGCCTGGTCGAGACTTGCCCTTGGGCACCGAGCGCAGCATCCTGAAGCAAGCAGGGCTGAGGAGACGGCAGTGAGCCAGTACGCAGTCATCATCGAGCGCGCCGAGGACGGCGGGTACGGCGCGTACTCTCCTGACGTGCCTGGATGCGTCGCCCTGGGGGACACGGCAGAAGAAGCGCTCCGCGAGTACGCCGATGCGTTGCGGTTCCACTTCGAGGGCCTCCGGGAAGACGGGCTGCCGATCCCTGAGCCTTCCTCTCGCATTGTCAGCGTCACTAGCGTCGACGCTGCCTGACGGGTCGAGTGCCCCTCCGGGATCGGGCTTGCCCTTAGCCTTCACGCAACGCCACTGAGCAGACCTGCCCACGGATGTGCCCACCCCAAGGTGGGCCAGGGCATGCCCACAATCTGACGGAACGCCGAGGCGACGCGTTTGCTCCAGGTCAGAACTGCCCGCCGCCGGCGAGCATGGCGAGCGGCCCTCTGGCCAGCCGTTTCGATGTCCGCAGAGGGCTTCGTGTGAAGCTCGACGTGAAACCGAAACCGGCTTCACACGAGGCTCATTCTGAAGCCAAGACTTGGCCTCATGGTGAGGCCAGGATCGGGCCTCACTTCGGCCTCAAGGAAGTCGCTATCTGCGCAACTTCTGAGCGCTCAGAGCGAGCCGACTTGAGCAGCTCAGCAAGCGCTCAATTTCGACAATCTTAGCGCTCAAGAAGGCACTCAGCGAAGGCGAAGATGAGCACACAAGCCGACGTTCGTGAGCGGCGTGAACAACCCCCAGCGATGGGTGGCTCGGCCGAGATCGCGATGCGGCTTGGGGGTCAGCGAGTCATGAGCCCGTGGCTACCTCGCTGGGTGGCGCGCGCCAGGGCGCGTAGGCGTACCTGGACAAGCAGGCCATCTGAAAGGACTGGATCACGCTTCGCACAACAACACCCCACATAGATACTGGCGGGCGCACCTGCGATCAGGCGGTGTGCCCGCCGGCGCGTGGGCGATGGCGCGGCCAGCGGCCCGAGCAGGCGCCGCGCATGGAATGAGGGAAGCCCGTGTCTCGTACCGAGCGTTACCCGGAACCCGGAACCCGGAAGTCGACTGCCGCGCTCCACTGCGACAGCTTCGACCAGCGAAGACAGCGACAACACAGAGTCTGCGGGGCAGTTCCGGGTTCCGGGTTCCGGATACGGACCGTGTCTTTGCCTGAACCGGCGCGGAGTGATGTCGGCGCGTACGTGTGGCGGGAGCCAATTGCCCAGGCACATCTGAGGTGTAAGAACTGTCGCTTTACACCTGGGAGGAGTGCTGTGAGCCCCCCTCTACGCGCGCAGCGCGCGAGAGAGTAAGCCACGTCGCGCTTGACAATGTTTACATCGCGGGGGCCAACCAGGGCATCAGCTCCGGGGGAGGCTGCCAACGGAACCGGCTGTGACAGTGGCAGTCATCTCATAGCCCGCTGAGAGCGCCGCAGAGCCAAGATCTTCGCCTGTCTGGGGGGTGGGTAGCCTCAAGAACGCTGCCACCACCGTTCAAGTCCACTCCCAGTGTTTCAGCCATTGAAGTTGTGGCCAACCGTGTGACCATCTCTGTCGCGGACGGGCCGAGACGGATGAGACACAGCGAGACTTGATTGGCCGTCTGCCCTGGTCAGCCGGCATATCCTGAGTTCGGTGAGGACGGTTGAGATGGCGAGCAAGCTGCTCATAACCCAGAGGTCGCAGGTTCAAATCCTGCCCCCGCTACCAAGCCAGAAGGCTCGGACCATACGGTCCGGGCCTTCTGTTTGTCTGATTGCTAACTGATTGGCTGACGAGGTTTGCTCCGGGTGATGCATCTGCACGCTGACGCCACAGCTAGCGAACGCGCAGCTGCTCGGAAGGCGATCCTGCGTCATGTGGAGACCTTCGCCCGCGCCGTGTTGCGTCCGGCGCCCTCGTCGTGGGCGGACGGTGGGCTATGACGCGGTCTGGCGCCGGTGCGGTGTCGGGTCTGCTGGCCGGTTCAGCCTCCTGGGGTGTGTTCTGGGGCGGCTGGGCGGCGCTATTGCCCGGGGTCAAGGAGCAGGCCGGAGTCAGCACTGCGGCTTTGGGGCTGGCGTTGTTCGCGATCCCGGTGGGCGCGTTGCCCGGGATGCTGGGAATGGGTCGGGTCTTCGACCGGTATGGGCGACCAGCGTTCGGTGTTGCTCTGGGCGTTTTCGCGGTTGTGGCAGCCTTGCCTGGCATCGCATCGGGGGTGTGGGCGCTGGCGGGGTCCTTGCTGTTGGTCGGCGCCGCCAGCGGTGCGATTGAGGTGGGTCTGAACGCGGCTGCCGCAGCCGAGGAGGCGGCGTCTGGTCGCCGGTTGTTCAACGCGGTGCACGCGGCAACCCCGGTCGCGATGATCGTCGCGGCGCCGTTGGCAGGCGCCGCCCGTCAATTCGGGGCGACCCCGGCTGCGGTCCTGCTCGTGGTGGCGATGATCGTGGCGGCGAGCGCGGTCCCCAACTTGGCAACCGCCGGCCAACGCAGGGCATCGCCAACCCCCAACGGCTCGCCAATCTCCAGCGGCGTTCCCGCCTCCAGCGGCGTTCCCGCCTCCAGCGGCTCGCCAACCTCCGGCAATGCGTCCCGCGGGCGGTTCATGTTCTCGCTGCGTCCGGTGCTGTATGGCCTCGCGGGGGCACTGGTGCTGTTCATGGAGAACGCGGTTGAGCAGTGGAGCGCGGTGCTGCTGGACGTCGAGTTGGGCGCCACCGCGTTTGTGGCCAGCCTCGGGCCGGCCGGTTACATGG
>JBOGDL010000344.1:0-4505 GCA_050701815.1 Micromonosporaceae bacterium | reverse complement strand
CCGGTGGGGGTCGAGAGGATCACGTTGGCGCCCGTGACGATTTCGATCAGGGCTTCCTGCTGCGCCGGGTACAGGCTCAGCCCCGATTCCTCCGCCCACATCGAGAACGTGTCGTAGAGGGCGTCGGGATCCGGGTCCGGGGGGAGTCGGTCAGCAAGGGTCATGGCGCCTACGATCGTGCCTGGCGAGCCTGCGCCGGGCTAGACCGGGGTGGCCGTCGAACCGGGGCGGCCGTTGGGTCGGCGCTAGCCTTTGCACGTGCCGATCATGCTCAGCGAGATCCTGCGCGCCGTCGAGACGGGTGTCCTACCCGCCGCCGACGGCGGGTTGACCCTGGTGAGGCAACCTGGCGCGCGGCACGCCGCCGTGCTCGGCTTCACCGCCCACCATGTGGTGGCGGCCGATGTCGATCCCGCGTGGGCGCGTGCCCAGTTGCCCGACGGCGACCTCTCGGCGCCGTTGAACCCGCCGTTCCTGAGCGCGCTCTCCGCGGCGCTTGATCGCCACGTCAACAACATCGACCTGGTGACCCTCGCCGATCCGCTGGCGGGGCCGCCACCGGTGGACCTGGTGGAGATCGCCGACCGCGATCACCCCCGGGTGCGGAGGGCGTTGCGGTACCGCGACGAGGTGCGAGTGTGGCGGCGCCCCGGCGGCGTGGTGTTGATCGGTCGCGGGCTGGGCGGCCGGTGGGAGACCGCGGTCGAGGTGGATCCGGGACACCGTGGGAACGGGCTGGGGCGAGCTCTCGCGCTTTCAGCGCGCCACCTGGCGCCGGAAGGTCGGCCGATCTGGGCCCAGATCGCGCCGGGAAACGCGGCCAGCGTACGGGCGTTTCTCGCGGCTGGGTTCGCGCCGCTCGGCGCCGAGGCCCTGCTCGTGCGTGACTAGCCCCGGCGTCCCGCCGCCCGCCCCCCAGGCGTCCCGGCGTCCCGCCGCCCGCCCCCGGGGCGCCAAGCCGGTTGGCGGTTGCGAGGCAGAGCCAGCGATCGGGGCGGAAAGATCGCTAGGGTGACGGACATGCGAGTCGCCGTGTGCCAACTCAACAGTCGAGACGACCGGGACGCGAACCTCTCCGCAGCCCGTAAGTTGCTGCAGCAAGCCGCTGATCGAGGCGCCCGGTTGGCGGTGCTGCCGGAGTACGTCGACTACCTCGGCCCCGCGGCGACCGCGCCCGAGCCCGAGCCGGTGGACGGGGAGTTCGGTCAGTTCTTCGCGCACGCGGCGCGAACGCTGGGCATCTGGGTGCTCGCCGGATCGTTCCACGAGACCGGGCCGGACCCGGGGCGCACGTACAACACCTCGTTGCTGCTCAACCCTCACGGCGAGCAGGCGGCGCGGTACCGGAAGATCCACTTGTACGACGTGGAGATCCCCGGACGAGTCTCGTACCACGAATCGAAGCATGTCGCGCCGGGTGCCGAGGCTGTCACCGCTGACGTTGACGGGGTCGGCCTGGGCATGTCCGTCTGCTACGACCTGCGGTTTCCGGAGTTGTATCGACGCCTGGCCATCGACGGCGCGCAACTGCTCACCGTGCCGGCCGCGTTCATGCTGCACACCGGGCGGGACCACTGGGAAGTGCTGTTGCGGGCGCGGGCGATCGAAAACCAGTGCTACGTGATCGCGGCGGCCCAGATCGGCGATCACGAGCCAAAGCGAACCTGCTACGGCAGGAGCATGATCATCGATCCGTGGGGAACGGTGCTGGCGCAGGCGCCGGACGTCACCGGCGTCACCGTGGCGGACATCGACATGGATCGGCTGGCCACGATTCGGGCCGAACTGCCGAGCCTGGCCAACCGCCGGCTCACCGAGTGAGTTTCACCGGGACCTGAACCGCCCACAGCTGGGTGTCGCAGACCGGCTGGCGGTCCCAGGGCGCGAGTCAGTCACCCGAGCAGCACAGCGAGCGCCACCAGCACCGCGACCACTGACAACGCCCCGAGCATGCCCCGCACCATGCGCGGCGGTCCGTCCCGCAGCAGTCGCCAGCTGACCGCGACCACCGTCACCGCCACGCAGATCGCGAGCACAGAACGCCAGAACGGGCTGAGCAGCCCCAGCAGCCCGAGGTCATCCATCGCGACCAAGCCCGATCGGGTCGGCAGCCGCCCGCCTCGTGAGCCATCCAGTCGATGTGTGCGCCACAGGGCAACTTTGCCACGGGACACCCGAGGTGATTCCGCCGCTGCCTCCGTAGACTCGCGGGGTGACCGCGAAGCAGAGCCAGGCGGAGGCTGCCACCGCCGCGACAGACACTGCCCACCAGCCCGAGGGCGCCGTCGAGCTGCCCGCTCAGTACGCTCCCGCAGCGGTAGAGCGGCCGTTGTACCAGCGCTGGGCTGAGGCCGGCTACCTTCAAGCCGGCCGCGTCAAGGCCGGCGACGACGGCGACAACGCGGTACGTGACAAGCCGCCCTTCTGCGTCGTGATCCCGCCTCCGAACGTCACCGGCTCGCTGCATCTGGGGCACGCGTTCGAGCACACCTTGATCGACACGCTGACCCGGCGTCGCCGGATGCAGGGCTACGACGCGCTCTGGCTGCCCGGAATGGACCACGCCGGGATCGCCACCCAGAACGTGGTGGAGCGCCAGCTGGCCGGTGAGGGCCTCTCCCGGCACGACCTGGGTCGCGAGCGGTTCGTGGAACGGGTGTGGCAGTGGAAGGCCGAGTCCGGCGGCAAGATCCTGGATCAGATGCGCCGGCTGGGCGACTCGGTGGACTGGAGCCGGGAGCGCTTCACCATGGATGAGGGCCTGTCCGAGGCCGTGCAGACCATGTTCAAGCGGCTCTACGACGACGACTTGATCTACCGCGCCGAGCGGATCATCAACTGGTGCCCGCGCTGCCACACCGCGCTCTCCGACATCGAGGTGGAGCACACCGAGGACGAGGGCGAGCTGGTCTCGATCCGCTACGGCGACGGCGACACCCAGATCGTGGTCGCGACCACCCGGGCCGAGACCATGCTGGGCGACACCGGGGTGGCGGTGCACCCCGACGACGAGCGCTACCGCCACTTGATCGGCGCCGAGATCGAGCTGCCGCTGACCGGTCGCCGGATCCCGATCGTGGCCGACGAGCACGTGGACCCGGAGTTCGGCTCCGGCGCGGTGAAGGTGACGCCGGCGCACGACCCGAACGACTTCGAGATCGGCCAGCGGCATGACCTCCCCGCGATCACCGTGATGGACGAGCACGGCGTGATCACCACGCACGGCCCGTTCCAGGGACTGGACCGGTTCGAGGCCAGGCCCGCGATCGTGGCCGCGTTGCGGGAGCAGAGCCGGATCGTCAAGGAGGTGCGCCCGTACCTGCATTCGGTGGGGCACTGCTCGCGGTGCAAGACCACGGTGGAGCCGCGGCTGTCGCTGCAATGGTTCGTCAAGGTGGGCCCGCTGGCGCAGGCCGCCGGGGAGGCGGTGCGCGACGGCCGGGTCGAGGTGCACCCGCCCGAGATGGCCAAGCGCTACTTCGACTGGGTGGACAACATGCACGACTGGTGTGTCTCGCGCCAGCTGTGGTGGGGCCACCGGATCCCGGTCTGGTACGGCCCGGATGGCGAGACCGTCTGCGTCGGCCCCGACCAGGAGCCGCCCAGCGGGGAGGGCTGGGTTCAAGATCCGGACGTGCTGGACACCTGGTTCTCATCCGGGCTGTGGCCGTTCTCCACTCTCGGCTGGCCGGAGGACACCGACGATCTACGCCGGTTCTACCCCAACAGCGTGCTGGTCACCGGCTACGACATCCTCTTCTTCTGGGTGGTCCGGATGATGATGTTCGGCTTGTACGCGATGAAGGACCGGGCGCCCGAACAGGCCATCCCGTTCAAGACGATCGCGCTGCACGGCATGGTGCGGGACCAGTTCGGCAAGAAGATGTCGAAGTCGTTCGGCAACGCCGTGGACCCGTTGGAATGGATGGACCGGTACGGCTCCGACGCGCTGCGGTTCACCTTGGCTCGGGGCGCCAACCCCGGCGTCGACGTGCCGATCGGCGAGGAGTGGGTGCAGGGCTCCCGCAACTTCTGCAACAAGCTCTGGAACGCCACCCGGTTCGCGCTGTTGCGGGGAGCCACCGTCGCCGGGGAACTCCCGGCGCCCGACCAGCTCTCCACCATCGATCGCTGGGTGCTGTCTCGGCTGCGGCAGGTGGTGTCGGAGGTTGACGAGCATTTCGAGTCGTACGAGTTCGCGAAGGCCTGCGAGACGCTCTACCACTTCGCGTGGGATGACGTCTGCGACTGGTACGTGGAGCTGTCCAAGCCGGTGCTGGCCGCTGGTGGACCCGCCGCAGATGCCACCCGGCGAGTGCTCGGGGAGGTTCTCGACGCGTTGCTGCGGTTGCTGCACCCGGTGATCCCGTTCGTGACAGATGAGCTGTGGCGGGCGCTGACCAGGGGCGACAGCGTGATGGTGGCGCCGTGGCCCACGACCGCTGGCATGCGCGCCGATGCTGCCGCCGAGGCGCAGGTGGCGGCACTGCAGCGGGTGGTGACCG
>JBOGDL010000343.1:0-8522 GCA_050701815.1 Micromonosporaceae bacterium | reverse complement strand
CCGGCAACGCGTCCCACACCGCCCTGGCGGTACGCGGCGCCAGATCGTCCAGCAGCCTGGCCCGGCATGAGACGCCGCGCTTGTCCAGCGTGATGGTGATGTAGCGAGCCATGGTTACTCCTTTGTCGGGGGTGGGTTTGAGGTCAGGTGCGCGACCGCGGTGATCAAGGACCGTGCTGCGGGCACTTCCAGCGCTGCCCGCAGCAGGTCTCTTGATCACTGTGATCGTGGCTGCGGCCGCGGCTCGACCGCAACCGCCGTGGCGCGATCGTGGCTGCCGTGGCCGCGTGCGATCTGCCGTGGCCGCGATTACGGGCACGGTCTGTTCGGAGCAGCCGCCGTTCAGGCTCAGCCCGCGGTCGCGGCTGCCACGGCGTCTGCCCAGATCGAGAGCGCTTCGTCGATCTGCTCCGGCTTGACGATCAGCGGAGGGATCATCCGGACCACGTTGCCGTACGCCCCGCAGGTCAGCAACAGCATGCCGCGCTCCACTGCCGCCGCGTGCGCCCGCTGCGCGGTCGCGGTGTCGGGCTTGCCGTCAGGCGCGGTGAACTCGGAGCCCACCAGCAGACCCAGGCCCCGCACGTCGCCAACCGCAGAGTGTTTGTCGGCCACTTGGCGGACCCCGTCCAGCAACCGGGCGCCCTGCGTGGCCGCGTTGCCGACGAGACCCTCGTCCTTGATCACGTCCATGGTGGCGATCGCGGCGGCGCAGGCGACGGCGTTGCCCCCGTACGTGCCGCCCTGCGAGCCCGGCCATGCCTTCTCCATCAGCGCCTTGGGAGCGGCGATCGCGGAGATCGGGAACCCGCTGGCCAGCCCCTTCGCGGTGATCACGATGTCGGGGGAGACGGTGAAGTGGTCGTGACCCCAGAACTTCCCGGTACGTCCGAAGCCGGTTTGCACCTCGTCAATGATCAGCAGGATGCCGTGCTTGTCGGCGCGCTCCCGCAGTCCCGCGACGAATGCCGGGTCGGCCGGCACGTAGCCGCCTTCCCCGAGCACCGGCTCGATGATGAACGCGGCGGTGTCGTTCGGGGCGCTCTGGGTGGCGAGCAGGTAGTCCAGCTCGCGGAGTGCGAACTCGGTGGCGGTTTGCTGGTCCCACCCGTAGTGGTACGCGTAGGGGAAGGGCGAGTAGTACACCCCGCCCATCAGCGGGGCGAAGCCAGCACGCATTTTGGTCCCGGAGGTGGTCAATGTGGCGGCGCCGATGGTACGGCCGTGGAAACCACCCTGGAAGGAGATCAGGTTCGGGCGTCCGGTGGCTTGGCGGGCGAGCCGGAGTGAGGCTTCCACCGCTTCGCTGCCGGAGTTGACGAAGAACAGCGAGTCCAGCCCGGACGGGAGCACTTCTTCGAGGCGTTCCACCAGGGTGAGCAGTGGCCGGTGCATCACGGTGGTGTACTGGCCGTGAATCAACGTGGCCACTTGCTCCTGCGCCGCGGCGACCACCCGCGGGTGGCAGTGCCCGGTGCTGGTGACCCCGATTCCGGCGGTGAAGTCGAGATAGCGGCGCCCGCTCTCGTCGTAGATGTGGACGCCCTCGCCGCGCGCGGCGAGCACTGGGGTGGCCTGCTTCAGGTGTGGCGAAAGCTCAGTCATGAGTCGGCGCTCCAGGCTCGGGTGTGATTGGGCTTCAGGCTAGTGCTGGCTTTCTGAGTAGCCTTGTAGGATTGTCAACAATATGTCTAACATCCCGGCGAGACGCAAGACAAAGGGAACCAGACCACACGAACTCAATCCATCCCGGGCCCGCTATCCGCACTTCAGGGGCTGATCTGCCGACCCGAGCCAGATCCGCCGGAAGGCAGATCGGCTGGCTGGTAGGAGGCTCGGCGGCCGCCTCGCCAGCACGCAAACGGCGTCGCGACGAGCCGGTGGAGGAGGTCCCGGGGGACGGCAAAGTCAACCCAGTGGCTGGACAGGCAGGCGACAACTCAAGATCTCTGACGAAGTCACGAACAGATCGTGTGTCACCCTGACCTGACAGCCGTCGATGCAAGGAGGAAGGCACTGATGACTAGTCACCCCCAGCACCTGACAGCGCGGGAGGCGGCGGTGGTGGACGCCGTCGACAAGGAGCTATTCATCGGCGGCAAGTGGCGCGCAGCTGCTCAAGGCCGGACCCTCCCGGTGCATGACCCGGCCACCGGAGAGGTGCTGTGCGAGGTCGCCGACGCCAGCCCGTCGGACGGAGTCGAGGCCCTGGACGCCGCGGTGGCGGCGCAGCCGGAATGGGCGGCGTACCCGCCTCGGGAACGCGGCGAGGTCTTGCGCCGGGCGTACCAGATTCTGGTCGACCGGGCCGACGACCTGGCCCTGCTGATGACCCTGGAAATGGGCAAGCCGGTGCCGGAGGCAAAGGGCGAGATTTTGTACGCGGCGGAGTTCTTCCGCTGGTTCGCCGAAGAAGCGGTGCGGATCGACGGGGGATTCGCCACCGCGCCGAACGGCGCCGGCCGGTTCCTGGTGATGAAGCAGCCGGTCGGCCCGTCCATCCTGATCACACCGTGGAACTTCCCGATGGCGATGGGAGGCCGCAAGCTGGGCCCCGCGATCGCCGCGGGCTGCACTTCGGTGATCAAGCCGGCCGCGCAAACCCCGCTCTCGATGCTCGCCCTGGCTGCGATCCTGGCCGAGGCCGGCCTGCCCGACGGTGTGGCGAACGTGCTCACCACCAGCAACTCCGGCGGTGTGATGGAGCCCCTGATCCGGGACGGACGGGCGCGCAAGCTCTCCTTCACCGGTTCCACCGGGGTGGGGCGCAAGCTGCTTGAGCAGGCCTCCGAGAAGGTGCTCCGCACCTCGATGGAACTGGGCGGCAACGCGCCGTTCCTGGTCTTTGACGACGCCGACATGGACGCCGCGATCGAAGGCGCGATGCTGGCCAAGATGCGCAACATCGGCGAGGCCTGCACCGCGGCGAACCGGTTCTACGTGCAGCGCGGCGTGGCGGAGGAGTTCGGCCGCCGGCTCGCGGAGCGGATGGGCGCGCTGTCTGTCGGACGCGGCACTGAGGACGGGGTCACCGTGGGCCCGCTGATCGACCAGAACGCCATCGACAAGGTCACCGAGCTGGTGTCTGATGCCGCTGACCGCGGTGCCACGGTGCTCACCGGTGGCTCGCCGGTCGACGGCCCGGGGCACTTCTACCCGCCGACCGTGCTGACCGGTGTGCCACAGGAGGCCCGGATGGCGCACGAGGAGATCTTCGGCCCGGTGGCGCCGATCACCGTCTTCGACACCGAAGAGGAAGCGATCGCCGAGGCCAACGACACCGAGTACGGCCTGGTCAGCTACCTCTACACCAGCAACCTGAACCGGGCCTTGCGGGTCACCGAGAAGCTGGAAGCGGGCATGATCGGGCTGAACCAGGGGATCGTCTCCAACCCGGCCGCGCCTTTCGGCGGGGTGAAGCAGTCCGGGATCGGCCGGGAAGGCGGGACCGTCGGGATCGACGAGTTCCTCGAGATCAAGTACGTGGCGATCGCCACGCCGTGACCCGATCGAAGCCGCCCGGCGCAGCACCGGCCGGGCGGCTTCACCGTGGCGTTGCCGCTACGGCCGGGGTGCGAGGCGGTTGACGGCGTCGATCATGTGGGCCTCGAGCAGGTGCAGCACCTGCTCCTCGTCGGCCTCTCTGATCGCTTCGACGATCTGGCGGTGTTCGTCCACCCGCTCCTCGGCGGTGCGGTACGTGAGCTGCAGCGCGGACAGGCACATCCGGGTCTCGGCCAGCAAGGTTTGCGCCATCCGCACCAGCCGCTTGCTACCCGACGATTCGACCAGCACCTCATGGAACCGCAGATCCGCGTCCGACATCGCGTTCTGATCTCCGGCCCTGGCCGCGGCCACCATCAGCTCCTGAACTTCGGAGAGCTGCTCCACGGCGGTCTGACGGAGGCTGTCAGCTCGTACGATCCGGGTCACCGCGGCTCGCTCCACAGCGGTGCGCGCGAGGTAGATGTCGTCGACGTCGGCGGCGTCAAGATCGATCACGAAGAGCCCTCGATGCAGCTCGCTGCGCAGCAAGCCCTCCTGCACCAGCCGCTGCATCGCCTCCCGCAGCGGCCCGCGACTGACCTCGAACTGGGCGGCCAGGTCGGCCTCGGTCAGCTGGGTGCCGGGGGCCAGCGCCCCGTTCATGATCGCGGCACGTAGCTGACGCGCGATGATGCCGGCGGTCGATTCTCGACTCACCGGCTCAATGTCGTGAACTGTCATCGAGCCTCCCGTGGGGCGGCCTGTCCCCGACCGGCTTCGGCCAGCCCGCTCAGCTCGGGGGTCTGCTGGCGGAAAGGATCCGCACGCCACAGCGCCCCGATCCCCTCGCAGCGCAGCGGGGCGCCGGCCAGCCGCAGCGCCTCCCAGACCGTGACCTGGTTGGCCGTGAGCACCGGCTTGCCCAGCGCCTGCTCCACCTTTTCCACCAAGCCGAACGTGCGCATCGCGGTGTCCGGGACCAACAGGGCCTCGGCGTCCGGGTGATCGTTGGCGAGCGCGAGTTCGATCACCGACGCCTCTGGCAACTGGCCCACCTCTGCCGCGGTGTCGATCCCGGAGCTGGTCAGCGACACCGGTTCCAGTCCGGTGTCCCCCAGGAATTGGGTGAAGCACTCGGCGACGTCCTGCGGGTAGCTGGCGGCCACCGCGACCCGGCGCACACCCAGGGCGCGGGCCGCGTGCACGAAGGCGAACGAGGTGCTTGAGGCGGGGGCCCCTGCGGCTTCGGCGACGGCGGCCGCCTGTTGGGACGCGCCGGCGAGCCCGTACACGAAGCTGCCGCTGGTGCAGGCCCAGACCACGGCTTCGGCGCCCTGGGCGCGCAACCGCGCGGCGCCCTCGGCGAGCTTGTCTTCGCTGCCCAGGTCAAGCAGCTCCGCGATGGCGTGCAGATCGGTGCCGTACGTGTGCTCGACCAGGAGTCGAGGCGGCGAGGGCAAGGCGGCGGCGAGCATGCGCTCGGCGAGCGGGTAGTCGTCCTCGGATGCGTGCCCCGGGTACAGGAAACCCACTGTCGTCATGAATCTCTCCTCCTCTGCTGGCGAAAAATTGCTGGTCAACGGGGTGCAGGCGAACGAGTGCTGGTCAGTCGGCCTCGGTCAGCCATCGTCCTGGGCCGACCACGGGCAGGTCCATCCGCCGCAGTGCGGCCCACATGGTGAGTTGGTTCGCGGTGAAGACGGGTTTGCCCAGGGCGTCTTCGAGTGGCGCGATGAGATCGTACGTGGGCAGGTTGGTGCAGCTGACGAAGATCGCTTCGGCGTCGGGGCGGTCCACCCGGTGGATGTGCTCGGCGATCGTGCGGTAGGACACCCGCCAGATCCCTCCGCCGAGTCCGAGATGTTCGCTGGCGGCGGTGTGCACGCCGACCTCTGAGAGGAACTCGTGGAGCTTCGCGGTCAGGTCGGCGTAGTACGGGGTCAGCACCGACACCGTCTTGATGTTCAGCAGCTGAAGCACCTCGGCCAGCGCGCCGGACGTGGTGACCGCGTCGGGCGCGCCCGCTTCCTGCATCACCTTGACCATGCCCTGTTCGGCTGCCACCCCGTTGATGAAGCTCCCCGAGGTGCACAGGTACGCGACCACCTCCGGCTCGACGTGCAGCACGTCGCGGGTTCCCGCGGCGACGTGCTTGCTCTGGCTGACCAACTCGGCCATTTCCAGGCTGACCGGCACTGGCTCGTAAGGGGTGCGGGCCAGGTGGAGGGAGACTTCGGCGGGGACCCAGCGCCACAACTCGCGCTCGAGCGCCAAGTCGAATGGCGCGATCACTCCGATACCGCGTTGCGCCAGCGGGCCCTCAAAGTCAAAGGACGTGAAGTCCAACTCTCACCCCCCGGAAATCTGCAACTCTTTACGTCCCTGCCACAAAGCCCCGGGGTTGATCCTCGGATTGTTGACAACCATACGATCAACCCTACGATCAGTCCATAGCCGAAATAGACGGGTAACCCAGACCACCGCGCCCGAAAGGAGACGTGTCACCTCTTGGCGTCGACGGACGATTCCTCCGGTAGCTCCGTGAGCAGCTCAAATGTAACTACGGGCGGCTCCGGCGCCGAACCTGGCGGCGGTGATGTGCCGCATCCCGTCGCGAGGAAACCGGCCCCGCCGGGCGGCGCAGCCAAAGCCGCAGCCGCCCCCGGAGCCGGAGCCGCACGACGGCCGGTGGTGGCTGTGCTGGGGTCCACGCGTCCGCCCGACTTCGACGCGGTGGAGGCCCAGGCCGAGGTGCGGCTCTGCGACGAGGCTGAGCTCCCGGACGGGATTCGCGGCGCTGAGGTGCTTTTCGTGTGGGACTTCCTCTCCCACGCGGTGCCTGCCGCCTGGCCGTACGCCGACCAGCTGCGCTGGGTGCACATCGCCAGCGCCGGCGTCGACACCTTGATGTTCGACGGGCTCCGCGACAGCGATGTGGCGTTGACCAACTCGCGAGGCGTCTTCGACGACGCGATCGCCGAGTACGTGCTCGGCCTGGTGCTGACGTTCGCGAAGGACTTCGCCGGCACGGTCGATCACCAGCGGGCCCGGCAGTGGCAGCATCGCGAAACCGAGCGGATCGCCGGCAAGCGCGCCCTGATCGTCGGCACCGGCGGGATCGGCAGAGCGACCGCGCGCCTGTTGCGCGCGGCCGGGCTGCAGGTGGCGGGAGTCGGGCGCACCGCCCGGGGGCAGGACCCGGACTTCGAGGTGGTGCACGCGGCCGAGGATCTGACCTCTCGGCTCGGGTGGGGCGATTACGTGGTTTGCGCGGCCCCGCTCACCGACGCCACCCGGGGGATGTTCGACGCGGCCGCGTTCGCCGCGATGAAGCCGACCGCGCGGTTTGTGAACGTGGGCAGAGGAGCCCACGTGATCACCTCTGATCTTGAAGCTGCACTCACCGCGGGTGACATCGCAGGCGCCGCGCTAGACGTGTTCGAGGCCGAGCCGTTGCCGAAAGGCTCTGCACTATGGTCGATGCCTAACGTCGTGGTGTCCCCGCACATGTCCGGCGACTTCATAGGGTGGGAATCAGCGCTTGTCTCGATCTTCACAGACAACTTTCAGCGGTGGATCGCGGGCGAATCGCTGCGTAACGTGGTCGACAAGGAGTTGGGCTACCCAAAACCCACCCAGCGGCCGTGACCAGCACAAACAGTTCGTGACTGGTTAGGTGCCGAACGTGATTGTCACAGGCGGGGAGCCACAGACCAGTCCGCCGCGATGGCGGAGGGGGAGGACAAGGTGGTCGAGCAGACCGCGATGACTGCGACGGATCTGGTCGCGGCGTACTCGGCCGGTGAGATGTCCCCGGTGGAGGCGACCAAGGCGGCGTTGCGCCGTATCGAAGAACAGGACGCAGAGTGCAACGCGTTCTGCCTGGTGGACGCCGAGAGCGCGCTGGCGCAGGCCAAAGACTCCGAGGAGCGCTGGCAGAACAACAACCCGATGGGGCTGCTCGACGGTGTTCCGACGTCGATCAAAGACATCTTCTTGACCGAAGGCTGGCCCACCCTGCGCGGCTCGGCGGCGATCGACCCCGATCAGCTATGGGACGCCGACGCCCCGGTGACCGCGCGGTTGCGCGAGCACGGCGCCGTGCTGTTGGGCAAGACCACCACCCCCGAGTTGGGATGGAAGGCGGTCACTGACAGCCCGCCGTGCGGGATCACCCGTAACCCGTGGCGGCATGACCTCACCGCCGGTGGTTCCAGCGGCGGCAGCGCGGCTGCGGTCGCCACCGGGATGGGCCCCATCTCGGTCGGCACCGACGGCGGCGGCTCGGTGCGGATCCCCGCGTCGTTCTGCGGCATCGTCGGGTTCAAGCCCACGTACGGGCGGATCCCGCTGTACCCGCCGAGCCCGTTCGGCGCCCTCGCCAACGCCGGCCCGATGACCTGGTCCGTGGACGACGTGGGCCTGATGCTGGACGTGCTCGCGTTGCCCGACCCGCGGGACCCCACCGCACTGGCGCCGCCCTGGAGCTCGTACCGGGAAGCGGTGCGCCGGGACGCGCGGGGCGTGCGGGCCGCGTTCAGCCCCACCCTCGGCTACGTCGACGTGAACCCCGAGGTGGCGGAGATCGTGCGCAACGCGGTGGAAGCGCTGACCGACGCGGGTGTCATGGTGGACCAGGTCGACCCCGAGTTCCGGGACCCGGTCGACGCGTTCCAGGTGCTCTGGGCCGCCGGCGCCGCACAGATGCTGGACAGCTTCGCCGAGGGCGCCGAGGACAAGCTGGACCCGGGTCTGCTGGAGCTGTGGCGGCGCGGCAAGAGCTATTCGGCGAGCGAATACCTCACCGCGCAGGACGTCCGGATGCAGCTGGGCGTGCACATGGGCATCTTCCATCAGCAGTACGACGTGCTGATCACCCCGACCATGCCGATCCCGGCGTTCGAGGCCGGCCATGACGTTCCCCCCGGCAGCGACTTCACCGAGTGGCCACAGTGGACGCCGTTCACGTACCCGTTCAACCTGACCCAGCAACCGGCGGCGAGCGTGCCAGCCGGCGTCACCGAGGACGGGCGGCC